>CAYQDF010000001.1:0-49345 GCA_964416175.1 uncultured Anaerolineaceae bacterium
CTTCGGGCAGGACGCAAAGGCGCGCCTGAGGCCCGTACTTCTTCATCAGGCTGGCTGTTGTCGAACCGATATCCTGGCAGGGAATGAACAAAGCTCGCTCGATCTGCTCGTCCGTCAAGCCATCGCTGTGCACGAAAACGTCAGCTTTCAGCTGGATCTGCGCCTGCAGCTGCACCTGCCACTGATCCTGAGCGCAGAACCCGGGCCGGGCGATCATCTCCAGGATTCCCCGAGGCGAGCCAGCTGCTGCGAGCAGTTCTGCGTACTGCCCGTGATCCGGGAGCCCGTCCTCACAGGCCGCAGCCATGATGATCGCCCCGCCCTCTCTGACCACCTGGCTGGCGGCGCTCATGCCTTTCACCGACTGGTACAGGTTCTGGTCGAGCGGGTAGCCGCTGTTCGTCGTGATGACAACGTCGTAGGCCTGATCCACGCCGATCATGGCGCATTCTCTTACGAATGCGCAGCCCGCCGCGTGCGCGGCAAGCATGTCGCCGGCGAAGATCCCTGTGATCTCATGGCGGGCGTTGAGCGCCACATTGAGCAGGAATGTCGGCTCTGTCCGCAGCGCCACCTCGCTCATCTCCTCCCAGATCGGGTTCCCCGCCGTGACCCCCCAGGTCGCCCTGGGATGGGCGATCATACTCGAGCCGTGGTTCGTGAACACGCTCTCAGCGCCCGCCAGGGAAGGCAGGACCGCTTTCGGGCCGCCGCTGAAACCAGCGAAAAAGTGCGGCTCGATGAAACCGGTCAGGACTTTCACATCCGCTTCCAGATAGGTGCGGTTCACCCTCACCGGGTGACCGAAGCTGGTCTCCCCCAACGCAATCAGGCCTTCGTCGTCGTGGCAGTCGTGCTGGAGGCAGCGATAGTTGTCGACGATGAAATCCCCGAGCATGGCGCGCAGCTCGCTGTCTGTCTGCCGGCGGTGCGTCCCCAGCCCGTTCAGCAGGGTGATGTCCTCCCGTGACACGCCTGCGCTCTCCAGCTCCTCCAGTAAGACCGGCAGCATGCGCGCGTTGGGAGTCGCGCGGGTGATGTCGGTGTGCACCACGACCGCCCGGTCTCCCGGCCGGACCAGGTCCGCCAGGGGTGCCGAATCGATGGGATCTCGTAAAGCCGCCCGGATGGCAGCCACCTCATCTTGAAGCCCAGGAACAAAGCGCGGCTCCAGCACCTCCGCCCTCTCCGGGACCGCGATGGTTAATCCCTGCCGACCGTAAGCAAGCCTGATCTGCAAAATCAACTCCATTAACGCAGACGCACAAAGGCGCAAGATATGGAATAAACTCTACTCTTTAGCACCTGTGCGAGTATGGGTTAAATTCACGCCTCGAACCACGGCTTGCCCCGTTCGTCCGTCAACACCAGGTCCCTCAGGAAACGAACGCCCTTCTCCAGTCCTTCGCGCAGGGACATCAGGCTGTCCTCGTGCTCCATGCTGAGCACGTAGTCGTACCCCACCAGCCGCAGGTTGCTGACCAGGTCCTTCCAGAATTTCAGGTCGTGCCCATAACCCACCGTGCGGAAAATCCAGGAGCGGCGGGCCTCGTCGGCATAGGGCTTGGTGTCCAGGACCCCATTGACGGGCGTGTTGACCGGGTCGATGATGGTGTCCTTGGCGTGCACGTGGAAGATGGCTTCCCCCAGCTCTCGGATGGCAAAGAGAGGGTCGATCCCCTGCCAGAAGAGATGGCTGGGGTCGAAGTTGGCCCCGATCTCCGGGCCAGCTGCTTCCCTGAGACGCAGCAAGGTTTCCGGGTTGTAGACGACGAAACCGGGGTGCATCTCCAGCGAGATCATGTCCACCCCGTGGTCCCGACAGAAGCGGACCTCCTCCTGCCAGTATGGAATGACCTTGTCGTTCCACTGCCATTCCAAAATGCGCAAGAAATCGGGGGGCCAGGGACAGGTCACCCAGTTGGGATACTTGCTGCTTTCGCAATCTCCCGGGCAGCCGGAGAAGGTGATTACCCGCCGGACGCCGATCCTCTCGGCGACCAGCACAGTGTCGCGGAAATCCTTGCGGTGCCAGTTTGCCACCTGCGGATCGGGGTGGAGGGGGTTGCCGTGGCAGCTCAGGGCGCTGATTTCCAGCCCATGATCGTCGATCATCGCTTTCCAGGTGGCGAGCTTCTTCCCGTCTGCGAGCAGTTCCGCCGGCTTGCAGTAGGATTCCCCCAGCTCGGCCACGTAGCCTCCCGATCCAACTTCGACTGCTTCCGCCCCTGTTCCGGCGATCCAATCCAGCGCCTTATCGAATGTCAGCAGGTCCTGAAATACAAAACTGAATACACCGACTTTCACTTGATGCCTCCTTTATAAGCTGTCCTGACACTGAAGGAGACCAGGACAGGGTGTCGGGTTGATTAATGGAGAAAAGAGAACGCAGAGGGTCTGTTGAAAATCCCCTGAGTTTCAGGGGGATCTCTGCGTTCCCATTGCCTATCAGTCTCTACAGGACCCGGTCGACGAAGGCCCGCGTGTGGACGTGCACCGGGACTTTCATCAGCTCGAGCACGCCTTTTGCGACATGTTCGGACAGCCGGCGGAAGGCCTCCTCACCCTTCTCTCTGGTCGCCCGGAGCGGGTTGCCGATCACACCGCTTTCGATGAACTCGTGGTGATCCATCGGGAAGGTGAAGTATTTGTAGCCTTCAAATTCCACATCCGGCATGCCGTCCTTCTTGGCAAAGGTCTTGGGCAAGAAGTCAGGGATGTGAGCCCTGGTGAAGTTCGCACGCTCCCAGCGCACATACTTCTCGTTCCAGGCCAGGTCCTGCGAAGTCTCGAGCTCGCTAGAGTGCCAGCCCGGCGTCTCCTCAGGAGGGTTCTCCATCAAGCCGGCCAGAATGCCGATGTAGTTCTCCATGTAAGGCTTGACGAACCCGATCAAAGCGCCGGTTTCATAGCGCAGCTTGCGCAGTACCGGGTCGATCACCTTGACATTTGAACCATGCCCGTTCACGAAGATAATGCGGTTGAATCCATGGTGGATCAGGCTGCGCCCCACGTCGTGCACCAGGTTGAGCAGGGTGCTGCTGCGCACGGTGATCGTGCCTCGCCCGAGACCGGGATCATACATATGCTGTGGGGAATATCCCATCCAGATCACCGGGGTATGGAGCACAGCGATCATCTCGGCAACGCGGCGCGCAACTTCCACCGCGGTGATCGTGTCGGTATAGATCGGCAGGTGCGGCCCGTGCTGCTCAAAACTCGCCATTGGAACCAGGATGGTGTCTTTTTCTTTCAGATATTCCTGGACGTCGATGTAAGTCAGGTTGCCTAAATCCCATGAAAGGAATTTGCTTCGGAATTCCTCATCACCTTCCGTCAGATGTGGAAGGTCTTTGTAATCTCGACCGTTGTCGGCAATCATGGTTTTCTCTCCTTGCGCATCATTTCGACAAATAGCTCAGCAACCTCCCGACCGAAGTCGGGATCGTTCACGTGCTTTTCGTACGTGAGGATTGGTATATCCGCCCGGATGCCGCTCCGTAAAGTTTCCAGAAAGGCTGCATCCGCTTCTGGATCCCAGAAGGGTCCACCGGGGACGTTTGGGATCGAAAGACCCTGGGTGGGGACAGCGATGGTCACCGGGCCTTTTGCCAGATTTAACCGCTCGGCAAACAGGCGTCCCAGCGCGATCATCTCCTCTTTAGAAGCCCGCACCAGGGTGTATTCAGGATTGTGATCGTAAACAGGGCGTCCCTGCAGCGCTTCGGGGATAGAGCCGGCGTGGAAGACGCAAAAATCGATGCAGCCCGGGACGACGACCTGCGGCAATCCCAGGAGCCCGACTCGCTTCAACCGGTCCGGGCCGCCGTCGTGAATGCCGCCTGTCATTGGATCATAGGTTTCATTCGTCGTGTAATCAATGACGCCGATGAACTGTCCTGCCTCCGCCAGTTCCTCCATCGCCGGTCCCCCCACTCCGTTTGAGTGAAAGATGACCGCTTCGTATCCATGGGCGGCGAGTTTTTCTTTGAGCGCCATCACAGCTTTCGTCGTGTTGCCGAGCATGGTCACCGCCACATATTTATCTTCCGGGCCGGGTCGTTCCAGCGGGTGACCGTGTTCAACCAGCCCTTTCAGGGCGGCGGCGACATTGTCAAAGATCGTCCTGGCGATCGGATTCAAGCCCAGGATATCCACGATGGAGTGGACGACCATGATATCGCTGGTCCCAACCAGCGGATCGAAGTAATGTTTCCCGGATGCGATCGGCGATACCAGCACCTTGGGGACTCCGACCGGCAGCTGCATCATGGCCGCAGCCCCCATGACCGCCCCTTCCGCCCCGCCCATGCTGGCGATCGCCTGGAGTTTTCCCTCCCGGTACAGTTCCAGCGTCAGCTTCTTCAGCGCTTCCCGCATCCCGTGCACGGCTTTTCCCCGGCTGCCGGCATTGCGCAGGGCGTCAATGGTAGTTCCAGCGTACGCAGCCGCCTCGGCCCGGCTGATATCCGGGACGATCCCGATCGGCTCGCCGAGAATGCCAGAATCGACCACTGTCGTGGTCAGACCCAGGGATTGCAACCGGTCACGCAGGTAGGCGATCTCCGGACCCTTGGTATCCAGGGTGCCAATCAGGACGACGTTCTTGCCCATTACCTTACCTCCAGCTGTGGAGGGGCGCAACCCCCGGCTGTTTTACCCGGGGCAGCATGCCAGCTATTGCACCCCCTCCACAGCGAGACGATTACTGCTGGACTAACTGATGAGCGGCAGGAGCGTCTTGGCGCAGACCTCCACCTGCCAGCTGTAGAACTCCTCCGTGAGAAGGCTGGAACCGTGCTCTTCGATGAACTTCTTCTGCTCGGGGCTGATGTCGACCGGATTCTTTTCAATGGCCTCCGGGTAAGGATTCGCTGGCGTCCGGTCGATGGGAGCGACGAACTCGACGGTTAGCGCGCCGTCATAGCCAATAGTCTTTAAGGTCCCAACGAGTTTGAGCCAGTCCCAGTGCCCCTGCCCGCAGGCGAAACGGTTGGTGTCAGCGACGTGGAAATCGACCAGCCGCCCTTTGGCAGAGCGGATCGACTCATAAGGGTCGGCTTCTTCGATGTTCAGGTGGAAGGCGTCCAGGCAAACCCCGCAGTCCGGAGCGACAGCTTCTGCCAGCGCCAAAGCCTGCGCCGCGCGGGAGCAGAAATAGGTCTCGAAGCGGTTGATCGGCTCGATAGCCAGCACGACGCCCTCTTTCTTACCCCAGTCGTAGCATTCTTTGAGGCTGGCGACTGCCCACTTCCATTCCTCTTCCGGCGGACCATCGGGGACAATCTTGCCCACTGTCGCGGGGACGATGGTCATCTCGTACCCATCCAGCTCCTTGACCATGGTGATGCAGTCTTTGACATACTGCACCGACCTGGCGCGCTGCGCCTCGTCTTTTGCGACCAGGTTGCGGTCGCCGAGCATCAGGGTCACTGACCCCCAGCAGCGGATGCCGTTTTCTTTGAGCACTTTGCGGACTTCCTTGGTGTCGTAGATATACGGCTCGCCGCTGATCTCGATGCTCTCATACCCGTATTTCGCCAGGCGGCGAACGGTCACATCGATGGGCTCCGCCCTCATCCAGTTGTGCATTGAAAGATGCATTTTGAACCTCCTTTTAACTAATGGGATTGAACAACCTAAATTAGATTATCGGCCAGCAACTCATACAAACCAGCCACGCGCAAATCGAATGCCGCGGCACGTTCACTGAGCTTGCTCAATGTGCCAGCGTCGTCGGTTACGAGCAGCTCAGCCCCGCTCCGGCGCGCATCCTCCAGGCGCGCCAGGGTAAGCTTCGCAGCGATATCCGGTCGAGTGAACTGCAGCGCTGTGCTGCCGACTGGATGTGCCCGCTCGCGCCGCCAGAACAGCTCGCGAGATTCGCCGGACAGCACGGAGGCGAGCAGCTTACGGGGATCTCCGTGCCGCCCGGGGACCCGAACGGCGTGGGTCGGATCAATGTATGCGTAGGCAGCAGCAACATCCGATCGTTTGAAGCGGATCTCACCTCCTTCCAACTGGTCAGCAAGGAATGTGGTCAATTCGAGCAGTTCGACGGCCTCCGGCCAATCGATCCCCAGGCGCTCGGGATATAGCTGGTGAAAAGTGAAATAATCACCCGGAGAAAGCACCAGCATCAGGCGAGCTCCGGTCGCTTTCAGCTCGGCGAGGGTGGCCTGCCCCAGCTCGGCGGCAAGCTCCGGCAGGCCCAGGGAACTCGCCAGATAGCCGTTGTTCCGTCCAACCCCAATCAATACCGGGTTAATGCTCAGCTTCTGAAGGATCTCCAGGGTTGCCTTCAGGCAGTTCGGCCACAGATACTGCACCTCATCGCCGACGAAGAGCGCCACATCTCCCTCTCCGTTAACTATTCCGGGTTTGCGCCTGGCGAAAGGCGTGCCCCATTCTTTCAAGGCTGCGCCAACCTCATATACAATCGGCGGCGCGAGATTCAGCCGGGCGACCTCGGCCCTCGCCGCTGCGATGGCTTCAGGCAAGGGCTGGTTCGTCACGCAGTGGGCGCGCGAATTCCCGTTGTCCGGTGCACTGTAAAGGACGTCTACGGTATCGGCGTTCCATTCCAGGAGGCCGCGCTTCACAGAAGCGATCACCAGCGCCCAACCATGCGGCGAAAGGGTTTCTTTGTGAGTCACGTATTCAACTGACGCCACGTGGCGGCACATCAGGCAGTACCTGCAGTTTTCGACCGTTGAGAGAACATCTTGAATGGGCATGCAGTCCTTTCCAGTAATTCTTCAAAAACCAAATCCCGTCTTCCCCGGATTCATAATGCCGTTGGGGTCGATGGTCTTCTTGAGCTTGAGCAGCAGCGGCCAGGCCGCGCCGAACTGGCGGCGCATATACCGGGAAAGTTTTAACCCCACGCCGTGGTGCTCGTTGATCATCCCACCGTTGGCGATGACAGCCTGCATGGCGGCGTTCCACACCCGGTTGTGCAGGCGCAGGGCCTCGCGCGCCTCCGCGGGCGGATTCTCGATGATAAAGCGGGAGTACAGCATCACACCCCAATGAAACCAGTGGGAAAAGTGACCGATGAACTGCACGCCAAGATCGGCAAATCCCTCCTCGACAGCTTTCTTCTCGGCCCAATACAGGTTCTCGATCTTATCGTAGGTCGTGACGGTCTCGGTCGTGCCGTACATCCAGGGCAATTTCAAGTTCTGGGGCGGGTAGTAGAAGTCGTATCGGTGCTCCCACCATTTCTCGCCTGGCTCGCGGCCCAGGTCCTGGGCGCCCAAACTGCGGCAGATCTCCAGCGCTTTATTTTCCTGGAGGGCAGCAATATCCGGATCGCCGTCGAATCCGATCACCATGTACGCGCCGTGGAATTCGTACCCGAGGATCTTTTTCACCCGAGAAGCAGTCGACTTGTGATCGTACAGGCGGATCACGAAAGGCTCCAGCCGACGGGTCATCATCAACCGCCCGGCTTCCAGGGCAGCGCTCAAATCGTCGAACAGCACCGCCCTGAGGAGACGCGCCTCTGGCAGGTAGTCGAGCCGCATGGTCGCCTCTGTGATGACGCCAAAGGTCCCTTCCGCCCCCAGGAAGAGCCGGAACCAGTCCGGCCCAGAGGCGTGTTGCGGCACCGGGGGCGTGCGGATGATCTCGCCCGTCGGCAGGACGACCTGCATACTGAGCACCATGTCCTCGGCTTTACCGTACTTGGTGCTGATGGTCCCCGTGCCGCGCGGCGCGAGCGCCCCGCCCAGGGTGGCGCAGTTGCTGGAGGCGGCATAATGGGGGAAAGTAAACCCCTTCTCGTTCACCGCCCACTCCAGCTGGGAGAGGATCACGCCGGCCTGTGCGGTGACGGTGAGCGATTTCTCGTCAATCGCGAGGATCTTGTTCATCCGCTTCATGTCGAGCAGGATGCCTCCAAAGATCGGCAAAGCCCCACCTTGCGTGCCTGATCCGCCTCCCCAGGGGACAACAGGGATGCGGTACTTGTTGGCAACCTCCAGGATCTCCGAGATCTCCTCCGCGGAACCAGGGTGGACAATAAAGTCCGGCGTGCGCAGCCGTTCCCCGCGGTCTAGCCACATCTGCGGCATCCAGGCCCAGTCGGTGGAGTAGACCAGCTTGTCGCTCTCGTCAACCGACACGTATTCCTGGCCGACGATTTCCGCCAACTCGCTGCGGATCATTTCCATTATGAACTGTTCATTCATCATAACGACTCAACCCATCAGGCTGTTCAAAATCAGCCAGTCCAGCTCCTCATAATCCCGGGCTGCGACCAGGGAGTTCAGACCAGCGCGGTCGAGCGAGCGAACGACTTCGACCAGGCGCAGGAAGAGCTGCAGGCTGTTGCGCAGGTGCTTGGTCGCGATGGCAAAGGTTTGAGTGCGGAGGGCTTTCACGTCCATCCCGACCATCCCCTTTTCGAAATACCGGTTGTCGTCCAGGACACGCACCTGGTTAAAGGCTCGCCGTAAATCCACCGAGCCAAACGACCGGTCCTGGTCATATTTAAGGCCGTTCTGGTCGTTCAGGTGGACGCTGTACAGCCTGTCAAAAGCCAGGGCAAATGCCATCTCATCGGAGGGATCGAGACCGGCCAGCACCGCGTGGGCTGTCTCAACCAGACAGCCGACTCGCGCAGGTGCAGAGCTTTGGAAGGCGAGTGCCAGGGCATGCCCAATGGTGGGAATATAGGCCATGTCCATCGGTTCGTTCGGCTTCGGCTCGATGGCGATGCGCAGCTGTGGATCGTACGCCAGCAGCTGGTTGACCGCGTCCAGCAGCCGATGGGCGGCTTCAACCGCGTCCTTCGATTCACGCAGGTATGTCCCTTCCCGCGCCAGCCACAGCACCATCAGGTCCGTGCCCATTTCCCGGCTGATATCAACTGCGCGCTTGGCGCGATCCAGGGCGTAGGTACGCGCTCCAGGATCGTTGGAGGTGAACGCCCCGTCGATGGTGTCCGGGTGCTCCCAAAGACGCGGGGCAACGAATTCTGCTGCCAGGCCGTTGTCGTCCAGCATCTGTCGCATCTGGCGCGCCGCCGCACGCAGCTCCTCTGGAGTAAGGTCATCCAGGTTGGGCACGACGTCGTCGTCGTGGAACTGGACTGCATCATATCCAAGGTCTTTATATAACTTCAATTTTTCTGCGAACGAGCGCGACGGTCTGACCGGCGGGCCAAAGGGATCGGCGCCTTCGTGAATGTTCCAGGGACCAAACGAAAAGCGGTAGCCGTACTTCTCCATGAACATCTCCTACGCAAGATTCTTGATGGGTGTCGACTGCATAAACTCAATTGTTTCTGCGAACGAACGTATCCCACCTGTTGCGCCTACCCCCATCACGCACAAGGCTCCCACTGCGTTCGCGAATGCTGCGGTTCTCTCTATTGGCCACCCGTGCCAGACTCCCGTAATGAACCCTGCCGCGAAGGCGTCCCCCGCGCCAGTTGCATCCAGGACAGGCACGTCGTAGGCAGGCAGGTGCAGCTGCTGGCCATCCTGGGTAAGGACCAGGCATCCCCGGTCGCCCATTTTAAGCGCCACCGTCTGCGGGCCATACTCCAGCAATGTGCGCCCCACATCGAGTGGATCGGTGTGTCCTGTGATCGCCTGCGCCTCCGGCAGGCTGGGGATGAAATAATTGAGGTGCGGCAGACATGGTTTGAGGACCTGCATCCACCGGCCGGTATCGTCCCACACAGTATCTAGAAATGTGATCGCTCCGCTGGCTCGCGCCCTCTGCAACAGTGCGGCTGTCGGTTCTCCATCAATGCCTGGCAATACGAGGCTCCCCCCGACATGAAAAATCGCCGCTGTTTCCACCATCTCCACCTCGACGTCCGCCAGGGTCAGACAGGCATTCGCTCCGATATAGTGCACGAACCGACGCTCACCGTCAGGATCGACCATCACCATAGTGGCTGAAGTCCCCGTCTGCGCGTCCCGCGAGATGCCGCGTGTGCCGATGCCGCGTTCCTTCAATGCGTCGATCAGGAAATCCCCAAAAGGATCCGCCCCAACTTTGCCGATCACTTCGACGGGCAGTCCAAGCCGCGCCAGGGCGGTCGCTGCATTGACCGCGCAGCCCCCCGTATGTAAGCTCATCTCATCGACAAGCACCAGCCGTCCCGGCGCCGGGAGTGCCCGCAGAGGACGTCCAATCACATCGGCAACCAGGATGCCCAGGCAGACGACCGATCGACCCATCCCGTTCATGACGCCGTCCCTTTCCCAGACTGTCTGGCGACGAGGGCTGCAAGGGATTTAAACTCGCCTGCCAGTGCAGGGTAGAGTGCCCTGTAGCGGAGATAGTAGTCCTGGTATTCTCCCACGGTATCCCCGGGGCTGTTGCTCCCCGTGATTCGAATCGTGTTCTCACAGGCAGCAGGCACATCTGGGAAAACCCCGGCTCCAACGCCCGCCAGGAGAGCCGCGCCGAAAGCCGCCCCCTCGGTCGTATTGACCGTGACCAGCTCGGTGTCCAGGACATCGGCGATGATCTGCCTCCAGGTCTGGCTCTTCGCGCCGCCTCCAGAGATCCGCACCTGGCGGATGGCGCCCAAACCCGCCTGCTGGATTAAATTGAAGCAGTCCTTGATGCCGTAAGCCACTCCCTCTAAGACCGCCCGCGTCAGGTGAGCTCGACGGTGGCGAACCGTCAGTCCGATCCAGGCCCCGCGCGCCAGCGGGTCCGGGTGCGGGGTACGCTCGCCAGTCAGATAAGGCAGGAAAAGCAGGCCTTCGCTGCCAGGAGGCACATCAGCAGCTTCATGCACCAGGTCGTCGAAGCTCATTCCAGGCGCCAGGGTATCGCGGTGCCATTGCAGGCTGCCAGCCGCGCTCAACATCACCCCCATTAAGTGCCAGCGCCCGGGTAAAGCGTGGCAAAACGCGTGCAGCCGGCCTTCCGGCTCTATCAGGGGCGCTTCGGTGGCTGCAAAGACCACCCCGGACGTGCCCAGGGTGAGGGCGATGATCCCCGGTTCGATGACGCCAACCCCAACGGCCTGCGCAGCCTGGTCACCGGCACCAGCCACCACCGGCGTACCAGCCTCCAGGCCAGTTTCCGCCGCGGCATCGAAATGGACTCTCCCCGTGATTTGCGGGCCTTCATAAGTCCCCGGGAGCCAGTCGGCCGGGATCCCCAGAGCATCAAGCACATCCTCAGACCAGGTCCGCTCCTTCAAATCGAACAGGATCGTACCGGATCCATCCGCCTTGTCCAAAGCGTACTCGCCGGTGAGCCGAAATCGCACGTAATCTTTCGGCAGCAACACATGCCTGGCGGCTCTGAAAATCTCCGGCTCATTTTGCTGCACCCAGAGCAGCTTGGGGGCGGTAAAACCAGTCAGGGCGTCATTCCCGGTGATCTGAATCAGGCGCTCCTTGCCAAGGCGAGCCCGGATCTCATCGCACTGGTCGCCTGTGCGCTGATCGTTCCATAATATCGCCGGGCGGAGGACATCTCCACGCTCATCCAGGAGCACCAGGCCGTGCATCTGCCCGGTCAGGCCAATCGCCTGGATCGCCGCACCCGGTAAGCCAGCCTCGGCCAGCACCTGCCGGATGCTTGCCGCAGTAGCGGACCACCACTCGCGCGGATCTTGCTCGGACCACAGAGGGCGCGGGGTAAAAAGGGTCAATGGCGTCGTGGCACTGCCAGCAACCCGGCCCTCTACGTTAATCAAGGAGGCTTTGGCGCCAGTGGTGGATACGTCGATGCCCAAGAGATATTTCTGGCTGGTCATTGAGCTTATCCTTGGCATTGACAGCCCGCCAGTGTTACGGTTCGTATTACCGGCCAGCGAAGCAGCCGACCTGCCCGCGGATATCAGCGGACGCCTAAAAGCAACTCCACAGTGAGCTGGTCCAGACGCTCATAAGCCAGGCCGCGTTCCCCCAACCCCTCCCGATCGAAAGCCCGGCGCTGCAGCGCTTCAGCCTTACCTGGGCTGTACGGTCCCAGCTCGGCGCTCTCATCTTCGTTGCCCGCGTTGATCTCCTGCAGCAGCGCCTGAATCTCGGGATCGGCGTTCCACCGCGCCGCCTTCTCTTTGAGGATCAGATAGGTGCGCATGCATCCCAGTGCGAACTGCCTGACGCCTTCGTAGTCTTCGGTGCGATAGGCGTGCGCGTCGAAATGGCGGCTGCCTTTATAGCCCACGTCTTCCAGGAACTTGACCAGGAAAAAAGCGCTCTTTAAATTCACCGCGCCAAAGCGAAAATCCTGGTCGTAGCGTCCAAACGCCTGATCGTTGAGGTCGATGTGAAACAGTTTGCCAGCTGCCCATGCCTGAGCGACGGCGTGGGTGAAATTAAGCCCCGCCATGTGTTCGTGGGCGACTTCGGGATTAACTCCCACCATCTCCGGGTGATCGAGGGAAGCTATGAACCCCAGCATCGCGCCGGTGGTTGGGAGGAAAAGGTCGCCGCGCGGTTCGTTTGGTTTTGCCTCCAGCGCAAATTTCAGATCATACCTTCGATCCCGTACGTACTCGCACAGGAAGTTGATCGCCTCCCGAAACCGCTTCAAACTTACCAGGGGGTCTTTCCCGGCGTCGGTGTCGGTGCCCTCACGGCCACCCCAGAAAACGTAAATGCTGGCGCCGAGCTCGACGCCCAGATCGATAGCCCGCATCGTCTTCTGCAAAGCATAGGCGCGCACATTGGGATCGTTGGAAGTGAAGGCTCCGTCTTTAAATGCCGGGTCGCTGAACAGGTTGGTGGTCGCCATCGGGACCACCAAACCCGTCTCCTGCAGAGCCTGCCTGAATTCCCGAACGATCCGGTCCCGTTCTGTCGTGGAAGCGTCGATCGGCACCAGATCGTTATCGTGGAAGTTGACTCCATACGCGCCGGTATCGGCAAGCATATGAACCAGCTCTACCGGCGAACAGCGTCGCCGCACCGGCTCTCCAAACGGGTCGCGGCCCACATTGCCGATCGTCCACAAACCGAACGTAAATCGATGCTCTGGTTTCGGTTGGTAATTGTCAGCCATCAATGCTGATCTCCGATGCCTCTTAAACCTTTTCTTCTTCCGCTCCCGGGATTTCAAGTGGTCCGATTTCCTGCAGCGGCCTTTGCCCACGCGGTGTGATGTGGCTCCAGACGATGAAAGCCAGGGTTGAGATTAACAGGACTATGAACCCGTAGCGATAAGCAACGAATAACCATGGCTGAAACATCCCCACCACTCCCAGCACGATTCCGCCGATCAGCACCCGCTCGACAATCCGGTAGATTCTCAGCGGCACATTGTTGCTGAGAACACTTGAGAGGATCACGATCAAGGCGATGAATGTCAGAATTATCGATACAAAGATCAAGACAAAGGGGATGGCATTCAAGATCACGTTATCGACCAGCTGTTCGGGGGTGAATCGCGACCGGATAAACGGACCGGCGAACAGGCCTAGCGCCAGGATCACAACGATGATGATCAGGAGTTTGTAAGGTATATGCGGGCGAATCTTCGCCATATTCTCTCCCTCATCGGGTAACAGCTCCGGGAACGGTTTACCCAGATTATGATAGTCTCACCTGCGGCGAGGTGGGGATAATCCACGCATTCTGCAGGACAACCTCTGATAGATGTCATGGATAAACCGCCCACCTCGCCTCAACCAAAATCAGTACTTCACATCCACATGCCGCCGGCTCTGGGCCGACTCGACGATGGCGTCGCAGATCACTGCGGCTCGATAGCCATCTTCGAAAGTGGCACCGTGCGGCCCAACCGATTTATTATTGACGATGCAGTCCAGGAAGTGGTTGATCTCGTGGACGAAGGTGTGTTCCCAGCCGATCAGGTGTCCATGCGGCCACCAGTTTTCCCACCAGGGATGGTATCCCTCCGTTACGAGAACATCATGGAAGCCCTGAGATTCCTTGGGCTGCTCGCCAACCCAAAAGACTTCGAGCTCGTTCAGCCGCTCCAGGTTAAATCGGATACTCCCCTTCTCGGCGTTGATCTCGAAGCAATTGTAGTTCTTGCGCCCACCGGCGAAGCGGGTCGATTCCAGGGTACCGATGGCGCCATTCTCGAATTCGACCGCGGCGGTAAAGGCATCATCTACATCAACCTTGCCTTTCCCGGAGCCATCCGGCAGCGGCCGTTCCTCGATGAATGTCCGAGTATATGCAGCGATGCTCTTGATGCCTCCCACCAGATAGTGTGCCAGGTCGATGATATGAGCGCCCAGATCGCCGATTGCGCCGCTGCCGGCGACTTTCTTGTCCATCCGCCACCATTTCGGCGCATTGTAGTGTGGCATAATCCATTCCTGGAGATAGACCGCACGAAAATGATAGATCTGTCCCAGAGCGCCTTGATCGATGAGATTGCGGATCATGCGCACCGCGGGGACGAACCGGTAGTTAAACGCCACCATGTGCTTGACGCCCGCATTCTGGACAGCCTCCAGCATGGACTTCGATTCCTCAGCAGTACGCGCCAGTGGCTTCTCGCACAGCACGTGCTTCCCCAGCTGGGCCGCCAGAATACAGGGTTCGGCATGGGCATCGTTCGGACCACCATTGTCAAGCACCTGCACCTCGGGGTCCTCCACCAGGGAACGCCAGCTGGTGTAATATTTCTTGTAGCCGTAACGCCGGGCTGCTTCAGAGACCGCCGACTCGTTCCGGCCGCTGATCGCCACCAGCTTCGGGATCGCGACTGGTGGGTACATCATGTACGGGATCTTCTTCAGCGCATTCGTGTGGGCTTTACCCATGAAAGCATAGCCGAGCATTCCAAAGCCAATCTCCGGCGCTTCCGCGGCGGACCGGGCGCCCGCCATCGTGGTGAAACCAGTTTCTTCGCTCATAATGTCCTCCGGTACCCTTCAGGTACAACACACCTGAAGGAATCGTCTATTCTTTTGCGGCAAAAGCCGCGTCGAACGCGACCTGCGAGGGAGTGAAATCCTGGGAGCGGATCATGCGCAACGCCTCCGGCGCGCCCCATTCGCGGTCCATTCCCGAATCCTCCCACTCGATGGACAGCGGGCCGGTGTACCCGATCCGGTTCAACGCCCGGATCACCTGGTCCCACTTCACATCACCCCGCCCGGGTGAGACGAAATCCCAGCCGCGCCGGCTGTCTCCAAAATCGAGGTGCGAAGACAAAATGCTGTTCCGCCCCGTGAGCCGGACGCGCGAATCTTTGACGTGCATATGCCAGATCCGCTCGCCGAATTCGTAGATGAATTCAACCGGATCGATGAACTGGTGGATGAAGTGGCTGGGATCGAAATTGAATCCAAAAGCAGGGTGCCAGTCGATGGCGTCCAGCGCCCGCCGGGCAGTGATAAGATCGTAGGCGATCTCGGTCGGGTGGACTTCCAGTCCGAACTTGATGCCGTTCGCGGAAAAGACATCCATGATCGGCTTCCAGCGCGCTGCGAAGTCCGCAAACCCTTTATTGATGTCGTCCTGCGAGGTGGGCGGGAAGAAATAGATATTTTTCCAGACAGAGCTGCCGGTGAAGCCATTGACAACTTTGACGCCAAATTTGGCTGCCGCCCGGGCGGTGTTCTTCATCTCCTCTGCGCATCGCTGGCGCACACCCTCCGGGTCGCCGTCGCCCCACAAGCGACCGGGGAGGATGCTCTTGTGCCTGCCATCGATCGGATCATCAGCCACGCACTGCCCGACCAGGTGGGTGCTGATTGCAAAGCACTTCAGGTGATATTTATTGAGGATGTCCCAGCGGCTTTGCACGTATTGATCGTCTGCCAGGGCTTTATCAACTTCGAAGTGATCGCCCCAGCACGCCAGCTCGAGGCCATCGAAACCCCATTCGCTGGCTTTTTTGGCCAGATCTTCAAGCGTCAGATCGGCCCACTGACCGGTGAACAGAGTGACAGGTCTTCCCATTTTGAACTCTCCTTAGGTGGTGTCTTTTAATAGTTAGGACGGAAAAACCAACCACGAACCCCGTACCGGTCCGGTACGGGACGGTGTGGACACAGCTCCGCACAGATGGTTCTTTCATCGTTATCAGTGTTCATCCCTCGCGCCTGGTCCTCGAGATTGAGTCTGTGTATAGATGTGGCTTCTTATCGCTAAGCCAGGAGACTCCTCAAGAATCGCAGGCCATCCCTCGCCAGGTCATCCTGGCTGGGAGCCAGCGCGCGCCAGATCGCCGCAGCCCGGGCAATGCTCTTCACCTTCGAAGTGAAGGACTCGATCACCACCGGACCCAAATAGTTGGTATCCTTCAGGGCTTGCGCCACATCCTGCCAGGCCACATGCCCCGATCCGGGCGCGCCGCGGTCGTTCTCGCAGGCGTGCAGGTGTTTCAGCCGGGGCCCCACGGCGCGAATGGCGTCTCCCAGCGATTTCTCCTCGACATTCATGTGGAAAGTGTCCAGCATGACCTGGCAGTTGGGATGCCCAACGCGATCAACCACCTGGATGACCTGTTCTGCCAGGTTGATAAAACTCGTTTCGAAACGGTTGAGCGGTTCAACGCACAGAATGACTCCATAGTCCGCTGCGTAGCTGGCGAGCTCGCTCAGGTTCTCCACCAGCAGGTCGGTATCGCGGGCGCGTTCCTCCGCGGTCATCTGCCATGTGCGGCCGACTGCCGAATAAATCGGACCAACCAGGTTTGTCGCCCCCAGGTCATGCGTCGCCTGGATCGCGCCGCGCACATAGGCCATGCCGCTTTCTCGGATGGCCCTGTCCGGGTGGATCAGGTCCCTATCCGGCCCCATGGCAGCGCAGGTGCTGACGCCCAATCCATGAGTTGCGAGAATATCCCTCCCCCGTTTGTGGTCCATGTCTGCCAGGTTCTCGAGCGGGACTTCTAGCCAATCGAAACCCATCTGTTTGACCTTCGGGGCCAGCTTCTCCAGCTCCTCAGTCGTCACTGGCGAAGTCCAGACCCAGGCGTTTACCCCGATTTTCATGTGGCACACTCCTTAGATGAATTCTTGCTGTCTTTCTTTAAACTTCGCAGCTGCGGTCCGTCTACTCTTATGATGCGCATTCACACACTTCCCGTTATTATGGCGCCGGGTTCTCTCCCCGGCCTGATCCCCTTTCAAGCGTAGATACGCGACCCCTGCAGAGAAAAACAATGCAGCCGCTCATGGATGATCTTGAAGCGGACCTCCTCGCCGATGTGCAGGTCAGCCATCCCCGGGATGAGGCTCAACAAAGTCTGCTCGCCCGAACGGATGTGGATAACGGTCTGTACACCGAGCGGCTCCGTCAGGATCACCTTTCCCGCGAACTTTCCCTCCAAGTCCGGGACGATGTCTTCCGGCCGGATGCCGATTAACAATTCGGAAGGCAGCTGTTTTCCATCAGGCACAGGCAGGTGGAGTTGGCTCTTTTCAATAAACAAGGTGCTGTCCTCCCGCCTGGATTTGAGGAGATTAATCCGCGGTGTTCCCACCAGCTGGGCGACGAAGATCGTCGCCGGACGGTCGTAGATATCTTCGGGAGTGCCGATCTGAATAATCTTCCCGGCGTTCAGCACCACAATGCGGTCTGCCATCGTCAGCGCTTCGATCTGATCGTGCGTTACAAAGAGGGTCGTGCTGCCGTGCACTTTCTGCAAGTGCTGGAGTTCTACGCGCAGTGCTTCCCGCAGCTTGGCATCCAGGTTCGAAAGCGGCTCGTCCATCAGGAAGATGCGCGGCTCTCGGACGATGGCCCGTCCGATCGACACACGCTGCATCTCGCCTCCCGAGAGGTGAGCCGTCTTCCGGTTCAGCAGATGGCTGATGCGCAGGGTTTCTGCCGCCTCCTCGACTCGCTTGCGAATCTGGTCTTCCGCGATACGCCGGCTCGGAGCACGCAGCGGGAAAGCCAGATTGTCGTATACGGACATGGTTGGGTAAAGGGAATATTGCTGGAATACGAAAGCGATATCCCGCTCCGCAGGCGGCAGGCCGTCGACCCGCTCTCCATCGAAGAGCACCGATCCTTCATCCTGCCGCTCCAGGCCAGCGATCACCCGCAGGGTGGTCGTCTTACCCGCGCCAGTTGGCCCGAGCAGCACGCAGAATTCTCCATCCTTCACGTCAAAGGAGACAGCATCCAGCGCCTTGACGCCAGGGAATTGCTTGCTTACCTTCTGCAGTTCTACATTACTCATGCTTTAGCCCTCAGCCTTCAGTCATCAGTCCTCAGTTTTATAAAAGGATGACAGCATATTTTTCACGTTCGCTGACTGCTGATCGCTAATTCCGTCTTCGGGTTGAAAAACCGCACCATCTTTGGATCGATGGTGAAGTGTACGGTTTCGCCGATCGCATAATCTATCTGTCGGTCGGTGCGTATGTGGACGATCTCGGTGGTGTTCACGTTGACGTGCAGGACGGCGTATGCGCCCTGAAGTTCGGTGGCATAGACCTCTCCGGAGAGCTCGCCAGATGGTTCGAGATGAGCAGCTTCTGGACGAAAGCCAAGGATGATCTCGGGCTCACCCTGCAGGGCAGACTGGATCGCCGGCTGCCACTCTGCCAGGATGCGATACCTGTTTTCCGTCCCGGGGATGCGGGCTGTGCCATCCTCGTACACAGCGCTCACCAGGTTCATCCCTGGACTGCCGATGAACTTCGCCACGAACAGGTTTGCCGGGTCGTAGTACACCTCTGCAGGCGGTCCGACTTGCTGCACCACCGCTTCAGACATTACAACGATCCGGTCGCCCATCGCCATCGCTTCGATCTGGTCGTGGGTGACGTACACCGTGGTGGCATGCTGGTCGATGTGCAGGCGCTTGATCTCGGCGCGCATGGTCTCGCGGAGATCGGCGTCGAGGGCACCCAGGGGTTCGTCCATCAGGAATGCGGCAGGTCTGCGGACCAGGGCGCGCGCCAGGGCGATGCGCTGCTGGTCGCCCCCGGAAAGTTTCCCCGGTCTCTGGTCGAGCAGGTGCTCGATCCGCAGCAGGGCGGAGACTTCCTTCACACGCTGCTCGACCGTGTGCCGCGATTCTCCCTGGGCGCGCAAAGGAAAAGCGATGTTGTCGCGCGCCGAGATGTGCGGGTACAGCGCGTAGAATTGGAAGACGAACGCGATGTCGCGTTCGCTGGGATGCAGCCAGGTAACATCACGCCCGTCGAGCAGTATTTTCCCGCCCGTCACGGTCTCCAATCCGGATATCATCCGCAGCGTTGTCGTCTTGCCGCAACCGGATGGGCCAAGCAGGACCACGAATTCGCCATCGTTGATGGTCAGGTCCATTGGCTTGACGGCGTGGAGTTCGCCGAATTTTTTTTCGACTTTTTGGAGTTCGATCTTTGCCATATTATTTCCGAACCGCTCCAAAGGTCACCCCACGGAGCAGGTAATTGCGCAAGGCGAAAGTGACGATCACAACCGGGATCAGAAAGCCAAGGCTGCCCGCGGCGATTGCCGTCCACTCGATGCCGCCGATCCCCAGCATCGTGGCGATACTGGGCGGCGCTGTGCGGGCTTTCTCGCTGGTCAGCATCAGGGCAAAGGCGTATTCGTTCCAGGCGAAGATCAGGCAGAAGACGGTCGTGGCGGCGATCCCGGTCACCGCCTGCGGCAGGACGATCTTGAAGAATGCCTGCATGCGGGTGTAGCCATCCACCAGAGCAGCCTCCTCGTATTCGCGGGGGATCTCATCAAAGAACCCTTTCATCAACCAGACCGCCAGCGAGAGGTTGAATACCGTGTACAAGATGATCATCCCCAGGTGGGTGTCGTGAAGTTTCAGCTGGGTGTACATCAGAAAGAGCGGGACGGTCACGACCACAGCTGGCAGCATGCGCGTGCTCAAGATGAAAAACAGCAGGTCTCCTTTGCCCTTGACGTTGTAGCGGCTGAACGCATAGGCAGAAAAGACCGCCAGGATGATCGATGCGATGGTCGACAGGCCGGCGATGATTAATGAGTTCCGCAACCGGAAGACGTAATCGCTGGGGCCGGTGATCTCCTGACCGGTGTTGAGCGCGATGCGATCGAACAGGCTGAGCTCCTCGCCCTCTGCAGCCTGCCGCAGCTGCTCCAGCCTGGCAGGGCTCGCCGCCGATCGTTCAGTCAGCAAGAAGACCAGTCCTTCGAGCGATGGCGTGAAGATCAGTTTTGGCGGGACACTGATGGCGTCGGGGCGGGTCTTGAATGCCGTCATGATCATGACAAACACCGGGATCAGCCCGACAATAGCCAGCACAATGACAATTAACGCCCGGATGTTGTTTAAAAGGCGGTAGCCCGGTGTGACCTTATCCACCCGGATGGCTTCAACGACCGGTTTGGTGGATCCGGTTTTAGCAAATTCAGCCATCTTCACGCCTCCCCTCGCATCCGATTCAGGTACAGAATGTAAAGGTTGCTCACAGCGATAATGATGATCAGGATGATGTATGCCAGGGCGCTGGACCGGCCCGTCTGCCATTGTCCGAGGAAGGCCTGGCGATAGAGATTGACTGCGATCAGTTCCGTCTGGTCGCCCGGTCCTCCTCCCGTCATCCCCATCACCAGATCGAAGGATTTAAACGCCTCGATGGTGCGGAAGAGGATGGCGATCATCAGGAGCGGGGCCACTTGCGGGACGGTGATACGCCAGAATTGGAACCAGGAGCTTGCCCGGTCGATGGCAGCGGCTTCGTAGAGATAATCAGGGATGGCTTTCAACCCAGAAAGCACCAAAAGCATGACAAAGGGCGTCCACATCCACACGTCGACCAGCACCACCGCCCACAGAGCCAGTCCCGGCACAGGTTTTCGGGCAAAGCTGCTGGCCAGCATGTCCGGGCCCGCGATCGGGTTCGGGAAACCGATCAGATAGTTGAAGTACCCGAACGTGGGGTTGTACATCAGCTTCCAGAACAACCCGACCACAACTGGCGAGATCATCATCGGGATCAGGATCAACGTCGTCACCAGCCCGCTCCCCCGGAACTTCTCTCTCAGGAGCATGGCCAGGCCAAAACCCAGGACCGTTTGCAGGCCGACTGAGATCAGGGCATATCTGCCGCTGGTGGCAAAATACTTCCACATCCGCTGATCGTTGAGCAGATCCGCGAAGTTCTTCAGCCCCACCCACACAGGCGCCTTGTGCGCGATGGCAGAGTAATCTGTGAAGCTGAGGTAAAGGCTGTAGATCAGCGGAAAGACGTTCATCACGATCAACAAAATTAGTGACGGCCAGATGAACAGGTTGATGATCGCCCGGTCGCTGAGGTGGCGCTGGCGCGTGCCTGAGCGTGTAGTAAGGCTGGTGGCGCTCAAATATCACCTCCGAGAATAATCCCTTATAGAATAAATCCTGGTGGTTTGGGGAGGCGGGTTCCCCCGCCTCCCCAACGTGTCTTGCATTTCGAGAATGAAAGGTTATTTGAGGAAACCAGATTCCCTGAGGATGGCGTCGTGCTCTTCAGCGATGGTGTTCATCACTTCCTCAGCGGTTCCCTCGCCGCCGACGACAAAGGCGCTGAACTCGCGCTGCGTCACTTCCAGCAACTGCCCGTAGACCGGGATGTTCCAGAAGTCCTTGACGAATCCCATGGTCGTGGCAAACGCCGGATTGAAGGGCGTCGCATTCAAGAAAGCGTCCGAGGCAAGGACATTCGTGTTGCAGGTGTAGCCGCCAAGCTCAGCCCAGAATGCCTGGACATCTTCCTGTGCAAACCACTCGATGAAATCCATGGCCGCCTGCTGCCGCTCGGGGCTGATGTAGGCGACGATGCTCATCCCCTGTCCACCCAGGGCGGCGTGCTGAGCGCCAGTTGGTCCAGCCGGGTTGGGGAAGAAACCAACCTTGTCGAAGAAATTGGGGTTGGTCCCCTGATTGACGAGGGCGGGGAAGAAGGCGAAGTAGTTCATCGCCATGACGGCCTGGCCGCTGATTAATGCGTCGTTGGTCTCTGTGAAGAAGGCATTGCTCCCGCCGGGCCACTGGCAGCATTCATACAGTTCGCGATAGAACTGCAACGAGTCGATATTCTCCTGCGAGTTCACCACACCCATGACCTCGTTGGTGGCAGGATCTTTCCAGTCGCCGCCCCAGCTGAACATGGTGTTCTCGACGCCCATGGTGATCGCATCGTAATCCTTCTGGGTGTAGATGGCGACGCCATACAGGCCTTCATCCGGGCGGGTGAAGAACTCCGCGATGTCCTTGAGCTGATCGTAATTCTCTGGGACTGCCAGGTCGTAGCCGTAGGCTTCCTTGAAGGCAGCCTGTTCCTCGGGATCCTCGAAGAGGTCCTTGCGGTAAGCCCAGCCATCGGCATCGCCTTCGGTCGGATAAGCCCAGTACTCGCCAGAGCCAGTCGGGTACTCTCCGTAGTATGTCAGGGTGGCTTCGGTGACGGTGTCCTTGATGCCCGTGCTGGTCAGGAAATCGGTCATGTTGACGTACCAGCCAGAGGTCGCGCCCTGGCCCAGCCACTGGCTGTCGCCGACCACCATGTCCCAGGCATCGCCCTGAGCGGCCATCTCGGTCGAAAAGCGATCGTAGAATGATCCCCACGGCTCCTGGACGACGGTCACTTTGATGCCGGTCTCCTCTTCATAGCGGTTGGCGACCTGCTGCAGGTAGTTGGCCGGGTCCCACTGCGCCCAAAGGATGTTAAGCTCGGTGACTGCCGGCCCTTCCTCGGGAGGGGCTTCAGTTTCCTCGGCTGGAGGGGCCTCGGTCTCCTCGGCTGGAGGGGCTTCGGTCTCTTCGGCCGGCGGCGCTTCGGTGGTTGCGGGCGCAGCAGGTGCGCAGGCAGCCAGCACAAGGGTCAGGATCACGATAGTTACCAGCAGTGCTTTTTTCATCATTGGTGTCTTCTCCTTCTATCAATTGATGTAAGGTTTGGTCGGATCAACTTCTTCTGCAGATCAAATGGTTTCTTTATCTTTAGCCTCACCTCCTTCTCATCGTCTCCTGGTTTATTATTCGAGAACAGCGGGCAACATGGATCAAGGGCATCCGTGAATTCGACCCGCCTCATCCTCACTTACCCGGCGATGGTGAAGACCCCCGGGTTTGTCTGCGGCAGTTTGACTGGTTCCGCCAGGATAACCTGGAATACACGCGCCACGCCGCCCATCACGCAGGCGTCGAGGCCATGCTGGGTGATGACAACTCTGGTGGCCCGGCGGATCCAGCGGAGAGCCCTGCGTTCGAGCTCATACTCGACGACCGGCATCAGGAATTCGGACGCCAGACTCAGCGAGCCACCGAAAACGACCAGCTCCGGATTCAGCGCATTGACAAGGGAAGCTATCCCAATTCCAAGGTGGTGCCCGACCGTTTCAAGTGCTTCCAGGGACAGCCGGTCGCCGGCTTGTGCCGCTTCTACCACCAAGGGCACCGTGATGGCGGCGGGGTTGCCGCCGGACAGGTCGTCCACCAGACTCTTTCTGCCCTGCCCGATACCCCGGCGAATCAACCGGAACAGCGCCCGCTGGCTGACCTGGGTCTCCCAACAGCCCCGGTTCCCACAATTACACAGCTCCCCGTCCGGGTCCATGGTCATGTGGCCGAATTCGGCGCCTATTCCGGTAACGCCGTTGTACATCTGACCACCGTGGACGATCCCCCCGCCCAACCCAACGCTCGCCGTGATATACAGGATCTCGCTGTAACCCTGGGCGGCGCCAAAATAATGCTCCCCCAGCGCTGCCAGATTGGCCTCGTTATCGACCATCACCGGCGAATCGGTGATTTCCTGCACCATGGAACGCAGCGGGACGTTCTCCCACCTCAGGTTCGGCGCAAACAGCAGCGTGCCGCTGGTTTGATCGACCAAACCGTGCAGCCCGACTGCTACCCCCAGGAGGGTGTGGCAGGACTGGCAACCGAAATCCATCGCCTGGCGCAAAAGGGCCAGCAGCCGTTCAATGATGCGCTGCTGGCCCATATCTGGATCGATGGTTTCTTTCTGGCGCCAGATAATTTCGGGGGCAAAATTGGTGCAGATCACCAGGAGGAAATCGACCCCGATCTCGGCGCTGATAATATAGCCGGCCTCCGGATTCAGGGTCAAGAGCATCGCCAGCCGGCCTGCGCTCCGTCCCCCGGGGGCTTCGTAACCGACCTCGCGTACGAACTGGCGCTCAATCAATTCGCGCACCAGGCTGGAGACCGTGGTCTTGTTCAATCCGGTCATTTCTGCCAGCGAGGCGCGCGAGATAGGGGCATGTTCACGCAGGTGATGCATAATCACAGAGAGATTGATCTGGCGGACTAACGCCTGGTCTCCCGTGCGGAAACGATATTGTCCTGAGCGGTTATCCCCTGCTTTGTTGTCCATTCAACTCCGATCCAACGATCGTAGAATGACTTCACCGGCCATGCCGGATGCAATGATTCAGGACCTGCGTCTACATTATAAAAACCAGCCCGCTGCTTCCCCCCAATTAATTTGTTGTACCAACCAACTAAATTATAGCAGGAATCCATGGCTTGTCAATGACCCTCAATATTTTTTAATATTTTTTAAGGCGTTATCGGTCTTTGGAAGGTCGGGGGTCTTCTCGAAAATTAACTGGTATCGTTTCACTTTTATCGAATCAAAGTCTTCGCCAGATAAACCGCCTTACTGGCGTCAGCCGCGTACCCATCGGCGCCAATTCGCCGGGCAAAATCCTCCGTCACGGGTGCACCACCCACAATCACCTTCACTACCTTATCCGGTACGGTCGTGTGAATCGCCTCAACCGCAACCCGCATGTTCTGCATGGTGGTGGTCAGGAGAGCTGAGATCCCTACGAGATCCGGGTTATGTTCCTGGATAGCCGCGAGATACTCTTCCGGCGCGACATCGACTCCCAAATCTATTACTTCGAAACCCGCCCCCTCGAGCATCATGCAGACCAGATTCTTACCAATATCGTGGATGTCTCCCTTGATTGTCCCGACAATCACCCTGCCAAGCGGTTTTACTTTCGCTAAGACCAGGGCGGGTTTCAGGATCTCCAATCCGGCCTGCATGGCGCGCGCAGCTATTAACATGTCAGGGATATAACAGCTCCCCTCCTCGAACCGCTCCCCGATTTCTTTCATCGCTGCGATCATGCCTTCATTCAATATCGTCCCCGGGTCAAGGGATTCGGCCAATGCCTGCCTGACTTGATCCTGGACCAGAGTGTAGTTGCCCGCGAGAATGCTGGCGTAGATCTGATTCATTATCCGGCTCATGTGATCCATGCTCCTGCCTATCACCAGGTTAAATTGACCCACAGGAACCCGTATCCCAGACTGTCCACTTCTTCCCAGGTCTTCCGGATCAACTCTTCATTTCCCACAATCTTGGGAAGCTCAGCCCTTTTTTCCTCCCACGGGATGCAAACACCTGGTTTCCTTTTTTGGTCTTTGGAACCGAAAGGATTGTCTTTAGAAACAGACCTGGGCCTTTTCTTTATCTCATCAAGACTGACAGGGCCTGCACCAGATTGGCTGTATACACCGTACTCCAGAGTAAATTCGATCATCGCTCTTACATTTTCGATCTGGGCGTCATTCATAATCAGTGCGCTGGCATCCATGATGTACCCACCCTCACGAGCTACGCCATTGATCACGCGCTTGCAGGCAGCCACCACCTCGTCAGGCGTGCCCATCGCGAGCAGCTCATTTGGGATACCGCCACTCAGGCAGAATTTATGCCCAAGGATCTTGTGGGCTCTGAAAATATCCGTCTTGTCGCAGTGGAAAATCATGCTTTTTTCTGGAAGCTCTGCGAAGGATTCGAGATGATGATCCCAGTTTCCTTCCGCATAAAAGATGATCTGGCTTCCCCGATTCCACAGCTCTTCAACAATGGGCTTCAACGTCGGCCAATAGATCTCCCTGAAATCCTTGTGGGAGATAAACGGCACGCAACCGCGGTGCATCCAGATAATAGATGGAATGTTGCCTTCCGGATCTGCGCCACCAGCGACCAGGTTGAAAAGGTGGGGCATCAGCGCTTCGCAGGCCGCGATGACTTTCTCTCGCCGTTCGTGGAGGTCGTAGACCAGATTGATGTACCCGCGCAATTTATCTCCCAAAATATCCAATGGGGCTTTCAAAACGGAAGCAACTGCTGGCACTATTCCGGCCTGGATCAACTCGGTTGTTTTCGATCCCCATGTGTTAAAGAATCTGTCGTACGCCATGATCCCGTTGATCAAAGACATGTTGTGCTCGAATGTGACCGGCCTGCCAGCCTGTTCGATGTGGCGTGTGAAACGCGGCAGCCAGAAGTTCACCAGGAATGATGTGGGGTCGTCAATGAAGAGATCGTACTCTGCAACCTTCAAGAAAGCGTCTTCTTCGGTCGTTGGTTCGCTCCATTGATTGACCGAGTCCACTGGAAGCCCGATGCCAGGGAAGGTTATGCCTTCCCAACCAATTGCTTTCTGCATACCGAACCAGTTGACTACAGAGTTCGTTTGAATTGCGTCAATCCCGGTTTCAACTGCAAACTTGCGGTTTATATCGAACTGCAATTCGTGATTAACGGCTACTTCGTAATTGGTGTAACCGCAATATTTCGCAGCAAACTCCTCGGCGAAGATGCGCAGTGGGATGCGATCAGGGACCTCGTTATACATCGCGGTGACATAGCGCTTCAACCTCTTCTCGTATTCGACTTGAGGGTCTGATCCCATTACATTTCCTCCATAAAACAGACCCTAAGGGCGTATGAAGCCCCTAGGGTCTGTTTTCAGTTCGTCATTCAAGAAGCCTATTCACTTGGGATTACATATTCCTGATACGCTTTCACGCCCTTTTCGAGCTCCCATCCAAGCAGGTTCTCGGGGGTGTCCTTATCGACCATCGTCGATGGAGTGATGACCAATTCAGGGACCGTACCTCCCTGGAGGACCGTGGTCACAACCTTCAACAACACGCCCGATTCGTAAGTCGGCGAGTTCGAGTTCGTTGCAATGGCTTTCCCTTCCATGACTCCCTGGAAGTCTTCCGGACGGCCGTTGTGGGTGATGATCTTGATGGGATTGTTGAGCTTCCCGGCGTCCTCCAGCGCCCGGACGACACCCAGGTAGATGTCGGCGTTCATCGCATATACCATGTCAAACTCGCCGTTCCAGTTGGCAAGCCAGTCGGACATGACATTTTGAGACTTCTCCGCATTCCAATCGCCAGGTGCCTTGATAACAATCTCGTTATTGGGTCCCAGGTTCTTCTCAAATCCCTCTTCGAATAACTCGACGATACCCTGACCCAATACTCCTTCAACGATGGCGATCTTGGCGTCAGGATAATGATCGGCGATGTATTTCCCGATCATCCCGCCCATCACGACGAAATCGCCTTTGACGGTCGAAGTCACCTTACCAGGCCCCTCAGCGGCGGTCGAACCAACGACGAAGAAGGGGATGCCAGCAGCGTTGGCAAGCTGCGCGCCTCTCTGGGCTGTTTCAGCAGCGATTGTGAAGTCGATGATGGCATCGTACCCCTGGGCGATGAAGTCCTCGATGTGCGCCAGCTCCTTCTCCGGCTGGCTTTCAGAAAGCACGAAGGTCATTTCGACCTCGAAGGGCTCATTCTCGTTGATGTAATCGACGACGAGCTTCGCTGCATCAGCCTGCATTTGGTAGTATGCATCAGGGGAGGTCTGGATATAGCCAATTTTATAGACCGGTTTGTCTTCAGATGGGGTTTCGGTGACCTCCGGTTCTTCCTGGACAGCCTCGGTTGTGGGCGTTGAGGCGCAGCCAGCTGCCAGGGAAACCAACAACACTACCAGCATGACCAGTACAAATAACTTCAATGTTTTCATTCTTGTCTCCTTCTTGAGTGAGAGATGATTCTGAGATTGAGGTATATGGTTTCTTTTGATTACTCCCATTCGACTCCTTCCTCTACAGTTCAAGTTAGGCTTTGCCGTTTCGTTTAAAGGCGCCCAGGTTGCTCAACGCTACGGCAATTATGATGACCGCTCCAAGCATCACGTATTGGTAGAAGGATGGCACCCGGAGAAGATTCAACGAGTTCCGGATCAACCCCAGGAGGATCACACCAAGGAATACGCCCGGGATCGTCCCCCTGCCGCCCGAAAGGCCGACGCCGCCGATCACAGCAGCCGCGATGGCCTCCAGCGGATACGATACTCCCATGGCTGGTTGTGATTGCCCGATCCTGGAAATCACTATGAGAGACGTAAAACCGGATAATAAACCGGTGACTGCGTAAGCGAGGATCTTGTTCAAGCCCAGGTTTATACCAGCCAGGAATGCCGCCTCCGGGTTGCCGCCGATCGAGTAAAGCTTCCGACCATATTTTGTGTAGCGCATGACCACGTATGCCATTACAGTGATCACTACGAAATAGATCACCGATATGGGAACGATATCTGCCACCCGGTAAGTCCCAAACCATCCAAATTTCCCCTGCAGGTAAATGTTGTTGCCGTTAGGGATGATCAAAGCAATCCCTTGATAGATGCTCATCAGGCCTAAGGTCGCAATGAATGTATCAATCCTGGTCTTAACCACAATGAGGCCGGTGAGGGTGCCCGCGGCCAGGCCTGCCAGGCAGGTAATGAGAATGACCCAAAAATCTCCTACTCCTGCCTGGAGCATTAACGCGGCGATCGCTGCAGTCGAAGCCAGCAAGTTACCAACTGTCAAATCTATGCAGCCAGCGATCAACGCCATCGCCACACCCATCGTGACGATGCCTAAGGTCGATTGCTGGTTCAGGACGTTAAAAAGGTTCCGGACAGTGAGAAAGTTTGGGTCGAGGATTGACATGGCAATCCCGGCGATGACGACAATCACCAGAAGATAGTAGACGGAAAGATTGCTTTTATTCTTCCATTTTGCCGGTTGTTTCCTTAACTCGCTGACGAGACTCATAAGATTCCTCCGATTGAGTGGGTCAGGATGTTCTCTTCGCTCAACTGCTCCTGGCTAATCTCAGCAACGATCCGTCCCTGACGCATCACAAACACCCGATCGCACATGGCGATGAGCTCGGGCATCTCGGAAGATATCATCAGGATGTATTTGCCTTGTCTGGCAAGCTGCACCATTAATTTGTATATCTCCTCCTTTGCGCCTACATCGATCCCGCGCGTGGGTTCGTCAAAAATTATTACGTTCGCATTCGCATAAAGCCACTTCGCCAGGACCACCTTCTGCTGGTTCCCGCCGGATAGGTTCCGTACTTCCTGGTAAATGCTGGGCGTCCTGATGTTGATGGCATCGACGTAGCGGCTGACGTTATCTGACTCCTCTCGCTCGTTAATGAGCGAACCTGAGGTGTTGGCGATGTGTACGAGCGAGACGTTCCATTCAACACTGTGATCCAGAATCAGCCCTGTCCTCTGCCTGTCTTCAGTCAGGAGCGAAAATCCAGCCGCAATCGCCTGCTTCGGATCGTTGATCTTCGCTTCCTTTCCTTCGATCAATATCCTTCCGCTGCTTTTCTTATCCGCTCCGAAGATCAGCCTGACCAGGTCAGTCCTCCCTGAGCCGACCATGCCCGCGAAACCGACAATCTCACCTTTACGGATGTTGAAGGAAACGTCTTTTACCGACGCGCCTCCAGAGATGTGTTCGAACGCGACGGTCTTCGAATTATCGATTTCCCACTTATCCCGGGTGTAATACTTACTGATGTCCCTCCCGATCATCTCGCTGATGATCTTGTTCTCCGAAGCCTCTTTTTTTCCGTGAGTTGCTACCTTGATCCCATCCCTGAGCACCGTGATGCGGTCGTGGATGCTGAAAACTTCGTCCAGATGATGAGAGATGTAGATGACACCCACACCACTTGCGGCGATCTGTTTCACCAGCTCAAGAAGGTTGGCGATTTCGTTCGTGCTGTAAGACGCAGTGGGTTCGTCGAGGATGAAAATCTTTGCTTCCATCGCCATCGCCCTGGCGATCTGGACGGATTGTCTTTGGGGGATGCTGAGGTTCCCCACCAGAGATTCCACATCGAGATCAATGCGCAGGTTCTCGAGCAGTTTCTTGGACTCGCGTTTCAGGCTGGGGTAATCGATAAACCCAAACCGGTTGACAGGCTCCTGGCCCATAAAGATATTTTCTGCCACAGTCAGGTCAGGGGCAAGCGAGATTTCCTGGTAGATCGTTTGAATACCTAAGTGGTGAGCGAGTGCCGGAGTCAGGTATGTGTATTGTTGCCCATTGATCTGGATCACGCCCTCATCCGGACGCAGCGCGCCGGCAAGCATTTTGATAAATGTCGTTTTCCCAGCCCCGTTTTCACCCACGACGCAGTGGATTTCCCCCGCGTAAAGGTCAAAGTCAATTTTATAAAATGCCTTGACCCCGGGGAAGCTCTTACTGCAGCCCTTGACTTCAATTAACTTTTTACGCTCCACCGCGTACACCTGCCTCCCAAAGAATGCAAGCTGTGCTGTTGAGGCTGATCAAGCTGGTGCACAACTTAACAAACGGTTTCCGGTTGCGGATGACCATCACCGCAACCGGAATAATCGGCTCGTCTCTCAGGCATACTCAATAGCCTGGTATTCTACATATTCCGGCTTGTGGCCTGTATAGCAGTTGAATTTCTTGAAGATCTTTCTGAAGAAATTCCTCGATTCCACATACCTCTCATCGACAACTGAGATAGTGCCGAGCTGGTGACCTTTGACAACAATGGGGGAACACTGCTCCGCTGAGAAAAGGCCGTCATAACCGATCTCTTTGCATGTCGCGATGAATGTCTCCCAGGGAAGCGGATCTCTCGGGGAACCAGGCGTGACCTCTTCCCAACCGTAAGCCCCACCACCTATTGTCTTGATCGTCGCCAGGGAGATTGTATGGGAATAGACCAAGACGTCTTTCATCTTCAGAACCGTCTGTCGGACGGTATCAGCGTCGTAACCTTCCATCAGCGGTAGATCGACGCCAACTTTGAGACTCTCTACGCCGACTTCAGAAAGCATCTCGAGCGTGTCATCGTTGTTGTTAGTGATCTCGGGGTGAGTCTGTAAAGCGAGGGTGATACCTTTGTCCTTCGCATACTCTGCAACCTCGGTAAGCGCCTTGCGGACCTGATGCCAGGCTTCGAGGTAATCCTCCCCTCTGGAAACCCGGCGCGACCGAGATTCGAAAGCCGGTAGACCATATCCCTGGTCCGAATACGGGTTAGAAAAGTACCCCCATAAGGACGCCATGACCCTTACGATCCTGCTGCCGATTTCCGCTGCCAGGTCGATGCACTGCTTCGTGTACATAATTTCTTTTTCAGTGTTGTAGACAAGGACGTGGTTTGCGTCCACGAAGTTGTTGCAGCAGACGATGGCGCCGACCTCCAGGTCAAGCTCGTTGTAGAGGTCCACAAGCCGCTTCCTCCGGTCTGCATCCAGATCCATGGGAAAACCCAGAGGGCGATGCGCGAAAATGCATGCTGCATCGTAGCCGAATCTGGCTGCTCTGCGGATCGCATCTTCTAATGACAGCTGGTCGTTGTCTTTGGTAAAGTATCCTCCGTAACCGATGACGTCAAGACTTAGTTTCATGTTGGTTTCTCCTTGTCTGGATTCTTTTTGATCTTTTTGGTAAAAAGAGAATTAATCTTCCATTGGTTGATTAAGAATTGATAATTGGTAAAATAAAATCAGGGCGTGAGTCATTCAGGTTTACAACAGCATTGCCAGCCAGTTGATCGAGATCCGCGAAGATCCTTGACTTGAGATGTGAAACGCATTACAATCTAAATGTTATAACATTATTATATTAACATATTATATCCTTATTTGTCAAGAGAAAAATCCTTTATGCTGCAGCCGGATGCAATTAACCGCCACAGTAAACTGCCGTACTACCAGCAGCTCTACGACATCTTTCGCGCAAAGATTGACCGCGGCGAGTGGTCCCCCGGCGACATGATCCCCCCCGAATCGGAGCTGATCGAACAATACGAGGTCAGCCGCATTACAGTGCGCCAGGTGCTCGACATGTTGGTCAAAGAAGGCTTGATTTACCGCGAGCGCGGCCGGGGTTCTTTCGTCGCCCACCCGACCCTGGAACAGACGATGAACCGCATCGTCAGCTTCACCGAGGACATGCGCCAGCGCGGGTTCATCCCCGGTACACGCGTGCTATCTGCAAGCCTCATCCCCGCCACAAAAGACATCGCGGAAAAACTGCACGTTGAACCGGGCGAACTGCTGGCGCGCATCGAACGCCTGCGCACCGCGGACGGCGAGCCAATGAGCATCGAGGAGTCTTACCTGGTGCACCGCTACTGTCCCAGCGTTCTTCAGCACGATTACTCGACTCAGCCGCTCCGTGAGATCCTGGACCGCGATTACGGCATTCGCCTGGTCTACGCCAAGCAGGTCATCCGCGCCATCCAGGCCGCGAAGGAGCTGGCTGGTCTGTTAAAGATCAAGACCGGCTCTCCCCTGCTCTTCATCGAAAGGGTGACGTTCTCCCAGGGAGAGATACCTGTCGAGTTCCTCCGCGTTTATTACCGCTCAGATCGGTATTCTCTTTACAACGAGCTGCGTGACTGACATAAACAAAATTCTGAACAGGTATACCAGGGTCTTCGAAAACCCAAACGTTGATCGAATATCCTGCCCGTCCTGCTCAAACGCAATCAACTGGAGGCCTCAACATGAACGATATCAAAATCTCAGTCGGTGTATGGTATCTCGGGGCAACGAGCGATCGTTTCGTCAAACAGGGCTATCGCCCGGACCTCAGCATGGCAGATCGCTTCAAGCTGGCAGCGAGCATCCCAGGGGTCGGCGGTCTGGAAATGCACTACCCGACCGAAGTAACCGACGCCAATTACAAGTCCCTCAAGAAGCTTGCCGACGATCTCGGATTGAAGATCGTTCAGTTTTGCCCCCACCTCTGGGTCGATCCCCGCTGGAAATTTGGGCAGTTCACCAACCCCGATCCCAAACTCCGCCAGGAAGCCATCGATCTGGCGAAACGCACCACGGACCTGGCCGGTTACATGGAAGCGGAAGTGATGGTTTACTGGCCCGCCCAGGATGGCTATGACTACCCCTTTCAGATCGATCATCGCAAACGCCTGGACGACCTGGTCGCAGGGCTGACCGCCTGGGTCGATCACAACCCCCGGCAGAAGATCGTGGTGGAGTACAAAGCGTTCGAACCACGCACCCACATCCTGCTTCCCACTATCGGTCACTGTATGACGATTGTCAACGAGATCAACCGACCGAACTTTGGCGTGAACATCGACATGGGTCACGCCCTGATCATGAAGGAGAACCTGGCCGAGTCGATCGCCCTGTGCTGCCGCTATGGGAAGCTGTTCCACACGCATTGGAACGACAACTGGAAGCTGTTCGACGACGACGTGATCGTCGGCACGGTCAACTTATGGGAGACTCTGGAAGCTCTCTTCTGGCTGCGCGAATGGGGCTATGACGGCTGGTACGGGCTGGACCTCTTTCCCTACCGTGAACCGCCGGAAAAAGCCGTCGATGAAAGCATCCGCAACTTAAAATTCGGGTTCGAGATCCTGGACCGCGTGCCGCGGGCAGAACTGCTCGAGTGCTTCGAGACCTCCGATGCCATAAAGATCGCACAGCTCATGCGCCGCATGCTCGGTGGGAAATAACCATGGATGTTCTCCACGCGAATCCGCGTCCGATTAATAGACTGGCTGAGGAATAATGAAATTAGATGTTCTGACCCTTGGGGAACTGCTGATCGACATGTTCCCCGCAGAGATTGGACGGGGAATGACGGAGGTCAGCGCCTTCCGCCCCAAGCCTGGCGGCGCCCCGGCCAACGTTGCCGTGGCCGCCTCCCGCCTCGGCGCAAAGACCGGCTTTGTCGGCAAGGTCGGTGAGGACATTTTCGGTCACTACCTGGAAAAAGTCCTCACAACCGAGGGCGTGGACACAAGGGGGCTGCGCTTCGACCCTCAGGCGCGCACCACCCTGGTCTTCATCGCCCTGCCTGACGAAAACACAGCTGAGTTTGTCTTCTACCGGAACCCTGGCGCCGATATGCTCCTCAGCCCGGATGAACTGGATTACGGGCTGCTGGCTTCGACCCGCTGCCTGCATTTCGGCTCGCTCAGCCTGATCGTGGAACCGAGCGGGAGCGCCACCCGAGCAGCCGTCGAAGCAGCTCGCCGAGCCGGTGCGCTCGTCTCCTTTGACGTCAATTACCGCCCGACTCTCTGGCAGAGCGCGCCTGGCGCTCTCGAACGAGTAAGGGAAATCATCCCCACCGTGGACCTGATCAAGGTGAACGAAACCGAACTGAGCATCCTCAGCGGTCAGGATGCGCTCGCTCCCGGCGCAAGCGCTCTGCTTGCGATGGGACCGAAATTGTGTGTGATCACTTTAGGGCAGAATGGCAGCTACTACCAGACTGAGCAGGGAGGTGAATTCGTCCCTGCCTTCCGGGTAAAGACCGTGGATGCCACGGGCTGCGGAGACGCCTTCATCGCTGGCCTCCTGACGCGGCTGGTGCTGGATGGAAAACAACTGGACGACCTCTCGCCCGAACGGTTGGGCGCCGCGCTCCGCTTCGCCAACGCGGTTGGCGCGCTGACCGCCCGGACTCTGGGCGTGATTCCCGCCCTCCCCCACGCGCGACAGGTCAAAGACTTTCTTGAGGCGTGTGAAACGATCTGATCTATTGAAATCTGGTTAGTATGACAATGTCAGATGAAGCAAAACCGTTCCCTTCGACTACGCAGCAGATGCGTTCTTCGACTACATTGCGTTCCGCTCAGAATGCATCCGCTGCTCCGCTCAGGGTGCTCCGCTCATGAAAAACCAAATGTGACATTGTCGAATTAAAGAGATCCAAAATAATCGCGTTCGAGAACTTACAGGAGAGATTCATGCAGCTGAGAGAGACCGAGACGATCGATTTGATCAAGTTGAAAGACATCGCCAGGCAGCTCCGCCTGGATATCCTCGAGATGACCACCAAAGCCGGTTCGGGACACCCCTCCAGTTCCTTCTCCGCCGTAGAGATACTCACCGCCCTCTTCTTTGGCGGTGTGCTCCGCTACCGGCCGGATGACCCATGGTGGTCGGAGCGAGACCGCTTCATCATGAGCAAGGGGCACGCCGCCCCGCTTCTCTACGCAGTCCTGGCGTACGCTGGATACTTTGAGCGCGAACTGCTCTGGCGACTGCGGCAGATCGACAGCCCCATGCAGGGTCATCCGATTCAAGGTCTGCTGCCTGGAGTCGAGGCCACCACCGGCTCGCTGGGCCAGGGACTCTCGCTCGGAGTCGGTCACGCCCTCGGAGGCCGCCTGAACGGATATCGCTACCGCGTCTATGTGTTGTTGGGCGACGGTGAGTGCCAGGCCGGGCAGGTGTGGGAGGCTGCCATGGCAGCCGCTCACTTTAAAACCGGCCAACTGATCGCCATCCTGGACTACAACAAGTATCAGGAGACCGGGCCCATCAGCCGCGAGATGGCCCTTGAACCGCTGGTCGAAAAATGGAAAAGCTTCGGCTGGAATGTCTCCGAGGCCGATGGCCATGACATCGCGGCCATGATCCAGGCCTTTCGGGCCATAGCCGCTATCGAGGACCAACCCTCTATTATCATCGCGCACACCATCAAAGGCAAAGGCGTTTCTTTTATCGAATCTGATTACACATTCCACGGCCGGGCGCTCAACCCCGAGCAAGCCGCCAGAGCGAGGGAGGAGATCTTATGTCAATAGGCGAAAAAGCAGGCTTGCTGCCTGGAAAACCCATGCGGGATGTCTTTGGCGAAGCACTGCTGGCCGTCTGCGATGCCGACCCGCGCGTGGTTGTCCTCGACGGCGACCTGAGCAACTCCACCAAGACCGAGCTGGTCCGCCAGAAGTATCCTGAGCGATTCTTCAACATCGGCATCGCCGAGAGCAACCTGGTCGGGATCGGGGCAGGACTGGCCGGATGCGGTTTTATCCCCTGGATCACCAGCTTCTCGTCATTCCTGTTGTGCAATGCCTACGACCAGCTGCGCCTGGCGGTGGCGCTTTCCAATCTCAACGCCAAAATCCTGGGCAGCCACGGCGGGATCACCCTTGGCAAAGACGGCCCGACTCAAATGGGCATCGAGGACCTGGCCCTGATGGGTGGACTGCCAACCATGACGATCCTAGTCCCTTCCGATCCGCTTTCGATGCGCGCTGCGGTCAAGGCCGCCACGGACCACCGCGGGCCGGTCTTCCTCCGCTCCAGCCGGGTCGCCATGCCGCAAATCTACCGGGAGACCGAGCTAAATTATGAGATCGGCAAGGCCATTCAGGTCCGTCCTGGGAATGACCTGACTATCATCGCCTGCGGTCTGATGGTCGGCATGGCGCTCGACGCCGCGGCCATGCTGGCCGAAGCGGGGGTACAGGCGCGCGTCATCGATCTGCACACCCTGCGCCCGATGGACAGGGAGACACTCGTCCGGGCAGCGCGCGAAACCGGCGCCATCGTCACCGCAGAAGAGCACCTCCTCCAGGGTGGCATGGGCAGCAATGTGGCGCGCCTCATCGCCGAGAGCTGCCCGGTGCCGATGCGGTTCGTCGGCCTGGCGGATACCTACACCGAATCGGGCGACCCGGACGATCTGCTGGTCAAGTACCACCTGACCGCCCAAGACATCTTCACCGCCTCTCTCGAAGCGTACAAAGCGAAAGGCTGAACCATGCTCTCGGAAGACCTCGCCCGCCGACACGCTGAGGGCCGCCCCATCCGGGTCGGCGTGAGCGGCGCTGGATGGATCGGCAGCGGCTTCGTCGCTCAGGTTGCGCACATACAGGGCATGCAGGTGAAGGTCCTGGCGGATGCGAACACCCAATCCGCCCGCGAGGCATTCCTGGGGTCCGGGCTTTCACCAGACGACCTGGTCGAAACGGATTCCCCGGGGGCTGCAGAAGACGCCCTGCGCGCCGGCAAGCGCATCTTCACCGGCTCGTACGAGCTCGCCGCCCGACTCGAGTCGATCGATATCGTGGCTGACGTGACCCCCTCCCCGGCGATCGGCGCCGAGACCGCGATGGCCTGCATCCGGAACGGCAAGGATGTCGTACTGGTCAACATCGAAGCGGATGTGACCGTTGGGCGCCTCCTCTCCCGTCTGGCCCGAGAGGCCGGCGTGCTCTACACCGTCTCCTCCGGCGACGAGCCGGGTTGCCTCATGGAGCTGTGGGACTTTGTCACAGCCCTCGGCTATAACCCGGTCGTGATCGGCAAGGGCAAGAACAACCCCCTGGATCCTTCTGCCAACCCCGAGACGGTGGCAGAAGCCGCTCGCAGAGCGAACAAGGACCCCTTCCAGGTGGCCTCTTACGTGGATGGCACCAAGACCAGCTTCGAGATGGCCTGCGCCGCCAACGCCACCGGCTGCCGGCCGATGCGGCGCGGTATGTTCGGCCCGCAGGCGGACCTGGAAACCGTCTCCCGCATCTTTGCCCTCGAGGAAGACGGTGGGATTACGAAATTCCCGGGAGCTGTGGACTTCGTCCAGGGGAGCGCCATGGCAGGCGGCGTGTTCGTCACCGTCCGCATCGATGACCGCCGTATCCAGGACGACTTGCAGTACTTGAAAGTCGGCAGCGGGAAGTATTACACCTTCTTCCGCCCCTACCACCTTTGGTTCCTGGAAGCGCCCCTGTCCGTCGCACGCGCCTGCCTCTATCGACAGGCAACCCTCGTCCCGCTCGACCGGCCTGTTGCGGACGTGATGACCTTCGCCAAGCGCGACCTCCTCCCCGGCGAACGGCTTGATGATTTCGGCGGCTACACCTTTTTCGGCATGATCGACACCGCTGAGGAAGCCCGTCGGGAAAACGCCCTGCCTATCGGCCTGGCACCCGGGGCGGTGATCATCCGTCCCCTCGCCGCCGGCGCTGTCATCACCTGGGACGACGTGCAGCTCGACGATTCCAGCCTGGTCGTCCGCCTCCGCCGGCGCCAGGACGAATTAACCTGAAGGAGTCAATCATGCGTATCGGAGTATTCCTCGTCCTCTTTCAAAACCTCCCCTTCGAAGCCGCTCTCGACAAGGCGGCCGCCGCCGGTGTGACCGCAGTAGAGATCGGATCCGGCGGCTACCCGGGCAGCCATCACTGCCCGGTAGACGAGCTGCTGGAAAGCGCTGAGAAGCGTAAAGCGTACCTCAAGGCAATCCACGACCGCGGCCTGATCCTGAGCGCGCTCAGCTGCCACTATGAACCCCTGCATCCTGACAGGTCTCTCGCCCGAGAATCAGACGAAATTTTCCGCCAGTCTGTCCGCCTGGCAGAGATGTTGGAAGTCCCTGCAGTGAACGTGCTCTCAGGGCTGCCCGCCGGTTCACCCGGCGATGCCATGCCCAACTGGGTGACCTGCCCCTGGCCTAACCACTTCACCGAGATCCTGGACTACCAGTGGAACCAGGTCGGCATCCCCTACTGGCGAGAAGCCGCGAAATTCGCCGAAAACCACAAGGTGAAGATCGCCGTGGAGATGCACCCGGGCATGCTGGTCTATAACGTGGAGACCCTGCTGCGGCTCCGGGAAGCCTGCGGGCCAGCCCTCGGCTGCAACTTCGATCCTAGCCACCTGTGGTGGAACGGCGTCGATCCGGTCGCAGCCATCCGCAAGCTCGGAGATGCCATCGCCCACGTTCACGGGAAGGACGTGTACCTCGACCCCTACAACATCTCCGTCAACGGCTGCAACGATGGCAAGCCCTACGGTCGAATCCCAGATCGCGCCTGGACTTTCCGCAGCATCGGCTACGGGCACGACGCCAAGACCTGGAAGGACATCATCAGCGCCTTGCGCCTGGTTGGCTATGACCACGTGATCTCTATCGAGCACGAAGACGCCATGATGTCCACCGACGAAGGCCTGGCGAAGGGCATCGCCCTGCTCAAGGAAGCCGGCATCTTCGAAAAAGCCGGCGAGATGTTCTGGGCGTAAAACGTGCAAACCCCCCTCCGATGAGGTTGCCGCCGCGCTGCGGGTATTCTGATCGGAATGGGAAAGCATCAACAGGCTCCGGATCACTGAGAACACCTGGTTCCGGGGGGATTTTCTGGTTGGCGAACACGATCTAAGGGCATACAATACGCGTTAGAATAGAGAGCATAAAAAGTTGCACCTCCGCTGGTCCGGGCGTCCAGCGAGAAGGTGGAGATGAGCGGCACAGCCAGCAGGATGGCGATGAATGGGATCCCCAAAATTTTGGTAAGATTTATCATATGGACATTACACAGTTGTTCCTGCAGCGTTACGATGTGCTGTACGATTTCTGGATCGCTGAGGTCTGGAATACGGTCCCGGTCAAGCTGATGCGCCAGCGCCCGCACTCCAGGGTCAACTCGATCGCCTGGAACCTGTGGCACCTGACACGGGTCGAGGATGCCGGATTAAACTGTTTCGTCGTCGACCGCCCCCAGGTCCTGGATGAAGGCAAGTGGATGCAGCGCTTGAACCTGCCCTGGCGGCATCACGGCAGCGGCATGTCATTCACCGAGGTGGACGAATTGAACCAACGCATCGACCTGAATGCCCTGCGCGATTATTCCGCAGCCGTTCAGATCCGCACGCGCGAGATCATCGAACGGATCGCCACGGTGGATCTACACGAAGTCATGACCCACGAACGCGTTCGGGCGATTGTGATCGACGAGGGGCTGGGGCATCCACGAGCCGAAGGATTGATCGAGAACTACACCGGCTGGTCGAAGGGCAGGTGCCTGATGAACTTCGGCCTGACGCACCCCTACCAGCACGTCGGCGAGATCGGCGTCATCGCCAGCCTGCTCGGTGTGGAGTTCGATTGAGCTGATGAAACCAGGGGCGCGCGTCTACCCTCGCCTCACTATCCTGACCCCTGACCAGGTCCAGGCAGTGCACGGTTTCGCTCTGCAGATCCTGGCGGAAACAGGCGTTCGCGTAGACTCTCCCAAAGCCCGGGAGGTCTACTCGTCCGGGGAGGGCGTCTCCATCGATGGCGACCGGGTGCGGATTCCCCCCGGTCTGGCCGAGTGGGCCATCGCATCCGCTCCCCGCCAGGTGGAAGTTTACGACCGATCCGGAAACCTGCGCTTCTGCCTGGGAGGCGACCGGACACGCTTTGGGATCGGCGTGACCAACCTGTACTACCAGGACCCGGTCACAGACGATGTGGTCCCTTTTACACGCGAGCACATGGCTCTGTCCGTCCGCCTGGGTGATGCGCTGCCCCAGTTCGACGTGGTCTCGACCATCGGCATTCTTCACGACCTCCCTCCGGCCGTCGCCGATCTTTACGCCACTCTCGAAATGATCGCCAACACGGCCAAACCGCTGGTCCTGCTGATCTCCGACGAAAGCCTGTTCGTCCCCGCGCTGGATCTTCTCGAAGTCCTGCATGGAGACCTGACCGAAAAGCCATTTATTCTCCCCTACTTTAATCCGGTAACCCCGCTTGTGATGAATGTCGGCACAACGGACAAGATGCTCGACGCCATCGAGCGTGGCCTGCCGTTCATTTTCTCCAACTACGGCATGGTCGGCATGTCCACCCCTATCACGCCTGCCGGGAGCCTGGCCCTGCTGCTCGCCGAACTGCTCGCCGGGCTGGTTTTCAGCCAGCTCGCCCGGGAGGGGACCCCGGTCATCCTGGGCAGCCTGCCGGCCTTCTTCGACATGAAGTCGATGATAGACTACTACGATCCGTTGACGCTGCTCCTCAACCTGGCCTGCGCGGAGGTGATGGCCCATTATCACATCCCCCACGCCGGGACCTCCGGCAGCGGCCTCGGCTGGGGGTCTGACCTGCTGGCTGCCGGCCTGCTCTGGCACGATCACCTGACGGCCTGCCTGGGGGTGGTCGGTCTCTCGCCCTTCGTGGGCGGCAACCTGGGCTCGAAGGCCTTTTCCCCGGCGCTCGTCGTCTACGCCAACGATGTGATCGAAGCGGCGCGCCGCTTCACCGCCGGGTTCCAGCTCGACGCCGAGAATATCCGCCCGGATGAGATCGCCCACGCCGGTCCGGGAGGCCATTTCCTGACCTCTGAGTTAACCCTGTTGCACTACAGGGAGGACTATTACGCCAGCCAGGTGTTCCCCCGCCTCAGCCTGGAGGCCTGGCTACAAAAGGGTCAGCCCAAAGCGCTGGATCTTCTGAGAACCAGGACCAGACAGCTGTTGGAGGATTCCCCCCCGCCGGAAGACCACGATGACCTGATCGGCAGGGGTGAAGCATTTATCCAAGAATCCATCGCCAGGAGTCTGTGAAAGGTCTGACCGATCGAGAAGTGAGGCAGGCAGGTCAGGCGTAGCGAGGCAAGGCTGAGACCATGGCGGATCTTTACGCCGGCATTGAAATCGGCGGGACCAAGTGGGTGTGCGCGGTTGGGACGGGGCCTGAGGACCTGCGCGCGGTGACCCGCTTTCCGACAGGGGAACCAGCCGCGACGATCGCCAAAGCGATAGGCTTCCTCCAGGAGGCATCTGCCCGGCAGGGACGCCTCCGGGCGATCGGCATCGGTTCTTTCGGACCGCTTGACCTCGACCCCCGCTCGCCTTCCTTCGGCTTCATCACCACGACGCCGAAGCTGGGCTGGGCGAATACCGACCTGGTCGGAGCATTCGAGGCGGCTTTTAGCCTCCCGGTTGGCTTTGACACGGACGTCAACGCTGCCGCTTTGGGAGAAGGGCGTTGGGGAGCCGCCCAGGGACTGACAGATTTTATTTACCTGACGATCGGCACGGGCATCGGGGGCGGAGGGATGAGCGGCGGGCAGCTGATCCACGGCCTTGCGCACCCAGAGATGGGGCACATCCGCATCCCGCACGACCCGGCACGCGACCCCTTCCTGGGCGCCTGCCCTTTCCATGGGGACTGCTTCGAAGGGCTGGCATCCGGCCCGGCGATCGAAGCACGCTGGGGGCAGCGCGGTGAAACCCTCCCCCTGGACCACCCGGCCTGGGAGCTTGAAGCCCGCTACCTGGCGTTGGGACTGGTGAATTTCATCTGCACGCTCTCCCCGCGCCGGATCATCCTCGGCGGCGGGGTGATGGCCCAGAGCCACCTCTTCTCCATGGTCCGCAGGCAGGTGCAGGTCTTGTTGAACGGGTACATCGCCGCGCCGGAGGTCCTGGACCGCATCCAGGACTATATCGTCCCCCCCGCTTTAGGTCCCCAGACAGGCGTCCTGGGCGCCATCGCTCTGGCAGAGAAAGCTGCCCATGGATAATCGGTTAAATCCGTAGAATCCGTGTACAATTTCACTATGGCACGCGCAGCTGATCCAACCTACGATTTCGTCGTCGTCGGCTCGGGATTTGGCGGGAGCGTATCTGCCATGCGCCTGGTCGAGAAGGGGTACAGCGTCCTTGTGCTCGAGCGGGGGAAGCGCTTCCGGGATCAGGACTTCCCCAGGACCAACTGGAACATCTGGAGATTCTTGTGGCTCCCTGCACTGCGCTGTTTCGGGATCATGCAGTTTTCGCCTTTAAAGGATGTGCTGGTGCTGCATGGCAGCGGCGTGGGCGGAGGCAGCCTCGTCTATGCGAACGTCTTGATGAAGCCGGAAGATAAATACTTCCTGACGCCCGCCTGGAGCCACCTGGCGGACTGGAAATCGATCCTCGAACCGCATTACGCCACGGCGCGCGCCATGCTCGGCGCGACCCGCAACCCGAAACTGTTCATCGCCGACGAAGTGCTCAAGGAAATCGCCGGCGAGCTGGGCTGCGCGGACACCTTCGCTCCGACCGAAGTCGGCGTCTTCTTCGGAGACGCAAAAGCAGACCTGGCCGACAGGAAAGGCAGCATTCCACGCGGTGCGGAAGGGGACGAGTACCCCGATCCATATTTTGGCGGCAAGGGGCCGCCGCGTTCTGCCTGCATTTTCTGCGGCGGGTGCATGGTAGGCTGCCGTTACAACGCAAAGAACAGCCTGGTGAAAAACTACCTGTATTTTGCAGAGAAGTGGGGTGCCCGGATCCAGCCAGAAAGCGAGGTGTTTGACCTGCGCCAGCTTCCGGAAGGACAGTTGGATGGGGCGCGGTATGAAGTGGTCTACCGCCGGACGACAGGCTGGATCTTCAGACCCTTACTGACAGTCCGCGCGCGCAACGTCGTCCTTTCCGCCGGCGCGCTGGGGACGAACCGGCTGCTCTTGCGGTGCCGGGATGTGACCCGCTCCCTCCCGAGGATTTCCCCCTGCGTGGGCAATCTGGTGCGGACCAACAGCGAGACCTTGCTCGGGGTCACCAACCGCAGTCTGGAGACGGACTTCTCCAAAGGATTGGCGATCACATCTGTAATCCACGCCGACGAGGTCACCGCCATCGAACCGGTGCGCTACCCGGACGGCTCGTCACTGATCCGCCTATTGGCCGGCCCTTTGATCCGGTCAGGAGGGACGATCAGTAGGCGCATCCTGCGTTCTATCGCTGAGATCGCGCGGCATCCTGTCGACTTCCTGAAGACCTACATCCTGCCAGGCTGGGCGCACCGCACGACCATCCTGCTGGTCATGCAGACGAAGGACAACCGCATCCGCCTTCGCCTGGGGCGCAGCCTCTTCACGCTCTTCCGCCTCAACCTGGTCTCTGCTCCCGATGAAGAACACCCCATCCCCAGGACCATCGAGACCGGGCACCGGGTGGCGCGCAGCTTCGCCCGCCGCACCAACGGCATTCCCCTCAGTTCGATCAACGAATCGCTGTTCAACATCCCTACCACGGCGCACATCCTGGGGGGCTGTCCGTTCGGACGGGACGACCAGGAAGGAGTGATCGGCCTGGACTGCCAGGTCCACAACTACCCCGGACTGTATGTGGTCGACGGCTCGATCGTCCCGGACAACCCGGGCATCAACCCCAGCCTCACCATCACCGCCCTGGCGGAGTACGCCATAAGTTGTATCCCAGCCAGGCCCGGTCATCCGGAGAACCAGCCGTCAGCTGCTTCCGTCGCGCTTCATGACCAGCAGGCTGGTTCCCGCGCGCGCCAATCCTTCAAACAACCCGGCCAGCCGGCTGATGCGGCGGAAATAGCGCGGCATTTCATCCTGCCGGATGGTGTAAAACCCGAACTTCTCATAAAGAGATCCCAGCTCGGACCGGCACATCAGATATAGATCATCCGAGTGGCCGGCGAGCAGTTCCTCGATGATCTTGCGCGCCACCCCACGCCCTCTCCAGTCCGGGTGGACGACTATCGAAGCCAGCTCGTACGACCCATCCCGGTGCGGTTTGATCTGACCACATCCCACCACCACCCCCTGGGGGGATTCCGCCAGGAGAAAACGCTCCCAGTCCAGACCGGTCGGGTTGATCCGGCCGAGGTGGACCAGATCGCGGATGATCGGGCTGTCACTTTCAGTCGCCGGCCGCAGCTTGATCCGCATGTTTCTCCCGGATGCATCAGACAGGGTCGGATCAGAGATCATAAGATTCCCCGCGTGAATTCCAGGATGAGATTTGCCAGTTCTCCCGGCCTGTGAAGAGGGATATCGTGCAGGGTCTCCGCCAGCCAGTGGATGCTGAGGCGCGGCTGGACTCCCTGTGCTCGCGCCGCGCCTTCCCGTTTCCGGCTCAGGAATTCCTCGTCCGCTTGCGAGCGACCTGGCGGTGGTTCGGCCAGCACAGCTTCGACCGGGCACCGCAAACGCTGGAGGCTCTCGAAGGTCTTGAACTCCCACATCGCCCGGACGATCTGCATATGGTGCTCAAAGGACAGGCGCGGTGCTATGGTCTCGTCTTCGTTGATCTCAAAATTCGACAGGATGATCTGAACAGCTTGCTTATCTGCGCCCAGCGGGCCTCCCCAGTCCGTAAGGCGGTCGAGGAAGTCATCCAGAGGCATGCCCGCCAGGCGAGGGGGAGTCAGCCGCCGTTGGACCAGCTCCCAGGAGGCGTCGGGGCCGTCGTCGAGCTGGATGACGCCACCGTCCACCAACACGACCCCGGCAGGGGCGCGCGGGCCGACGGTGTAATGGGCCGCGAAGTCGAGAGCGACCAGCGCCCCCCAGGAATGCCCCAACAGGATCGGGCGCTCCAGCTGGCACGCGTCGAGGAAAGCCAGCAGGTCGCCCCGGAAAACGTCAAATCCGTAATCCCCCTCCGGTTTATCGGTCAAGCCGTGCCCGCGTTGATCGGGCGCGTAGAGCCGAAACCCATGTTCGGCGAGGAAGGGGGCTGCCAGTTCCCAGATGCGGGCGTTTGAAGCCAGCCCATGCAGCGCGACGATCGGCTGTTGCCCGGTTTCAACGTTCCATTGGAGGTAATGCAGACGCAGGCCGTTCAGGTACAGATAGGAGGAAGGCATAGGCAGCTTGTGCTTGAATTGGATTTCGTATCCCGGTCCGGGCTTACTTCGCAAGCAGTTCTTCCAGGACTGTCCTCGCCAGCTGTGGGTCGGCTTTTCCCCCGGACTTCTTCATCACCTGACCAACGAACCACCCGATCAGAGTGGCCTTCCCTGCCCGGTAGCTGGCGACCTGCTCTGGGTTCTCCGCCAGCACTTCAGTGGAGAGCTCGCGCACGGCCTCCGCGTCGCTCACCTTCGCCAGGCCTTCGCTTTGGACGATCTCCGACGGGGGCCTGCCGGTGGCTTCCACCTTGTCGATCAGGGATTTACCGGTCGAAGTATTGATCGTGCCTGCATCCACGAGCCGGATGATCTCCGCCAGGTGCTGCGGCGAGAGCCGCAGTTTTCCAGCCAGAGTGCTGCGTTCATTGATCAGGCGCATCACGTCGTTCATCAACCAGTTGGAGACGCGCTTTGGGTCACCGCCATAGGCGCGGACGGCGTCCTCATAATAATCCGACAGGCTTCTTTCGCTGGTCAGGATATCTGCGTCGTATTCCGGCAGTCCATACTGTGAGACAAAGCGCGCCCGGCGATCAAGGGGCAGCTCGGGGAGATCCGCGAGGAGCGTGCGCTTCCAGCCCTCGTCGATCCGGATCGGCAGCAGATCAGGCTCGCGGAAGTAGCGGTAGTCCGCTTCGGTCTCCTTGGAGCGCATTTTGCGCAGCACGCCAGCGTCCTCGTCCCACTCCAGCGTCCAGGCCTCGACCGTCTTCCCGGCTAAGACTTGCCGGGTCTGGCGGTCGATCTCCGCCTGGACAGCGTCGCGCAGGGCAACGATGGAGTTGACGTTCTTGATCTCCGTCTTCGGGTTGAAATAATCGGCGCCCAGCGGTCGGATGGAAACGTTCGCGTCGCAGCGCAGGTGCCCTTTCTCCATGTCTCCTTCAGAGACATCCAGCCACCGGAGGAGCTGCCGCAGGCGGATCAGGTATTGGGCAGCCTCGTCCGCAGACCGCAGGTCTGGCCCGGTGACCATCTCCACCAGCGGCACGCCGCACCGGTTGAAATCGATCAGGCGGCGTCCATCCTGGTTTTTCGTCTTCCCCGCGTCCTCTTCGATGTGCAGTTTGGAGATGCTCACGCGGCGGACGTAGCCGCCGGGCATGGGCAGGTCCAGGTAGCCGCCGCGGGCAAGCGGCATATCGTACTGAGAGATCTGATAGCCCTTTGGCAGGTCGGGGTAGAAATAATTCTTGCGGTCGAAATACGAGACCGGCTGGATCTCGGCGTGCATGGCAGCCGCCAGCAGCACCGCCTTCTCGACGACGACCTGGTTCAGCACCGGCAGGACGCCGGGCAACCCGGTGCACACCGGGCAGATGTTGCTGTTGGGCGGGTCATCCCAGGAATCCGCCTTGCAGGCGCAGAAGATCTTAGTTGTGGTGTTGAGCTGGATGTGGGTCTCGAGACCGATGATGGCTTCGTAATCAGACATCGTGGACCTTTGCCCTGATTTTATCACTCGCTAATTCTTTCAGGGCATCCGCGGCGATCCACCGCGCAGCCTTTGATTCAATTTGAGAGATCTGCCTGGCTGTCTCTACCGCCCGGGCGTTCAGGCGGCGGTTGCGCTTGCCGATCTGGCGCAGCGCCCAGTTGACCGCCTTCCTGACAAAATTGCGCTCGTCGGTCGCAGCCCTAACAATCAGGGGGAAAAACTGCTCGAACCTGCCATCTTCCGCTCTCTTGTCGTGCACCGCCAGGTAGGCCATCAGGGCGAATGCCGCCCGGCGGACGAACTCCTCCTCCCTGGCGCTCCATTCGATGGCTTTATCGTAGGCGAAGGGCGTGCGGTCGAACAGGTTCCCGCAGACCTGGTCGCAGACGTCCCAGGAATCAAAGTCCGCTGCCCAGCGGTCCATCTGCTCTTTGGTGACCTGCCCTGGGTCATCGATGAAAGCTGCCAGGATGCGTGCCTCGTGGATGCCGGAAGCCCACAGCGCCTGGGCGAGATCGTGCTCCCTGCCGATCTCTTTCGCCAGGGAGCGTAAATCCGGGATCGAGATGCCCAGCGTGTTCTCGGGGTTAATCCCGAAGCGCGCCATCCCGGCCACGTTGGCCGGGTTGGCCTGGGATTTCAAGCGGATGAGTATCTGTTCAACAGCCATTCAATCTGATTTTTCCGATCTTCTTCAGAATGCATCCACAACTGCTGGTCTGCGTTTCCGCCACTCCTCACCCTGAGTCGCCAGCTCGTAAGCCCGTCCGAGGCGCAGCAGGACGGCCTCCGAGAAATCCGGGCCGAGCAGCTGGACGCCGATCGGCAGGCCCTGGTTGTCGAAGCCGGCCGGGATGGAGAGGCCCGGGATCCCGGCGTGGTTGGCAGGCACGGTCAGCTGGTCGGCGTACTGCATGAGCACCGAATCGCCGTACACCGCGCCCATCGGGAACGCCGTGGTGGGCGTCGTCGGAGCGAGGAGCGCATCCAGGCGACAGGTCCCGCCCTTATCAAATGCAGCTTCGAAATCCCGGCGGATCAGGGTGCGCACCTTCAACGCCCGGTTGTAGTACTGTTCGCTGTACTGCGCAGCGCTGACGTACATGCCCATCAGGATGCGCAGCTTGGGCTGCGGTCCGAAGCCCGCGGCGCGCGACTTGCGATACATTTCCGCCAGGTCGCGGACCGAATCCGGCGTCCGGTATCCGTATTTGACGCCGTCGTAGCGGTGCAGGTTGGACGCCGCCTCAACCCGGGAGACCACGAAATAAGCCGGGATGCCGTACTTCGTGTGCGGCATGGATACGCCCTCGACGATGTCGGCTCCCATCTGGGCCAGGTAGCCGGCGGTGCTGAGGGTGGCAGATTCGATCTCCGGGGATATCGGCTGCTCATCCAGCTCGCCCGTTTCGGCGTCGAAGTAGGTGATCCGAAAATAGTCCGGGGAAAGCCCGATCCGCACACCGCGGATGCTCTCCTCTAACCTGCTGGTGTAGTCGGGAACCGGCACGACCGCAGCCGTGCTGTCCCGCGGGTCTGCCCCGGCGATGACTTTCAACATCAAGGCGGCGCCGGTCACGTCCCTGGCGACCGGTCCCGGGCAGTCCAGCGAGGAGCCGAAGGCGATCAGCCCGTAGCGGGAGACGCGCCCGTAGGTGGGCTTCATGCCCACGACGCCGCAGAACGCCGCCGGCTGACGGATCGAGCCGGCTGTGTCGGTCCCCAGGGAAAGGGCGCACTCGCCCGCGGCGACCGCCGCCGTGCTGCCCCCGGAGGACCCGCCCGGGACCCGGCTGGGGTCCCACGGGTTGCGCGGGCTGGGTTGGAACGCAGAGGATTCACTGGAGGACCCGTAGGTGAACTCATCCAGGTTGACCTTGCCAAGCATCACCCCGCCGGCCGTTTCTATGCGGGCTACCGGGGTGGCAGTGTAGGGGGCGACGAAATTCGCCAGGATGCGCGACCCCGCCGTGGAGGGCGTGCTTTGCACGCAGAAGATGTCCTTGACAGTGAACGGGACGCCCGCCAGCACCCCCGGATCCTCGCCTGCCGCAATCTTCCGGTCGACCTCTTCCGCCTGGGCGCGAGCGCGCGCCTCGGTCAGTGTGATGAATGCGTGGACCTTTCGTTCGTCGTCCAGCCCCTGACCGTCGGACTCGAGCGACCCAGGGCGGCCGTCCACAGCCGCGATCCGGCCGAGGCAGGATTCGACCACCTCCACGGCGGATACTTCACGGCTCTTAACCAGCCGGGCGATCTCCTCTGCGGATAGATCGCAAAGTTCGATATCGCTGTTATGGCTCATTGGCCTGAAGTAAAATACAAGGCTTCCCAGAACATATGATTGGATCGACCGAGATGCGCTCAAATAGTCGGTTCACCGGATCCATCTCCTATCAGATTGACCATACCAGCATTCCATCTCCTTTTGTTAGGACTTAAGCAGTTGGTAGGAGGTTGGGGGTGTTTGGGCGGGCTTCGCCCGCCCAAACACCCCCCAATTTCTCCTGAACTGCCAAACGCCGATTTTGTATTAAATCTTTATTTAACGACCCAACACTCCAACTCCGTATGCGGGATTTCAGGGACGATCACGTACCCATCCTCGACTTGAGGGGCCTGGGCCAGAATCGCATTCGGGTGGGGATCGGGCACCCATTCATCGCCCCGCATGGGAGGGGAGATTTGCGGCGTATAA
>CAYQDF010000001.1:49355-93798 GCA_964416175.1 uncultured Anaerolineaceae bacterium
CCAGCGGTATGGCCTCCAGCTCGTGGATGGCCTTGAGCTGGTTGTTGAGCTCCCGGCGCAGGTATTCGGATTCATCGGGATTCAGCTCCAGAGCTGCCAGATCCACGAGATGTTTAAATAGTTCGGCGTCGATTTCTTCCGTTGATCTATCTCCTGTCATGCGCTTCTCCAGTCTGTCACGAGTATATCCTAATTTTTTCTGTAAGTCGTCTATTTCCAGGGTAACCGCATCACGTTTTAACGTTCTGACGTGGCAACGTTATAACGCCTCCCCAGCCATGCTATAATCACGGCGACCCTGATTCCAGCGGAGGAATTATGAGCGCCAACGGACTTTTCCCACTTAGTGAAGAGCACGAGATGATCCGCCAGACGGCGCGCGATTTCGCCCAGAAGGAGATCGCACCGATCGCAGCCGAGTTCGACGAGAGCGGTGAGTTCCCCTACGAAACGGTCATGAAGATGGGTGCACTCGGCCTGATGGGCATCGAAGTGCCGGAGGAGTACGGCGGGGCGGGGCTGGATACCCTCTCGTACGTGCTCGCCCTCGAGGAGATCTGCAAGGCCGACGCCGCCCATGGGACGATCATGTCGGTGAACAATTCGCTGTTTTGCTTCGGGCTGCTGAAGTTCGGCACGGAGGAACACAAGCAGAAATACCTGCGCGCGGTCGCCTCGGGGAAATCCGTGGGCGCCTACTCCCTGACCGAGCCCATGTCCGGATCGGACGCCGGCACCATGCGCAGCCGGGCCGTCAGGGATGGGGACCAATATATCATCAATGGGCGCAAGTCCTGGGTCACCAGCGCGCCAGTGGCCGATTACATCGTGATGTTCACGATGACCGAGCCTGAGAAGCAGCACCGCGGCATCACGGCGTTCATCGTCGAGACAGATAGACCCGGCTTCGTGCTCGGCAAAAAAGAACCCAAGCTGGGCATCCGCGCCTCGGCGACCAGCGAGATTGTGTTTGAAGACTACTGCATCCCGGCAGCCAACCGCCTGGGCGAGGAAGGCGAGGGCTTCAAGATCGCCATGACGGTCCTGGATGCGGGGCGGATCGGGATCGCTGCACAGGCCCTGGGCATCGCCGAGGCGGCCTACGAAGCCAGCCTGGCGTACGCCACAGAAAGGGAAGCCTTTGGCCAAAAGATCGGAGAATTCCAGGGCATCTCCTTCAAGCTTGCCGACATGAAGACGCGCATCGAGGCCTCCCGGCTCCTGACCTATAACGCCGCGCTGGCCAAGGAAAGGTCCAAGACAACAGGCGAACGCTTCACCCTCGAAGCCTCGATGGCCAAGCTGTTCGCCTCAGAGACAGCCATGTTCGTGACCCACGCCGCGGTGCAAATCCACGCCGGGATGGGCTACTCCAAGGAACTGCCCATCGAGCGGTATTTCCGCGACGCCAAGATCACCGAGATCTACGAAGGCACCAGCGAGATCCAGCGCCTGGTGATCGCACGCCTGGAGACTGGACTGAGATAAACGGCCGCGCAGTGAGCACAATCGATACTGGAGGCGATCCACATCCGATCGAGGGAGAGCTGGGGGAGGCAGACCTCCCACACGCGATCGCGGGCGAGGAGGACCCGGGCGCTACCAAGCCAGACCGGGAAAATAACCTCCGCAGTAAGGCCGAAGAAACCCCCGGCGAACTTCATCTGCAAGAAAAACTGTCTTCCAGGGTGCACATCACGCTGGAGGTGAGCGAGGGGACACACGTCAGGATCACCGTCGAATCGCCGGCAGGCTCCACCCCTGCCCCTTCCCATTATCCGGAGGAAAATAAGGAGGGAGGATCGCCCTCAGCTCGCGTGACCGTAGAAAACCTCGGCGCCGGTGGGGAACCAGTCATCACCTTTGAGCCAGGCGGGGGACCGGGCCGCGTGGGAACCGTGTATGGAACGCGAGCCGCTGCCGGCCTGCCTCTCGGCAGCCGGTTGGGAGCGGCGGTCAGGAGCTGGCCCTACTCCCTCGAAGTGACCCTGTTCGTCCTGTCGCTGGTCATCTACCTGGCAACGCGCCTGATCGGGCTGGCCGAATTTCCGATCTATTTCTTCACCGACGAAGCCGTCCAGACTTTAGCCGCAGCCGACCTGGTCCGAGATAACTTCCGGAATGAAGAAGGAATCCTGCTCCCGACCTACTTCAAGAACGGGCCGTATTACAACCTCAGCACCAGCGTTTACGTGCAGGTCCTGCCGTACCTCTTCTTTGGAAAGTCGGTCTTCGTCACCCGGGCAACGTCCGTCCTGATCAGCCTGCTGGCGGCGGCGGCCGTCGGTTTAATCCTCCGGGATATCTTCAAAGCCCCTTACTGGTGGGCGGGGACGCTGCTGCTTTCGATAGCGCCGGCCTGGTTCCTGCACTCGCGCACCGCGTTCGAGACAGTGATCTTCGTCTCTTTTTACGCTGCTTTCTTATACGCCTACCTGCTCTACCGGTGCAAGGACCCGCGCTCGTTGTACCTCGCCGTACTCCTGGCGGCCCTGGCGTTCTATTCTTACAGCCCCGGGCAGTTCGTCGTGGGGCTGACCGCTCTCCTGCTGCTGGCCTCGGACTGGCGCTATCACTGGCAGAACCGGCGATTGGTCCTGCGCGGCCTTGGATTACTGGTCCTGCTCGCGCTGCCGTACCTGCGCTTCCGCCTGAGTCATCCCGTGGCGATCTTCGACCACCTGCGCACGTTGGGTTCATACTGGGTGCAGCCGCTGCCCTTGAGCGAGAAGCTGGCCCGCTACGGGTCGGAATATTTGTACGGCTTGAGCCCAGGGTACTGGTTCATTCCAAACGAGCGCGACCTGCCGCGCCACCTGATGAAAGGCTATGGCCACCTGCTGCGCCCCACGCTGCCCTTCGCCGCCGTGGGCCTGATCCTGGCATTAAGAGCCCTCCGCTCCCCAGCGCACCGGGCCGTCCTGATCGCTCTTTTGGCCGCGCCGGCCGGCAGCGCCCTGGTGCAGGTCGGCGTCACCCGCGCCCTCTCTTACGTCGTCCCGGCCACATTGCTCATCGCGCTGGGGATCTCCTGGGCGCTGGGCTGGCTCGAGTCGAAAAAACTCCCTCACCGGGCAGCCGCTTTGGGGTTGTTTGCCCTGCTCGCCCTGGCGAACCTTGCGATGTTCCGCGATTCGCTCGCCAGAGGTCCCACCTGGTACCAGGACTACGGCCTGGGGGGCATGCAGTATGGGGCGCGCCAGCTGTTCCCTTACATCCAGGAGTACCTCGCTTCAAATCCAGGGACTACGATGATTGTATCCCCCACCTGGGCCAACGGGACCGACATGGTGGCGCGTTTCTTCCTGGGCGATCCGTTCCCGATCCAGATGGGGAGCATCGACGGGCACCTCTTCCAGAAGCTGCCGCTGGACGAGAACACCCTGTTCGTAATGACCCCGGAGGAATACCAGAAGACCCTGGAAAGCGGAAAATTCACCGATATCCGCGTGGAGGACACCCTGCCCTATCCCAACGGGAAACCGGGTTTCTACTTCGTCCGCCTGGCTTACGTCGGAAACATCGACCAGATTCTGGACGCTGAACGGGAAGAGCGGCGGCAGCTTCGAACAGCGGAGGTGGTGATCGATGGGCAGGTGGTGCAGGTGCGGCATTCCCTGCTCGACATGGGAGAGGCTCAGCACATGTTCGACGGAGACCCCGAAACGCTTGGCCGTACCCTGGAAGCCAACCCGGCGATCGTCGAGCTGATCTTTCCTGGTCCACGGGAAATCAGCAAGATCAGCCTGAACATCGGCAGCACCCAGGCCGAGCTCCGGGCCTGGATTTATGCCACGGCCGGATCGGAGCCGGCAGAGATTGTCAGGACCCTCCAGGGAAGCATCGATAAGCCGGTCGTTACCCTGGACCTCGGCCAGGCTTACCTGGCGGAGATCCTGCGCCTGGAGGTCCGCGACACTCGCCAGGCGGAACCTGGCAATGTGCACGTATGGGAGATCGAGTTGGATTAGGAGGAAGACCGGGGATGCGGGATGGGATCGATTTTCGGGACCGGATGCGCGGCAGATAAGGAAGGCGGATGAAAGCGGTTTTCTTCCAGACCCACGGCGGGCTGGAAGTGCTGGAATATGCGGATCTCCCCACGCCTGAACCGGGGCCGGGGGAAGTCCTGGTCCGCCTGAAGGCTGCCGCCCTCAATCGCTTGGACCTCTGGGTCCGCCAGGGCTGGCCCGGGATCAGGCTGGAATACCCGCACATCCCCGGGGCGGACGGCGCGGGCGAAGTGGCCGCCCTGGGAGAGAACGCAGACTCGGTCCACCGCCCCGGAGAATCCCGGAGCTGGGCGGTCGGGGACCGCGTCGTGATCAATTCCAACCTGAGTTGTGGGGAGTGCGAGTACTGCCTGAGCGGGATGGACAACCGCTGCCGGAGCTGGGGGCTGCTCGGAGAGACCCGGCGCGGCACGTACGCCCAGTACGTGGCTCTGCCGGTGCGCAACCTGTACCCCCTTCCCGACGGCTTCGACGAACGTTCGGCAGCCGCCGCTGCCCTGGTCTTCCACACCGCCTGGCACTCGTTGATCACACGCGGCAGCCTCAAAGCGGGGGAGAGCGTGCTGGTCGTCGGCGCCTCGGGCGGGGTTAATACCGCCTGCATCCAGGTGGCAAAGTACGCCGGGGCGACCGTGCTGGTCGTCGGATCGAACACCGCCAAGCTGGCTCAGGCTGGCATGCTGGGTGCCGATCACCTGATCGACCGCTCCCGGGAGGAGGACTGGTCAAAAACAGTCTACCAGCTGACCGGAAAGCGGGGCGTCGATGTGGTCGTGGACAACGTCGGGATCACCTTCCCGATGAGCTTCCGGGCGGCTGCCAGGGGCGGGCGGATCCTGACCGTGGGCAACACAGGCGGGGCGAAAGTCGAGATCGACAACCGCTATATCTTCCACAAACACCTGGCGCTGATCGGCTCCACCATGGGGACATGGAAGGACTTCAAGACCGTCATGGACCTGGTCTTCGCCGGGCAGCTGAAGCCCGTCCTGGACCGGGACTATCCGCTTTCCGCAGCAGCCGCTGCCCAGGAGAGGCTGGAGCGCGGAGAACATTTCGGTAAGATCACGCTGACGATCGATTGACCTGAATGGAAGCAGGCCTCACCTGAGCCCTCGCCATGAAAACCAGGCGCAAACGGCCCTTGCTCGTAACGTCCCTCTCCCTGGCGGTGTTAAGCATAACGACCATCCACCTGGTGAGATTCGTTCAGGCCCTCACTGCGTGGGATTTTTTATCCAGCCTCCCGGGGATATCACCAGGCTATCTGGCTGCCACCGGTCTCGCCGGTGCGCTGGCGGGGTTGTCCCTGTTTTGGGGCCTGTGGCAAGGCCGCCGGTGGGCGCCCGCCGCAGCCCGATCCCTGGCGACCCTGTACACCATTTACTGGTGGCTGGAAGAACTGCTGACGGCAAAGTCCACTGAAAGCCTCGTGAACTGGCCTTTCAATGCGTTCTTATCAGCCTTCCTGTTATTACTGTTTTTCTTGCCAACTTTTTTGCCCGGAGTAAAAGCCTATTTTGGAGCGCCGAATGAGCGATCAGAATAAGATCAAGGAATTACGGGAAATGAAAGCCAGGAGCCGCATGGGCGGGGGAGAGGAGCGCATCGCCGCGCAGCACGCCCGCGGCCGCCTGACTGCCCGCGAACGGATCGACCTGCTGGTGGACAAGGGATCCTTCCGCGAAATTGACGCCTTCGTCGTCCACCGCACGAGCGACTTCGGACTCGACCAGCAGAAATACCTCGCCGACAGTGTGGTCACCGGCTGGGGGACGATCGATACCCGGCTGGTCTACGTCTTCTCGCAGGACTTCACCGTTTTCGGCGGAAGCCTGGGTGAGGTGCACGCGGAAAAGGTGTGCAAACTGATGGACATGGCGATGAAAAACGGCGCCCCGATCATCGGCCTGAACGATTCGGGGGGCGCCCGCATCCAGGAAGGGGTCGTCTCCCTGGGGGGTTATGCCGACATCTTCCTGCGGAATACCCTGGCCTCCGGTGTCATCCCGCAGATCAGCGCCATCATGGGTCCCTGTGCAGGCGGGGCGGTGTATTCCCCCGCTCTGACGGACTTCATCTTCATGGTGCGCAATTCTTCGTACATGTTCGTCACCGGACCGGAGGTCGTTAAAACTGTCACCCATGAGGAAGTGACCTTCGAGGAGCTGGGCGGCGCCGGGGTGCACTCCGAAGTCTCCGGCGTGTGCCACGTCGCCACGGATACCGAAGCAGATGCGCTTTACCTGATCCGCAAGCTGCTCTCTTATCTGCCGCAAAACAACATGGAGGACCCCCCCTTCATATCGCCGACCGACGACCCGCTGCGCATGGACAGCAGGCTGGATACGCTGATCCCGGGGGATCCGAGCAAGCCTTACAACATCAAAGACGCCATCCACATGATAGTGGACGACGGGCAGTTCTTCGAGATCCACGAGAATTACGCGCAAAATATCGTCGTTGGTTTCGCCCGCCTGGGAGGGCACAGCGTGGGGATAGTCGCCAACCAGCCGGCGGTGCTCGCCGGGGTGCTGGACATCAATTCTTCCGATAAAGCAGCCCGCTTCGTCCGCTTCTGCGACGCGTTCAACATCCCCATCATCACCTTCGTCGACGTGCCCGGCTTTCTGCCCGGCACCGGCCAGGAACACGGGGGCATTATCCGTCACGGCGCAAAGCTGCTCTACGCCTACTGCGAGGCCACCGTTCCTAAACTGACCGTGGTGACGCGCAAAGCTTACGGCGGGGCTTACGACGTGATGAGCAGCAAGCATATCCGCGGCGACGTCAACCTGGCCTGGCCCACGGCGGAGATCGCCGTGATGGGCCCTGAAGGGGCTGTCAATATCATCTTCCGCAGAGAGCTGGCCCAGGCCGAAGACCCGGACCGGCGCAAGGCGGAACTGGTCGCCGAGTACCGGGCGAAGTTCGCCAACCCGTACATCGCTGCCTCGCGCGGCTACATCGACGACGTGATCGAACCGCGGGAGACGCGCCCGCGCCTGATCAATGCGATGGAAATGCTCGCCAACAAGCGGGACGCCAACCCGGCCAAAAAGCACGGGTGCATTCCGCTTTGATCAGCGAGGACCTCTCGACACTTCGACCCCTTCGACAAGCTAAGGGATCAAATCGGTGCTCGGGGCAGGCTTCCGACGAAAAACGGAAAACGAAGGATGAACGAATAATTCGAATGAGAAGAACGCTGGCGATCAACGGTCACCGGATATTCGTGGCGGCTGAAGGTCCGATCGATGGGCCGCCAGTCGTGCTGCTGCACCACGGCCTGGGCGCAGTGCGCTCGTGGCGGGAACAGGTCCCATTTCTGGCGGGCGCCGGCTTCCGGGTGATCGCTTACGATCGGTGGGGGCACGGCAGATCGGATGCCCGCGCGGCATACGCGATGCCGCGCTTCGAACCAGACTTGCGCGACCTGGATGCGCTCCTGGCAAAGCTCGGCATCGAGCAGCCGGCGCTGGTCGGGCACTCCGATGGCGGTAAGATCGCCATGTATTACGCGGCGGCCAATCCGGGCCGAGTGACTTGCCTGGCGATTGTGTCAGCGCATATTTACGTCAAGCCGGAAATGGCGCCAGGGATACATGCCGTCCGGAAGGACTTCGAAAGCTCCACCCGATTCCAGATGAAAATGCGGCGGGTGCACGGCGACAAGGCGGAGTCCCTGTTCTGGGGCTGGTACCAGGGCTGGACCGCGCCGGAGGTCCTCGAATGGGACCTCCGCCCGGCAATTAAACACATCACCTGCCCGACCCTGGTAGTGCAGGGGCTGGAGGACGAACACATCCGCCCGGCCCAGGCGCGAGAGCTCGCCGCCTCCCTCCCGAACGCTTCGCTGTTTCTGCTGCCAGGGGCAGGTCACATGCTGCCCCTGGATTTCCCCGAGGTTTTCAATCCAATCCTGTTAGAATTCCTGGAAAAGAATCACGCAGGGCTGCGCCAGAAACGTGCGGTGCAAGACGCAGCCTGAACAGACGTCTCCGGGGATCAAGGTCTGCATTTTGCACATCACGAAGGAAGTATGTTATTGAGATTAATTGGATTTTAGCCCATGTTCAATAAAGTCCTGATCGCCAATCGTGGGGAGATCGCCGTGCGCATCATCCGCGCCTGCCGGGAGCTGGGCATGCTCACCGTGGCCGTATATTCCGAGGCTGACCGGGAAGCGCTGCACGTTCGCCTCGCCGACGAGGCTTACCTGATCGGGCCACCGCCCTCGAGGGATTCCTACCTGCGGGCGGATAAGATCATCGCCATCGCCAAGAAGAGCCAAGCGGGCGCCATCCACCCCGGCTACGGCTTCCTGGCCGAGAACGCCGACTTCGCCCAGGCTGTCATTGACGAGGGCCTGGCGTTCATTGGTCCGAAACCCTCTTCGATCGCGGCTATGGGAGATAAGGAAGTGGCGCGCAACCGGGTCGCTGCCAGCGGCGTGCCCGTCGTCCCCGGCACCGAGGGTGAAGGAGCACTCCGGGATGAGGAGCTGCTCGCCGTGGCGCCCCGGATCGGCTTTCCGCTGCTGATCAAGGCCACGGCAGGGGGCGGAGGAAAAGGCATGCGCGAGGTGAACAGTCTGGAGGAGATGCCTGGCCTGCTGCAGGCTGCCCGCCGCGAGGCGGAAGCCTCCTTTGGGGATGGAAACGTCTACCTGGAGAAGGTGGTGGAAGGCGCCCGCCACATCGAGATCCAGGTCCTGGCCGATGCACACGGCAACGTGATCCATCTCGGCGAGCGCGAGTGCTCCCTGCAACGCCGCCACCAGAAACTGCTGGAAGAATCTCCCTCGCCGTTCATCGGGGATGACGAAGCGCTCCGGCAGGAGATCGGGGCCGTCGCGGTGCGCGCCACCCAGGCTGTCGATTACGTCAACGCCGGGACGATCGAGTTCCTGGTGGACAAGGACAAGAATTACTATTTCCTTGAGATGAACACCCGCCTCCAGGTCGAGCACCCGGTGACGGAGATGGTCACCGGGCTGGATATCGTCAAGGAGCAGATCCGCATCGCCCGGGGGCGCCTGCTGCGCCACACCCAGGAGCGCATCACGATGACCGGCTGGGCGATCGAGTGCCGCATCAACGCTGAGGACCCCTACAACGGCTTCCTGCCCTCGACGGGGCGGATCACGCAGATGATCCTCCCCACCGGGCCCGGCGTGCGCGTCGATACTGGCGTGTACCCGGGATTCGAGATCTCCCCCTATTACGATTCGCTGATCTCGAAGCTGGTGGTGGGGGGAGAGACGCGCGGAGAGGCCATCCTGCGGATGCGCCGCGCCCTGGAGGAGTACAAGATCATCGGCATCCGCACCAACATCCCGTTCCACCAGCGGATGATGGAATCGACGCGCTTCCTCGGCGGCCAGTACGACACGCGCTTCGTGGAAGAACGCTTTTCGCTGGAAGCCGCCGAAGAGGGCAGGGAAGACTTATCGCAGATCGCTGCGATCCTGGCGACCCTGGTCGCCCATCAGCGGGCGCAGCGCGCCGCCCACATCATCCAGCGCAACGAGCGAGATACCAGCAACTGGAAGTGGGTCGGGCGCTGGGAGAGGATGCACCGATGAAATACCTGGCTACCATCGGCGACCAGGATTACCTGATCGAGGTGATCGACGAAGCGCACATCGTGGTGGACGGCGTGCCGTTCGAAGTGGACTTCGAGACGGTCAGCGAGGAGACCGTGTATTCTCTCCTGGTCAATCACCGATCCTACGAGGCGCTGGTCTATCCGGAGGAGGAAGGCTGGCAGGTCCTGCTGCACGGATCTCAATACCTGATCCAGGTCGAGGATGAACGGGAGCGCCGCCTGCGGGAATCCCTGGGCGGGGGACCGCCGGAGGACGTGGACTACCACCTCAAGGCGCCAATGCCGGGGTTGATCGTCGCCGTGCCGGTCAAAGAGGGCCAGGAGGTCTCCAAGGGAGATGTGCTCGTCATCCTGGAATCGATGAAAATGCAGAACGAGCTCAAGTCCCCGCGTCCCGGCCGGGTGGCCCGGCTGCGCATAAAACCCGGCGACAGCGTGGAACAGCGGGAGACTCTGCTGAGTGTGGTGTGACGGTCAACCATGAAGCGCGACGCCGGGCAGGAGCTGGAAGTTAAATTTTATCTGACCGACCTGGAAGCATTCCGGAAACGAGTGGAGGCTCAGGGAGGGCGGCTCGTCCAGCCGCGGCTGCATGAGGTCAACCTGCGGTTTGACACGCCGGACGGGGAACTGTCGCGCACCTTCCAGGTGCTCCGCCTCCGCCAGGATACCGCCGCCCGGCTCACGTACAAAGGTCCCGGCGAAACCACCGGTGGCGTGCGCGCCCGGCGTGAGATCGAGTTCACGGTCGGGGATTTCGAAGCTGCGCGCAGCTTCCTGGAAGCTCTGGGGTACCAAGTCAGGTTAATGTACGAAAAATACCGCACCACCTACGAGCTGGAGGGGGTGTTGGTTACCCAGGACGAGATGCCTTATGGGAACTTTGCCGAGCTGGAGGGTCCTGACCCGGAGAGCATCCAGTCCCTGGCCCGCAAGCTGGGGATGGACTGGGAGGCCCGCATCCTGGAGAGCTACACCTTTCTGTTCGAACGGCTGCGGGAATCCTTGGGCTTCAGCTTCCGCGACCTGTCCTTCGAGAATTTCTCCGGTAAGGAAGTGACGCCTGCAGCGCTGGGAGTGCGGCCAGCCGATCGATAATTTCACAGCATCCAGTCAGCATCTTGTATAATTCATCGCAGGCTCTGCGTATCGAGGAATGCTGCCTACTTTCTTTGGTAACCGACCAGGTTGCTAACGAACTGAAACGCCGCCTGGAGGAAGTTACTCCGATCGCTCAAATTTGTTAAAATATGCCCAAAGGATATCGCTTGAACAAAAATCCGCCTAACCGGCAGCGCCGCCCGCACCTCGCCCAGGGGGAGGAATGGATCCGGGATTTCCTGAAAAGCGCCGTGGTCGGTCACATCGCCACGCGTTGGGACGAGCAGCCCTTCATCACCCCCGTCAATTTCTGGTACGACTCCGAGCGCCACGAGATTTACTTTCATTCCAACATCGTCGGGCGATTGCGCGCCAACGCCGATCGCCACCGGGAGGTGTGTTTCGAGGCCAGCCGGCACGGCAGGCTGTTGCCCTCTAACGTGGCCCTGGAATTCAGTATCCAGTATGAGAGCGTGATTGCCTTCGGCAAGATCCGGATCCTCGAGGACGATCAGGAGAAGCGCCGGGCGCTTTACGGCCTGATCGAGAAGTATTTCCCCGGCATGCGCCCCGGCGAGCACTACCGGCCGATCACGGATCAGGAGTTGAAGCGCACGTCCGTGTATGCCATCGCAATCGAGTCCTGGAGTGGAAAGCGCAACTGGAAAGAGCGCGCCGATCAGAGCGAGGAATGGCCGGCTCTAGGCGAAGAATGGTTCTTCCAGGCGTCAGAATCTAAGGCCTGAGGAGCACCGAGAGCACCCCCGATTCTGACTTCACAGGATGCTGGACCAATTACCACCGTTTTCGGTCTTGGGATAAGATTCCAAAATAAGATGAATCCCAGGACAACGAGGGAAAAAGAACACCGCAGCGATTAATGCGCAGGAAGGTTGAAGGCGGAGATTGCCTCGCACAAATTAACCCTCCAGTAGATCCATCCCCTTCCAGTGCAGCCGGCCGACGGGTCCCACCGCGGCGGACAGGCGAGCCAGCAGCGCCTCCAGGCTGGAAGGATCTCCGGTCGTCAGGTAGTGGATTTCCCCCCGCAATCCCGCAGTGCTCATCAAGCCGCGCTCCTCGAGCACCCGCCTCACCTGGCGGGCGACCGCCGGCGCCGGATCGATCACGCGCACGCCCGGACCGGCGATCTCCTCGATGACCGGGATGACGAACGGGTAGTGCGTGCAGCCCAGCACGATCACGTCGATCCCGCGGACGAGCATCGGCTGGAGCGCCTGATCCAGGATCCTCCGCACACCGGCGCCGACGAGCTCCCCGCGCTCGATCTCCATGACCAACCCGGGGCAGGTATCCTGGAGCACCACCACCCCGTTGGCGAAGCGCTCTATCACCGAGGCGTAGAGCGCCCCCTGGAACGTCGCCGGGGTGGCGAGCACGCCCACCACGCCAGTCCGGGTCTGTTCGGCAGCCGGTTTGACCGCTGGCTCCATGCCGACGAATGGCGTCCCCGGGAAGGTCCGGCGCAGGTGGTGCAGGGCAGCTGCCGAGGCCGTGTTGCAGGCAACCACGATCAGCTTGGCGCCTCGGTCCAGCAGATAGCGGGTAATCCCCTCCGAGAAGGCGCGCACTTCCTCGAGCGGCCGCGCGCCGTAAGGCACGTGGGCCTGGTCGGCAAGGTAAACGATGTCTTCACCGGGCAGCTCAGCGCGCACCGCGCGCAGCACCGAGAGACCTCCCACGCCGGAGTCGAAGATGCCGAGAGGCGCTTTCACCGGCAGCACTTCAACTGCCTCCTGGCTCGCTGCAACTGCCGCACCTCTACCTGATCTCCCTCGCCGCCGCGCCGACGAACGCTTCGAACAGCGCCTGCATCGGAGCGTGGGCGGTCAGCCATTCCGGGTGCCACTGCACCGCCAGCCCAAAGGAGTGCCCCGGCAGCTCCAACGCCTCGACGATCCCGTCCGGGGCGTGAGCGGCTGACGCCAGGCCGGGCGCCAGCTGGTCGACTGCCTGGTGGTGAAAACTGTTGACGCGCGCCTCGCGCACCCCCAGTATACCCGCCAGGCGGCTGCCGGCGCTGACCCTCACCGGGTGCGCCAGGTAGTCGCGCGGCCAGCCGGGATAGTAATCGTGCTTCGCCGCACCGGGTGCCTGGTCGAGGATGTCTGCGTAGAGCGTCCCGCCCAGCCCCACATTGACCAGCTGCAGCCCCCGGCAGATGCCAAGGAAAGGCCGGTCCGCCTGGACCGCCCTGCCCAGCAGGTAAAGCTCCATCCGGTCCCGCTCCGGATCGACCTCGCTGACTTTCGGGTGGTCCCCGGCGTCATAGCAGGCTGGATCGATGTCTCCGCCGCCGGTGAAGATCAACCCATCCAGCCGGGAGAACAGCGCAGCAAGCGCCTCCTCCAGCAGGCCGGGTGGAATCAGGATCGGGCACCCGCCGGCCCGGACGATGGCCTCGACATAGGCCTCGGCGATCGCTGCGATCGGCGTTCCGCTCTGGCTGTTTGCCCTGTACGTCGTCAGACCGATCAGGGGGATCTTCATCTCAACTTACCTGTGAATTGGACGCGGATTGACACGGATAAGACGGGCCACCTGGTTACACATACATGAGAAGAGCGCAGCAAGCCATCTGCTGCGCTCTAATTAAATCAGAAAAAAGGCTGGTTATTGTATGAACTTCTGCTTGAGGCGGGCGCGCTTGCCGGTGCGGTCGCGCAGGAAATACAGCTTGGCGCGGCGGACATGCGCGCTGCGATGCACGACGACTTTTTCGATTCGCGGCGAGTGCAGCAGGAAGGTGCGTTCGACGCCGATCCCGTTGCTGGCGATGCGGCGCACGGTAAAGTTCGCGTTGTTCCCGCCGCTGCGGATGCGCAGCACGGTCCCGCGGAACTCCTGCGTGCGCTCGGTGTTCCCTTCCCTGATGCGCAGGAACACGCTGACGGTATCCCCCGGGCGCAGATTCGGGATGTCCGGGTTCGCCGGTGCTTCGACGGATTTGAGTAGTTCGTTCATCTGACAGATCCTTCCGAGCCGATAATCTCACAGGCAACAGAAAACCGCCCGAGGCGGCGCGGGGTGGGATTATATCACAGGCAAGTGGGAATGGGAAGGCGAAAAATTCGATTATCATTTGGAGCGTATCCCAGACCTCTTGCTAAAGGTTTCCAGGATTGGAGGAGCGCAGCGGCAATCCAGGTCGAAGTTTGCAGAGCTATCGAAGAGCTGCGCCCACCGCGCAAAAGTATTTTTCAACCATATAAGGAGGCGCTACCAGACACCTCATGATCGATCAGGCGCAAGCAGATAGAATTGCCCGCGTGCTGCCCATGCTGCGGCGCGCAGACCCGCAACTCTGGCGCGAGTTCCAGCGAAGCGCATTCTTTGCCCGCATCCCGGCTGGCAGGGGCGTGTTCGTGGAAGGCGACCGAGCCGATTCCATCGCCCTGCTGATCTCCGGCGTGGTACGGGTCTATAAGATTGGGGAGAGCGGCCGGGAGATCACCCTGTACCGCTTCGGATCTGGCGAATCCTGCATCCTGACCGCCAACGCCATCCTCAGCCAGCAGGACTTCCCCGCCATCGCCACGGTAGAGCGGGAAGCGGAGGCGGTGATGGTCCCGGCGGAGGCCTTCCGCAGCTGGGTGGGCCGCTACGACCTGTGGCGCAGCTTCGTCTTCGACCTGCTCTCGCAGCGCCTGGCGATCCTGATGGAGATCGTGGACGAAGTGGCGTTCCGCCGCATGGATGCCCGCATCGCCGCTTTCCTGGTGGAAAGGGGCCGGGTCCAAAACCCAATCCGCGTCACGCACCAGGAGATCGCCGCCGAGCTGGGCAGTTCAAGGGAAGTGATCAGCCGCATCCTGGAGGACTTCGCCGACCTGGGGCTGGTCGCCGTGGGCCGCAGGAAGATCGAGGTCCTCGACCTCGATGCGCTGAAAGATCGCGCCGCTGTGTGACTTTGTCACCGACAAATCGAGCCTCATCTCCTACAATGGGACAAATCATGCAAGAATTCTTACCGAAGGAGATGTTGAAATGAACCCATTTATCAGCTTCATGGCTTCCACCAGCGGGCGCATCCTGCGGGTCGTGGCCGGCATCGCTCTGGTCGCCTGGGGACTGCTCGGCCTGGGTGGGACTACCGGAATCGTGGTAGCCGTCGTCGGCCTGGTGCCGCTGCTGGCCGGCCTGCTGGACTTCTGTGTGTTCGCCCCGCTGTTCGGCCTCCCCCTGTCCGGCCCGAAGATCCGGGGAGGGAAACAGGCCTGAACCGCGGAAACCGCCGCCCTGGTCGACGGGCGGCGGTTTTTTGATCCTCGCTCATTGCCACTCAAGTGGATTCGTGATATAAATACGGCGCGTTGCCCCCATCGTCTAGGGGACCAGGACGTAGCCCTTTCAAGGCTAAGACCGGGGTTCGAATCCCCGTGGGGGCACTATTCATTGGACCGAGAAAATTGAGAGCCGCCAGGGCCCCAAAACTGGCTTTCGGTGAGGCCGGATTCCGCCAGCAGCTGTCCAGTCCGGCGGGCGGGCGCTTTCCGGGCGCGGCTGAGCTTGAGGTAGGCGCCCAGGGCGCGGCGGGTAGTTTCATCGCCGGTGTAATGGGTGGGCATCAGGTCTTCCGTTCGTGAGAGGGGACAGGATACCAGTAAAGTCCTGTCAAATTGTATTCCCGTGCGAGGGATCGTCAATGAAAGGATTACGATCTAGTCAGCCAGCGCCTTCAGGCGGGCGATCCGTCCCGGGTCCTCCGCCACCCAGTCGATCTGCGCCAGCTTCTCGTAAGCCGTCTTGAAATATTCCCGCGCCTCGTCCACCTTTCCAAGAGCATACAGGCACTCGGCGATCTCCTCTTCGGTGAAGCCCTCCGTATCGCCCGAGGCCTCCAGCGCTCGCAATATCTCCAGAGCTTCTTCCACGCGCCCCAAGACGCGCAGGGTCTTGGCGACGCACCAGCGGGCGATCCGGACCTCCTCCTCCTGTCCCTGCTCTTCTCGGAAGGCCTGCGCCTTCTGGAAAAGCTCCAGCGCCTCCGCGTGGCGCCCGTCATCGAAAAGGGTCCAGCCGGTATTGTTGTAAAGGGATCCCAGCCACTTCCTGGCGCGATCCTGGGAGGAGCGCTCTGCGTAAGCGATGGCTTTCAAGTTCCACTCCAATCGTTCGTTGGCTGGCGCGGCGATCCCCAGCATGTGCAGGGCGTCGACCGCGTAGAAGTCCGCGCCAAGCTTCTCCGTCACTTCGAAAGCACGTTTGAACAGGGGCACAGCCCACTCAGGCTGTTTCGAGGAATTCAGCACCCTCCCGCGTTCGAGCAGGCAGCGCACCTCGACGATATCGTTCCCGTCCATCTGCCTCTCGACCTGATCGAGGAGGGCGTTGGCCTCTTCGAATCTCTTCTGCAGGCCGAGCGTGCGCGCGATCTGCGTCATGAGCTGGAGATGATAAGCCCGGTCACCCCCCGCTTCCGCCCCCGGCAGCAGCTGGCGGAACCTGGCCTCCGTCCCTGCCGGATCGGAGTAGTCCCACAGGTCGTCGAAATCAGGCCACATTTCCGTCGACATCGCTTCTCCTCTTTGGTGATTGTTCTTATTGTTCCCCTAACTCAAGGTTTCAGGAAAAATCGGTCGCCAGCCATTTTATACTCTCTTTCCCCTGCGCCTGGCGATCGATCGCGAGGCTTCCTGCGCCCAGGTATTCGAGGAAGCGCTGGAAGCACTCCGTGAGCCCGGCCTTCATTGGCTTGTCTGGGAGGATCCCGGCCTCCCACCACCAGTTCTTGACCGTCAACACGCCCTGCTTCTTATCGAACCCCGGTTCAAACCGGGCGATGAACCGGTCGCCGTAGAGGATCGGCAGCACGTAATACCCATAGCGCCGTTTGCCTGGAGGCACGTACACCTCCCAGCGGTAGTCGAAGTCGAAGACCTCTTTGAGCATCCGGCGGTCCCACAGCAGGTTGTCCAGCGGCGCGATCACGGCAGGCTGAGCCGGCAAAACCCCCAAATCCAGCGCGTAGCGGAGGCGGGATTCGTCCCTGCGGAGGCAGTAAAAAGGGTCCGCAATCCCTTCTACAGCGACCGAGCTGATCTCCCCCCGATCGAGCAGGCGCCTGAGCGCCGCTTTGCGCTCCTGGCTTTTGATCCCGGGCATGCCGAGCCACGCTTCGCCAGACCGGCCCCACAAAAGACCGACATTGCCAATCCGCCGGCGCACGTACCAGTCCTGGTATTGCTCATCCGTCTCGTTCGGATCTGGGGCGGCGAGCAGTTCCGCCGGCAAGAGTCGATGGGCAAAATCGTAATATTTCCGCGTGTGAACCCTGTGATGGACGACCAGCTCGCCCCGGAAATACAGGCTCTCCAGCGCTGCCCGCGCCAGCCGGGAGCTCGACCAGTCCCAATGTACGATCTCACTCAACTCCAGGTCCAGCGACGAAAGCGGCCCACGCGCCTCGATTGCCCCCCGGACCTGGGGCAGGACCACCTGGATGGCCTCGGCGCTCCGCCCGATTCCGTTCAGAGACGCGTTTCTCCACCGGTGGAAATACGGCCAGTCCTCCGCCGGGTAGATGGACATCATCTTGTCCATGCCGTCCACGAGTTTCCGGTCGGTGTACAGGAGCTCCCGCAGCGTCTCGGGCCGGTAGCCTGCCACCCGCGCCTGGAGGACCAGGTCCGAGTTGTGCCCGACGATGTTCAGCGGATCGAACTGGATGCAGCCAACACTGCGAATGAAAGCCTCCACGCCGGACTTTCCCCGGTACCCGCGTGGCGGGAGGAGTCCCTGGTAAGCCAACAAAAATCGCCGCGCCTGCGGTTTCGTCACTTCCATTCGAAATTCCGACTCTGACAGACCAGTTCCCCAGACATGATGAACTTACGGATTTTAGAACACTTGTTTCGATTCGTCAAGATAAGATGATCCTCGCATCCAGGGCGCGGCAGCCTTCACGCTCATGAAATACCCGCAAGGGGTTTATGTCCAATTCTTTGATCTCTGGAAAGTCGGTCAAGAGCTGGGACAATCGCAGCAGGGCTTCGATCAGAGAATCCACGTCCGCCGGCTTGTGCCCGCGCGCCCCTTTCAGAATCGGGTACCCGCGCAGGCTTTCCACCATCTCCCGGGCTTCACGGCGGGATATGGGCGCCACGCGCACCACTGCCTCGGAGAAGACCTCGACGAAGATCCCGCCCAACCCGACCAGCACAACCGGTCCAAACTGCGGGTCCTGCCTGCCTCCCAGAATCAGCTCCCGGCCTCCGCTGACCATGGGTTGGACCAGCACCCCTTCGATAACGTCTTCGGGATGCGCCTTCCGGACCCGGGCGAACATCTCTTCATAGGCTGAGGCGACAGCAGCTTCATCGCGCAGATTCAGCTGCACGCCGCCGACATCCGATTTGTGCGAGATCTGCCCAGAGACGACTTTCAGGACGACCGGATACCCGATCGCTTCCGCCGCCTGACGAACCTCGTCCAGGTCTCTGGCGATCCGGCTGGAGACCGTACGAATGCCGTAGAGTTCGAGGACTTGAAGCGCCTCCGAAAGCAAGAGGTCGCGGCCTTCGTTTTTGCCCCGTGTAATCAGCCGCTCCACCGCGGGTCGATCGACTTCGAAGACGGGCGCGCTCTCCCGGTCGTGGATCTGCTGCGCCTGGCGGAAATAATAATGGCTCAGTTCCATGGCGCGGATGGTCTCAACCACCTGGGTGAAGATTGGAAAGTTGTAGTTCTGCTTGAGGTATGACACCTCTTGCGAATCCGCGGAGAGGTAATAAGCCACCGGCTTGTTGTATTTTTCCACCAGCTGGATGAACCGATCCAACAGTTCCCGGCTGGCGCGGTTTTCAGCTTCTGAAAGCGAAGTGTGCAGAAAGACCACCCCATCCACCTCCTCCAGCTGCAGCGTCTTTTCGACGATCTGGGAGTACAGGTGCAGATCGAAGAGGTCGCCCAGATCGAGCGGGTTCGTCAGCCGGATGACCGACGCCCGGAAGTAGCTCTCGATCTCCCTCAAAAAGGGTTCAGGCAGGTACGCCAGGTTGAAGCCGGAGAGCTCGCAGGCATCGGCGGCGATCACCGCCTGCCCGCCGGAGCGGGAGACCACCGCCAGGTTTCGACCCCGCATCGGAGGCAGCCCCAGGATCTTCAGGCTGTTCCCAAAGGTGGTCGCATCGTGGACGCGGATGATGCCTGCCTGATGGAAGGCCGCATCCACAACCCTGTCGTCGCTGGTCAATGAGGCAGTGTGAGAAAGGGCGATCTTCTGACCAAGCCTGCCGATATTAGCCTTGAAGACGATGATCGGCTTTGAGGACCGGCGGGCGACATCCATCAGCCGCCGACCATCCCGGATGCTCTCCAGGTACATGAAGATCAGACCGGTGCCCGCATCTTCGATCAGGTATTCCAGCATATCCTCAGCGTCGATGTCAAGCATATTGCCGACGGAGACGAACTTGTTCAGCCCCAACCCCTCGTTCGCCATGATATTCAGCGCGCTCATCCCCACCCCTCCGCTCTGGGTGATCACCGAGACCTCGCCCTGCTTGACGAATTTTTTCAGGCGGGGGAACGGCACGCACATGCCGTTCTCCATATTTATCACGCCGATGCAGTTCGGCCCAACGAACCGGATGCCATATTTCTCGGCAATATTCGCAATGGCCTCTTCCAGCCGGCGGCCTTCCTCCGTGTATTCGCGAAACCCCGCCGTCTCGATCACGGCCCAGCGGATGCCTTTCTCGCCGCATTCCTCCAGGATGCCGGGCACCGTCCTGGCGGGGGTCAATATCACCGCCAGGTCGACGTGATCCGGGATATCGCCCACTGCTTTGTAGATGCGCCGGGTCTCAATTGCGCCACCGCCAGGGCCGACCGCGTAAACGATGCCGTTGAACCCATAAGTGATCAGATTAGCGACGATGTTACGGCCAAGGTTATCGGGCCTGTCCGAGACGCCAATGACTGCAATGCTGGTGGGATAGAATATTTCACGCATGATGATTTCCCTCAGGAACTGTGATCATGGCTTCGGAATACAGTATAATGCAAAGCGACTGGACTAAGTTTTGTTTCGGTTTCGAATTTTGGCCGGCCGGACTTACCATGTCTGGCCGGTCGTGTTTTTCCGATGAAGGGTAGAAACCTTGAGCCGGTATCTAAAAAGAAAGGATATGAAAAACTATGATGAGCGAACCCACGCAGGTGGCTGATCAGACCGTTGTCAGTCTTGAATATGTCCTTCACCTCGGTGACGGCAAGGTGATCGACCAGTCCTCCGCGGACGATCCCCTGGAATACCTGCAAGGTCATGGAAACATCATCCCGGGGCTTGAGAAGGCAGTCGCCGGGATGGTGGTCGGAGAAGAGAAAGAGGTGGTCGTGCCGCCGGCAGAAGCCTACGGCGAACGCGATCCCGAAGATGTAGTTGGAGTCCCCCGGAATGTATTTCCCGCCAAGTTAACCCTTGCAGTCGGCGAGCCCTTGATGATGAAAGACAGCCAGTCCGGAGAAACCCTGCGCGCGTATGTATCCGAAATCAAAGCCGACGAAGTGGTGTTAGACTTCAACCATCCACTGGCCGGGAAAACACTTTTCTTTAAGGTCAAGATCGCGAGATTACGGCTCCCGACCAGCGAAGAGCTCGAGCACGGTCACGTGCACAGCGCGGGGCACACGCATTAAAATTAGGAGTTACGCAGTTCAGAAGCAACCTCTTACCAACTGTATAAGTCCTAAAAATATCGAGTGCCAAACAGTGCGTTTCTGCCTCACTTAAACAGATCCATCGGTCGTCCCTTATCGGTTTGGCTGAAACTGCGGAAGTGCGGCCAAAGAGCGTTATAATCATCTGCGTTGAAAATCAGGCAGACACCCACGAAATCTAGGATCGATCCGGGCTGATTCAATTTCTGAATCCCATCGCCATACGAACCCGACTTTTGAAAAGGAGAGATTCGATGAAAACGAAGCATGCTGCCCTACTGGCTTTGGTCCTTTTGGCGTCCCTGGTCGTCGGCGTAATCGGCGCCTCAGCTGCAGAAGAGGACCTGATCCGGCTGACGATTATCAATCGAACCGACCGATTCGTATTCCTCAGCCTGCTTTCGCCCGACGGCGCGCGGGTCTACTTCCTTGCCACGCCTTCCGACGAGACCCGGGAATTTACAGTGCCGCGAGCGGTCTATTCCCACACCACGGTGGCGTGCGGACTGACCGCTTCAGGGGAGGTCGATCTCACCAGATTCACGACCCTGGTCTTCACCCCCTGCGGAAGGAGCCCTTCCAACTCGGGCGAACCGGGATTCGAGAAAATCTACCTGTACGATTCGCCTCTCAAGAAGGACTTCTACTTCCAGATGGAGTGACTGTCCGGATCGAAGCGGTCAAATAAATCGTACAACAAGACCCCCGCAGCGACGGCCAGGTTGAGCGAAGTCACGCGGCCGCGCATGGGCAGGGTGACCACCGCTTCGCAGGCCGCGGCTTGTTCGGACGTCAGCCCAACCTGCTCGTTCCCGAAGAGCAAAATCAGGGGTCTTTGATATTCGGCCACGCGCCGGTAGTCCAGGGAAGCGTGCGCCGAGGTCCCATAAATGTGATAGCCGCGATCGCCGGTCCATCGGACGAAGTCGGCGAACGCCGCCTCGATGACCGGCAGGCGAAAGATCGCCCCCATGCTCGCGCGCACGGCGGTGGGGTGATAGGCATCCACCCCACCGTCCAGCAGGAGCAGCCCAGCGGCGCCCACGGCATCGATCGTGCGCAGGATTGCGCCGACGTTCCCCGGGTCCTGCGGAGCGACAAGCGCCACCCCCCAGGTGAAATCCTCCGGGCCGATCTCGTTGAGGCTCGCCTCCGGCCTGCGCACGACCGCCAGGACCCCTTGCGGATGTTCCTTGTCAGCCAGGGAACGAAAGACTTCCGCAGCGACGGGCTGGCACAGGACGCCCCGGCTGGCGGCCTCCGCGACCAGTTTCTCGCCGAAAGAGCTTTCCAGGAGGTCCGGCGCGTAGTACAGGATTTCCAGCGCCGCTCCCGCTTCAATTGCTGCCCCAACGTGATGGATCCCTTCGACCAGGAAAGCGCCCTCGATCTCCCGCTGCCTGCGCTGGCGCAGGGCGCGCGCCTTTTTGATCCTGGGATTGCTCCGGCTGGTGATGATCTCCATACCTGGCTAAAGGTAATTGGAATATAAAACCCTGACCAGAAACGCAGTCAGCTTACGGTCCGGCTGTTAACTGGCTTTTCCCACTCCGGGTGGGTAGTTCGACGCGTGGCGGGGCACCCACACCAGGACGGTCGTACCGCTGCCGGGCTCAGAGGTGATCTCGACATCTCCCCCCACCTTTTGTGCCCGTACATGCATGTTCGAGAGGCCGTGTCCCAGGGTGATACTCATCTTGCGCAGATCGAACCCTTTGCCGTCGTCGCTCACTTCCAGGATCACGCGGCCTCCGCTGGTCCACAGGTGGATCTCAGCCTGGGTGGCTTTGGAATGCTTGGCGACGTTCGCCAGAGCTTCCTGGCAGATGTGAAAGAGCGCGGTGGCGTTGGCGGTAGGCAGCCCGACCAGTCCATCCTTGGGTCCTACCAGGATGGTGTGGATCCGCGTATTGGTGCTGAATTCGTCGACCAGTTTTTGCAAACCCACCATCAGGTCTTCCCCCCGCAGCTGGCGCGGGCGCAGATCGAGGATGTAGGATCGGATATCGCGTACGGCGTGGTTCAGCCCTTCAATCGCCTGGTCGATCTTGGCCCGGGCTGCTTTCGGGTCTTCCTCGATGACGCTGCGGGAATATTCCAGCGCCAGTCCGACTGCGTAAATCGATTGAATGATCCCATCATGGAGGTCCATGCCGATCCGCTCCCGCTCCTCTAACACGGCCAGGCGGCGTTCCTGCCGGTGCAGGCGAGCGTTCTCGATCGACAGTCCTGCCCAGGTGCCGATTGAGAGCAGCAGATCGATGATGCGCTCGTCAAACTGGTGAGGCTCCCGGGCAGCGACGCACATCACCCCCAGGACCTTTCCATGAGCGCTCAGAGGAACGCACGCCAGGCAGTCCAGGCCGGCCTCCCCCACAGAGCGGCGCAGATATCGGAATTCCTTATAGGGATTCAGACTGACCAGCGGCTTTCCGCTCTCCGCCACCTGCCCGACGGGACCTTCGCCGATCGAAAAATTGCTGCGGGTCCAGAATGAGTTGACAATGTCCCCCGCGTGGAGAGACAGCCGGTAGATCTGCCCGCCTTCTTCGCTCAGGAAAATCTCCCCCGCGTCGACATCGAGGTATTCCAACACCTTGCTCATGGTGAGGTTCAGGATATCCTCGATCTCCAAATTGCCAGCCATGTCGGCAGCCAGATCGTTCAGCAGAGCCAGGTCCTGGTTGCGGCGGGTCAGGATACGGTCGCGGTCGAGCACCTCCGCGTACAGACGGGCATTGTTGATCGCCACTGCTGCGTAGGCCGCCAGAGTCTCGATCACGCGCTCGTCTGCTTCGGTGAACTCGGGGTGATCTTCTTTGTCGGTCAGGTAAATCAACCCCAGCAGGCGGTCCCCAGACATGATCGGCACCCCCAGGAAAGAATGCATCACCGGGTGGTTCGGGGGGAATCCTGCGCTGCGCGGGTCGGCGCTGATCTCCGGGATACGGATGGTCCGCCGCTCGCGCTTCAAGGCGCCGATCATGCCTTTGCCTACCGGCGGATGTCCGGTCAGCCGGATCTCCTCTGGCGTCATTCCAATTGGGATGAAACGGGTCAGTCTGCCCTCTTCATCGACCACCCCAAGGGCCGCGTACCGCGCACCCGCTTGTTCGCGGGCCAGATTCACAATTTGATCAAGGACTACATCTAAGGAGAGATCTCTGACCAGCTCCAGGCTGGCCTGATGCAAAGCAGCCAGTCTTTCTTCTAACTGTTCCCGCGTCAGGATCACCATGGAACTTTACTCACATCGTAATATTTTACACGATTTCATCCACCGGATCGATGGTCTCCTGATCGATTCAGGCAAATACATTTGTTCGATTGAGCAGCTGCATAAAAGTTGAAAAGTCCTCTCCCGGACGCGATTTCCCTCTGATCTGATAGTTTTTGCCAGGAAATGGCGGATAAGTTACGGTGGTTGGGTTGCATTTCAGGCAAAGGATCTGGATGACCAGCTCGCGGATTCCTGGTTTCTATAATCTTTCCCTGGCCGATCGCCGTGCCGAGCTGCTCAAACGCGGCTGGCTTACCGCCGGCGATCTCGCCGCGCTTACTGGCGAGGCAGGCCTGGATGCTGATCAGGCCGATCACATGATCGAAAACGTGGCGGGGGTGTTCGGACTGCCGCTCGGGATCGCGCTGAACTTCGTCGTGAATGGGCGCGAGGTGCTGGTGCCGATGGCGATCGAGGAACCCTCCGTCGTCGCCGGGGCTTCATACATGGCGAAGCTCGCGCGCGCCGGCGGCGGTTTCACCGCACAGGCAGATCCTCCAGAGATGATCGGCCAGATCCAGCTGCTGTCTGTGCCCGACCTGGTCGCAGCGCGAGAGGCCCTGCTGGCGCAAAAGCCGCGGCTGCTGGCCGAAGCTGCCGAAGTCGACCCGGTCCTGCGGCAGCTTGGCGGCGGGCCGCGCGACCTGCAGGTGCGGGCGGTCGAGGATTCCCCTATCGGGCCTTTCCTGGTCCTGCACCTGATCTATGATGTGCGGGATGCAATGGGCGCCAACGCGGTCAACACGGCCGTTGAGCGCCTGGCGCCGATCGTCGAAGCGATTGCCGGTGGGCGCGCCCACCTGCGCATCCTCTCGAACCTGGCTGACCGCCGCCTGGCGCGAGCAAGCTGCGGTATCCCCACAGCCGCGCTCGCCTTTGGAGAGTTCACCGGGGAAGAAGTCTGCCAGGGGATCGTTGCAGCCTGGGCTTTCGCAGTTGCCGATCCCTACCGGGCAGCCACCCACAACAAGGGCATTATGAACGGCGTGGACGCCGTGGTGATCGCCACCGGCAACGACTGGCGGGCGGTCGAGGCGGGGGCGCACGCGTATGCTGCCCGGGAAGGACGCTATACGAGCCTGAGCACCTGGAGCCAGGACAACCAGGGAAACCTCGTGGGGACTCTCGAGATGCCGATGGCGGTCGGCATCGTCGGTGGAGCCACCCGCGTTCACCCTGCCGCACGGGCGGCGCTGAAATTGATGGGGGTGGGCACCGCGTCCGAACTGGCCGAGATCATCGTCTCGGTCGGGCTGGCTCAGAACCTGGCTGCGCTGCGCGCCCTGGCGACCGAAGGCATCCAGCGCGGCCACATGTCGCTGCACGCCCGCCAGGTCGCCATTGCGGCTGGCGCGACAGGGGAGATGATCGAACAACTGGCCACCCGCCTGGTCGAAGAGAAAACCGTGCGTATCGACCGGGCGGAGAAAATTCTGAAAACATGGGTGAAAGACCGGGGACAGACGACGAATGATAGATGACGGACGACGATGGACATAACTGATTGTCACGTCCGTCTTCCGTCCAACGTCCAAAGTCTCTTTTATAGATCAGGGAGAACATCAATCGACTATGCGCGACGCAAAAATACTCCAGCCCGTTCAAGCAGTCGGCATCATCGGATACGGCGCGTACGTCCCCCGCTACCGGCTGCCGGCAGCGGAAGTTGCCCGGGTCTGGACCGGCGGAGAAGGCGGGCTGCCAATTTCAGAGAAAGCCGTGGCCGGGATCGACGAAGACGTGGCGACGATGTCGATCGAAGCTGCCAGGAACGCCCTCGCCCGGGCCGGCGTGAGCCCGGATCAGATCCGGGCCGTGTGGGTTGGATCTGAATCGCACCCTTACGCTGTCAAACCAACCTCGACCATCGTGGCAGAAGCCATCGGCGCAGTGCCAAACGTCCAGGCTGCCGACTGGCAGTTCGCCTGCAAGGCCGGGACGGAAGCCATGGTCGCTGCCATCGGTTTCGTCGGCTCCGGCATGGCCCCCTACGCCATGGCGATTGGCATGGACATCGCCCAGGGCCGCCCTGGGGATGCACTGGAATATACGGCAGGGGCGGGCGGGGCAGCTTTCATCCTCGGGAGAGCGGATGAATCCCTGGTGAAGATCATCGCTGCCTATTCGTACGTCACCGACACTCCCGACTTCTGGCGGCGCGCCCATCAAAGATACCCCGAACACGGCCAGCGGTTCACAGGCGAGCCCGCCTATTTCGCGCACATCACGGAAGCCGGCAAAGCGCTGATGGAAGCGGTGGGGACTACCGCAGCGGATTACCGGTATGCCGTCTTCCATCAGCCCAACACGAAATTCCCCCAGCGGGTTGCAGCCATGTTGGGTTTTAAACCCGAACAGACCGCGGCTGGTCTGCTGGTGCCCGTGATCGGAAACACCTACGCCGGCGCGGCGATCATCGGCCTGACCGCCATTCTGGACGTCGCCAGGCCGGGAGACCGGATCCTGATGGTCTCCTTCGGTTCAGGTGCCGGATCGGATGCCTTCGACCTCGAAGTCACCGAAGCCATCCTGGACAGGCGAGACAGGGCTCCCAGCACACAGGCGTACATCGACCGCCGCACAGAGATCGACTACGCCACCTATACCCGCATGCGGGGAAAACTGTTGATGAAATAAGATGACAGACATCGTGATTGCCGGCCTGGGTCAGACTCCGGTCGGCGAGCATTGGGATATTTCTCTGCGCGAGCTGGCGCTTCAGGCGATAACAGCTGCCTTAGAGGAGGCCGGCGGGATCGAGCCCCAGGCGCTTTTCGTGAGCAACCTGCTTGCGCCTTCGATCTCAGATCAGGCGCACCTGGGCGCGCTGATCGCTGACTTCTCCGGGCTGGCTGGCATCGAGGCCATTACCGTTGAAGGCGCCGGCGCCTCGGGAGGCCTGGCATTCCGCCAGGCGTATTTGATGCTCCGGGCAGGCGCAGCAGATTCTGCCCTGGTCGTCGGTGTGGAGAAGATGACCGATCAGACCGGCAGCAGCGTGGAGTCTGCAGTGGCGGCCACGCTCGACGGTGACTTCGAAGCGGTCCAGGGGCTGACACCCACGGCGCAGGCGGCGTTGCTCATGCGCCGGTACATGCATGAATTCGGAGTGCCCCACGACTGCTTCTCCGGTTTCCCGATCCTGGCCCATGCGAACGGCGCAACTAACCCAAACGCGTTTTTCCGGAAGGCGATCAGCAAGGACGCATACGACCGGGCAAGCCTGGTGAGCGATCCTCTCAACCTGTTCGACGTCGCCCCCAACGCCGACGGCGCCGCCGCTGTGCTCCTCACCCGCCGTGAATTGCTCCCGCCTGGATTTCCCCACCCTTTGGTGCGCATTACTGGTTCGAGCTCCGCGACAGACACCCTGGCCCTGCACGACCGCCCGGACCCGCTTGATTTCTCTGCAGCGCGGCTGTCTGTCCAGCGCGCCTGCCTCCAGGCGGGGATTTCCATCCGGGACGTCGACCTTTTCGAGCTGTTCGACGCTTATTCGATCTACGCGGCTCTGTCTCTGGAAGCGGCCGGGCTCGCAGAACGAGGAAAAGCCTGGCAGCTGGCCCAGGATGGCCAGCTTGGCCTCCAAGGCCCCATACCCATCAGCGCGTATGGTGGGCTGAAAGCGCGCGGCAACCCGGTTGGGGCGACCGGCGTTTACCAGATCGTGGAGGCTGCCCTGCAGCTGCGCGGCCAGGCTGGAGCCAACCAGGTCCCCGGTGCACGGCGGGCAATGACCCAGTGCCTTGGCGGTCCGGCTTCCTCCGCTGTGACTCATGTGCTTGAAAGGCTGGGCGGATAATTGCCTTATTCTAGACTTTATTGCCTGATCACACGTCAGTCGTGGCCGCGGTCCTCCTGTTTAATCACACAAAAAGAGGCTGGATAACGGCGTTGGGATTTTCCACTCTGGTATTCGCGGGTATGGCAATCCTTGTTTTGCCAATTCTGACCTTTGCGCAGAATGGGCTGGGATGATCGAAGCATACCGGACCTTTCAAAATCCTCAGGATCGAATCTTGATAGTTCTTGATAGTTTCTGATCGGTAGACTGCCAGAAATAAATTCTGGTGAGGTATTTCACTTACCACCGGTATCGAGGAGCACTAGATTATGGAAGTTCCACGCCATTGGCGACTGAAGAACCAACGCTATCAACTGGTCGGCGAGGTTTGCCCGCACTGCAAAGCCAGGCTGTTCCCTCCGCGTGATGTCTGCCCGGAGTGCCGGCAGGAAGCGAAGACCCAATATACCTTCAGCGGTCGCGGGAACATCTATTCCTACACCACGATCTACGACGCCCCCGCCGGGTACGAAGAGTACATTCCCTACACTGTGGCGTTGATCAGGCTGGAGGAAGGCCCGCTGGTAACTGCCCAACTGACCGACCTGGGCGACCAGCCGGTTTCCATCGGCGCGCCGGTAGAGATGGTCACCCGCCGCCTCCGCCAGGATGGCGACGAGCGGGGGATGATCGTTTATGGGTATAAGTTCAGGCCGCGCCTGGTCGATCAATCAGCATAATCAGGGGATTTGCACCTGGAACAAACGCCCCGCGTGACGAATACGCGGGGCGTTTTATTTCATGCTTTGCATGGAGTATTCCAGGTTGGGAAGTTATAATCGTATAACGATATTTGGTTCGATCGGAGATCTGTATGATATTTGTGACCGTCTCGCCGAAATATCAGGTGGTGATCCCACAAAAATACGCATGCTACTCGGGGTGAAGCCGGGTCAGAAGATGCGGGTCATTCTGAGCACAGCAAAGATTTCGGTCGAGATGAAAATACCGGTGAAGGACAGTATCATCCTCGCCACCACTCGAGCGTATGATGCGACCCTGTTGACGCAGGATGATCACTTCATAGGGTTGGGAAGAGTCGAATATCTACCAAGATATCAGAAATAAGGAGCGACCCAATGAACCGAGTCTTGATATTAGGCGGCGGCTTCGGTGGGCTGGCGACCGCCCATCGCCTCAAACAACAACTCAACCCCCGAGACGAAGTCATCCTCGTCGACCGGAGCGACCATTTCGCAGTCGGCTTCCGCAAGACCTGGGAGCTGGTCGGCATGTCGGCCCCCGGCGCCGGGCATGCCTCCCTCGACCGGCTGGCCCGGAAAGGCATCCAGGTGATCCGTGAGTCGGTGAACGAGATCGATCCACCGGCTCGCGCCGCCGTCGTTGGCGAACACCGCATGGAAGCGGATGCCCTGGTGATCGCCCTCGGCGCAGAGCTGGCGCCGGAGGCTGTGCCGGGTCTGGCGGAACAGGCGTTCAACGTCTACGACGCGGAGGATATCCCGCGCGCCTCGAAAGCCCTGAAAGAATTCCGGGGTGGCATGCTGATGATCGGTATCTTTGGCAATCCCTACAAATGTCCGCCTGCGCCATTCGAAATGGCCCTACTCATCAATGAATCTTTCCGGGCTCGCCGGGTGGAGGCAGCAGTCGAAGTGTTTTCACCGCAACCCATGTCGCTGCCAGTCCTCGGCCAGGTGGGCTGCGATGTGATCGAAGGGCGGCTTGCCGAGAACGGCATCACCTTCCTGCCGAACCACAAGGCGACCTCTGTCGAAGCAGGTCAGGTCGTGTTTGCCAGCGCCCGTCGTCCGTTCGACCTTCTGTTCGCCGTTCCGCCGCACCAACCCCCTTCAGTCGTCCGCGAAAGCGGGCTGGTCGACGACTCGGGTTGGGTGCCGGTGGACCCGCGCACTCTCGAGACCCATTCCCCGGGTGTGTACGCCATCGGCGACGTGGTCCAGATTATGATGGCGAACGGTAAACCCCTGCCCAAAGCCGGCGTGTTTGCCGAAGCGATGGGGGAGGTCGTCGCCGACCGCATTTCGGCTCAGTCCGCCGGCAAGTCATCAGACGCCGCGTTCCGTGGAGAAGGCGGCTGTTACCTTGAAGTGGGCGGTGGGCTGGCGATGATGGTCCAGGGGCGCTTCCTCGCCGAGCCCGAGCCAGAGGTCACCCTCACTGATCCTTCTCCGCGTTATCTGGACGAGAAACGCGCCTTCGAGACCCAACGTTTGCAAATGTGGTTTAATTGAATGGGAGAGGATGATCTCGCAGGGTTAATCTGGCGGGCATTTTCCGCTAACCCAAATCTCCACGAAGGACTGCAGTGGTTTCAGGGGGATCCCATGCTGTTCATGATGAACGGGGTCCCGGCGCTGGCGCTCACCTCCGATCGGGCCAAAGAACTGACGGCATCGGTCATCCATACTCCGGAGGACAGACCCGAACTGATCGATCCCAGACGGCTGGTCGACCTGGCCCGCACACTGGATGTCCAGCTGAATCACTTCGCAACATTTGAGGAAAACTGACGATGATGTTCCGCCCTCCTCGCCCCCATCGCCCCAAACGCAGTCCGCTCAACCTGCCGCCGAGGAAAGTACTCGCAACCGCCAACAGCTTCTCCGCCCGAGGCCAGCCGGACATGGCAGCTCCGCTTTTCGTCCAGCTCGCCGGGAAGATGGAAGCGGACGGGAAACCTGGTCGCGCTGCCAACCTGCACGCGCGCGCCGCGCACGCCTACGCCGATGCAAGAAACGAAGAACTGGCTGTCGCTGAGGCCAGGGCGGCGCTCACCCAGTTTCTGCAGCTCGATCTGCCTGAGCGCCCGGCGATCTTCCTGCGGAACATCATCCAGAAATTGAAAAGCAGGGGGATGCCCGCGGCTGCAGATCGCCTGGTGGAAGAGTTCCGCGACCGGGTGGAGATCTTGCCGGCGACTCGACCCCTTCCAATGGGGATCCGGAAAGCCGTTCTGCCGCCGCAGTGTCCGAGTTGCGGAGCACCGGTCCTCGGTCCCGAGGTGGAATGGATCGACGCCGCCAGCGCCAGGTGCAGCTATTGCGGCTCGCTGATCGCCCCGGACAGCTGATTCAGGCCAATCTCACCGCTCGATCACCGAACTGCCTGAGCCGCCGGGGTTGGCAGACACGACCTGATCGCCCTTCAGCAAGTAGCCTTCGTAGCTCCTGCTCCCGGCCTGGACCCTCCAACCGCTCAAGACAAATGGCAATGGATCGCCTGCCGGCAGCCACTCACCATTGTATTTACGCGCCATGTGGACATGCGTCCCGGTGGCTTTACCCCCTTCGCAGGAGGGGTGTCCCAGCGGAGTGTCCTGCCCGACCGGGCTTCCGGGTGCGATCCCTTCGATCCCCGTCAGGTGGAGGTAAATCACTACCCAGCCGGTCCCTTCGAAGCCATCACCGTCCAGGTCGATCGCGATCAGGTTGTCACCGGAACGGGTGACCACCCCCGCGGCGGAAGCCGTCACGAAAACATCTGTGGGCGCGCACGGGGGCAGGCCGGTAACAGGGGAGAAATCAACCGCGCCGCGCGGGCTGCCCGAATTCCAGCTCAGGTGTGGACCACCGGTGAAACTCCAGCGCTGTCCCGGCTGGAATGGCAGCTCCAGAGGCGGCTGCTCCAGCGGGGGAGGGAAGATAGGGCCGGCGGCGGCGCTCCTGTTCCAGGGGTCCGGAAAAAGCAGCTGGTAGAGCTGGATGAAGCCGCTATCCCCGTACAGCGCCCCCACCCATTCCCCCTCTTTGTAAAACTTGGAAAACAGCACCTGGAGCGCGACGGAGCCTGCATTTAACCCGGGGCTGAGTCGAACCACACGCCCCTCACGGAAAGCCAGACTTGTCAGCGTCCCCGCCCGCCAGCCGTAATAGCCAATGCCCAGCTGGGTGGCCGTCAGGAGCAACTCGTCGTACAGCCCCCGGTATCCCGGGACGAAAAACCCGATCGGGTAGTCGATTCGGGAGTGGTCGTCTGGCTGACCGAAAACCCATCTGGAACGGTATTCGAGGAACGCCAGCAGCAGACGCGGGTTGATGGAATTTTCTACCGCCACCTTCTTCACAATTTCGACCCCGGGGAGCTCCACTTCGTCAACGATCTCTGTATAGCTGTTCAGGTAACCCCCAGCCGCGGCAACGAACTCATCCACATTGAAACCGGTAGCAGTATGGGAATAGAGGATCTCGCTATCTGGGAGCAGAGCGCTGGGGTACGGCGTCTGACCAAGGACGTTGGGCACGGTCAGTTCAAGTCCAGCCGGGACCAGACCAGCGGAAGGGATGGGTTGAGAAGCAGTGATCTCATCCGGGCTGACGCCAAACCGCAGGCTGATCGAAAGGAGCGTGTCCCCTGGCTGTGCATAATATCGGTAGTGTGCGCCGCTTTCGTCAGCGGCTGGTGGTGCTGGCGCTCCGCCCGGCATGGCGGGGGGCGTGGCAGTTTGCAGCCCCTCGAATGCGGAGGTCCCCGGAAAAACTGTGGGCATTGTCGTCTCTCCCTGGAGAGAAGGAGCCAGCGCGGTGAGGGTCGCACGGAGTTCGGCAAACGCGTCTCCTGCCGGCCGGCGGAAAGGAAAATTGCAGGCGAGAACAGGCACACACAGCGACAGGAGCAACACAACTTCTCTCGCCTGGTTCGACTTCAATTTGAATTTCACGAGCAGCCCGCCGAATTGGAAGTCATACAGGGATTATACAGGCAATCCGATTGCGCACATCGGGAGTAGACTTCTCCCCGACCGTCGAAGCGCCCCTGGTCAAGGGCAGTTATTAAAACCAATTTCTAACCAAAACCTGTAACAAATTTGATTAACAAACGTTTATAAAGATGAATGAACCATTACTTAAGTACTAGTGTATATTAACTGTCTAGACAAGTTATCCGTCAGGAATTTTAATAATACAGGTACTTCAACTGGGAATGCGATGATCCGTCGGCCCAAACTGGTCGCTTCCCTGCCCTGATCGGCAGGAAGGTCTTCGGGTAGCAAGCAGCGAAACCGGCCCTTAAAGCCGGTTTCGTTTATTATCCGAGAACAGACCATCTGGAGAAAATTCTTCAAGGCAATAAGATGAACGTTCAATTCGAAATAATTCTAAAGAGAGCAGCGAAGTTCAGCGCAGTCCTGGGAAGCGCCCTCCTGCTGGTGGGATTGGTGCTTTCCGCAGTCCACCTGCCCGCAGAAGCTGCCGAAACACTCCAGGAGAATCCTGGCAACGGGGACCAGGCCTGCACTCCCCCCGACGATTGGGGGCAGACTGTGCGGCTTGCTCCGCCACCCAGGAATCTCTCTACGGAATGGACTTTTGAAATAGCCGAGCCAGAGATGGACGTGGTCTTGACCTTATTTTATTACCAGGATTTCGACAAGCAAGGCTGCCCCCTGGATTGCGCCGCTGGCGACTGCCAGACGGACGAAACCGGCCATGTCGATACGCCTTTAGGAAACTTTGCGGTGGCAGATGGGCTGGCCGGGGCGCACGGCGGGTCCGAAAAACTGGAGGGCCGCCTGCCTCATGGCAGCTACCGGGTCGTGTTTACGACCACCGGTCTGGGCTCGCTCAACGTGGGGCTGCGTGTACGCACCAGCAGCTTGCCGACCGACACGCCGCTCCCAACCTTTACACCGACCGCCACCGTGCCATCCGAAACGCCGATCCCGACCTATACGCCAACCGCGACCGAGACGACTGAAACACTGACCGCGACCCCGACCACATCGATCACCGTCACACCGCCCAAACCCAGTCCCACGCCAACGATCACCGGGACCGTCCTGCCAACCGTACTCCCGCCAGAACCGACTGACACTCCTGAAAACCCCGGTCCGTCTCTGACACCCACCTCTATCCCACCCTCCCACCCAACCCGGACGCCTCCGCCCACGCTTGAGCCTCCCACGCCGCCAGCCAACACGACGCCTGGCCCGCTCCTCATCCCCGTCACCGGTGCGGATCTGTCAGGCGGAGGATCGGGAACTGCTTTTTACAGCCGGTTGCTCCTGCGTATGGGGATCGGGCTTCTTGGCCTGGGATTGGTGTTCCAGGGGATTGCCGCTCGGTTCAGCCGCTCTAGAAAACCGGAGTGATGCAGCGCATACTCTCGAGCCGCTGGGCGATCGCCCTTGGAGTCCTGCTCGCCTTCTACGGAGCGGCAGGCACTTCTACCCTGATTCGCGAGGCGAGCGAGGCCTATTTCCCTCACATTGGAGAGCTGGTCGGATACGCAGCCGGGGAACTGGCCCCGGAGCTGTCGAGCGAGCAGGCAACCGCTGAGGTTGCATTGGATGCAGCCCCAGCTGCCTCTCCAGAGACTCCGTCAGCCGCATCCTCTAAACTATTAAACTCTCAAGAAATATCAACCGGTGAGGATATTTCCCCAGGGCTGTCTGCTGGCGCGGAACTACGAATCCCCTCCCCTGTCCGAGCCTCTCCAGAAATACCGGAGCGGCTCGTGATCGCATCCATTGGACTGGACGCTCCTGTGGTTCCAGCAGAGATAACGTTCGTGAAGGTAAGCGGTCGCCAATACAAGCAGTGGCTGGCCCCGGAAAGGTACACCGCCGGCTGGCATCCGGATTCCGCCCTCCTCGGCGAGGCTGGCAACACCGTGCTCAACGGCCATCACAATGTCGCCGGTGCGGTTTTCGGCAGGCTGGTCGACGTTGAAATCGGCGATGTGATCCAGGTCTACTCATCCCAGAGCATCTTTACGTACCAGATCACCAACAAGATGATCCTGAAAGAAAAATACGAGCAGATCGATGTCCGCATGGAAAACGCTCGATGGATCCTTCCCTCCCGGGACGAACGACTGACGCTGATCACCTGCTGGCCGCGGGAGAGCAACACCCATCGCTTGATCATTGTGGCGAAACCCCTGTATCAAGAAAGCCTATTACGTCCCTTCGAATAAGCCAGTTGGCCAACTCACCGGGACTCCCACAGCGGATCCCCCAAACCGATTCCTGGTACATTCCTTGCACCCAGGCTGGCAGGCGCAATTGCCCTGGAATTACCGGAGAGAAGCGGGCTCCTGATCCCGGGAGGGTGAAGGATGTGCTCATCCAGGCTCTTCTGGCGTTCAATCCCAGGATTTTGTCCGCTCGTAAGAATACAAAAGGACCCCCTGGGCATTGAGCTCGTGCTTGACGCAACCCCGGGATTGTGCTAGTATCGTGGTCAAATTCGAAAAAAATGAAAGATCATTTGCCAAATCGATCCCTGCGAACAGGCGATTCTCCTAAGGAGGAACCCATGACGTTCAGACGGTTCATGATTTTGATCGTGTTGGTCTCGCTCGTCACAAGTCTTGCTGGCTGTCAGCTCTCCGCCTCGACACCTCCGCCCACGTCTCCGACGGTGGATTCTGCGATGGGCACCCTGCAGGCCGAACTGGGCAACATCGCCACCCAGACTGCGGCTGCTGGAGGCGGGGCAACCCCGCAGGCGACCCAACCGCCCGTCTCCGGCACGGAGACCTCCCCTGCATCAACCGCCGCAGCCACTCCCCAGGTGACCGAACCTCCACAAACGGCAGCCCCGACCTCTCCGCCAGTGGTCGTCCCAACCCCAACTCCTGGTCTACCGACCACGTACCAGCTCCAGAAGGGAGAGTTCCCCTTTTGCATTGCCCGGCGCTTTAATCTGAACGTCAGCGAGCTGCTCAGCCTGAACGGCCTGGGTTTGAATACTGTGGTGCCTGTTGGCTACACGCTGAAGATCCCTCAAACTGGCAACAAATTCTCCGGCGAGCGAGCATTGAAAGCTCACCCGACCAGCTACACCGTCCGATCCGGCGATACCATCTATTCCATCGCCTGCGAGTTCGGCGATGTCGACCCGAACGCCATCATCCTGGCGAACAACCTCTCGAAGCCCTATACCCTGACGGCCGGGACGACGATCCAGATACCTTGAGTCAACTCCTCTCGCGCCGAATGACCAATTCTGGAGTAGCCGGGATGATCGACCGGCTACTCCTTTTATCCTCCGAGGAAACATGCAGATTAAGACTTTGAGGTCCGAGACCGTCTATCAAGGAAAAGCATTCGCTGTGCGCCGTGAATTGATCCGCCTGCCGAACGGAAAAGAGACCTGGCTGGACATCGTCGATCACCCAGGAGCAGTGACCCTGGTCCCAGTCGATCCCCATGGCCAGGTGTATTTCGTCCGCCAATACCGACATTCCGCTGGCGGCGAGATCCTGGAACTTCCCGCCGGGACCCTCGAACCCGGTGAAGAACCTGAGGCCTGTGCCCTGCGTGAAGTGAGAGAGGAAATTGGCATGTCCGCCAGCCGTCTGGAGAAGCTCGGGGAATTCTTCCTGGCACCGGGATATTCGACCGAATACATGTATATTTTCCTGGCGACCGGCCTGCGGCCAGATCCCTTGCCCGGGGACGAGGACGAGATTCTGCAGGTGGTGAGCCTGAAGCCAGCTCGCGCTTTCGAACTGATCTCCGAGCGCCAGATCCGGGATGCAAAAACACTGGCTGCGCTCTACCTGGCGCAGCCTTATCTGGATCTGGAAAAACAATAGAACTGGATCAGGGCTGAGGCTGGTCGCTTCGTGGGTGTCTCGGTCTGCGGCGCACCCGCCGGCTGGCGGAACGACCTGTCGCCGGGTTGAGCAGGGTGTTTAGCCAGGTGACCGAGCGCGGGTCGAAGTCACGCCGCCCGCAGACATCGCACTTCCAGGCCGGAAAATTCGGGACGGTTATCAATTCGTCATTCAGCCAGGTAAAGTATGTCGTGTATTCCATCCGCATGACACCCGCCGAACATTCCGGACAGGGGTAAAGCACGCTCTTTAAATCATCCTCGGGGGTGGTCTCTTGTGTGCTCATCGAAGCATACCATCACCATTATCAAGGCGCCGCACTGGCAGTGGAAGTCTGATCGACGACGCCCCACTGGGTTGGCGGCCAGTAAATAAAAATAGCCTTACCAACCACATAATCCATCGGGACTGGTCCCCAATTGTGGGAATCAGACGAGTTGTTGCGGTTATCTCCCAGCACGTATAGTGAATCGACCGGCACGTCAACAGTGATTTCGTATACAGGCGGCGCAGCGATGTAGTCCTCTTGAAGCAGTTCTCCATTGACGTACACCTTCCCGCCCTTGATGACAACCCGGTCGCCCGGCAGCCCGATCACTCTTTTAATATATTCTTGATCCGGGTCGCGGGGAAAATGGAAAACGATCACGTCGCCCAAGTTTGGTTCGCCGAGAAAATAAGCCAGCTTGTTCACGATCACGAATTCACCGCTTTGCAATGTCGGCTCCATGCTGGCGCCGTCGACCCGAATCCGCGCCGAAACGGCGTTGATGGCGGCAAAGAGTACAACCGATAGGATCAGCGTCTCCAAAACATCAAGGAAAAAGCGTAAAAAGCCGGAGGGCGGCTGTTTCTGCTCTTGAGAATCTGAAACGGGCTCAGAGTGGTACTGGTCTAATTGACTTTCCATGCTCACCTTATCGAAGGATTATAAAACCGGTTCAGGGTGTGGACAAGGGTACTTAAGAAAGATGAAAACTTACCAATCTTGGAGTGGGTGGCGGATCTGGAAGGCTATTTTCAGGTCGGGCAGAATTATCGCCGGGGGCGAAGGACCAGGCGGATCGGTGTCCCTAGGAAGCCGTATACATCTCGCACCTGGTTCTCCAGGTAACGCAGGTAAGTGAAATGGGCCAGTTGCGGGTCGTTCACGTAGATTAGAAATGTCGGCGGATCACTGCGCACCTGGGTGCCGTAATATATCTTAAGCTGTCTGCCGGCATGGCTTGGAGCAGGATGCCTGTCCTGTGCCTTCTGCAATATCTGGTTCAATTGAGAAGTAGTGAGACGCACCAGTCTCTCCTCCTGGACTCGGAGCGCCAGTGGCAACACCTGGTCAACCCGCTCCCCGGTCTTCGCAGATATGTACAGGAGCGGGGCGTACGGCAGGAAATTGAGCTCGGACCGGATAGTCTGGGTGAATCTGTCCATCGTGTAAGAATCCTTCGGAATAGCGTCCCACTTATTCACCAGGAGGACGACGCTCCTGGCAGCATCTAAAATGAAACCGGCAATGTGGGCATCCTGAGCAGTCACGCCTGTGGTCGCATCGAGCAGGAGGAGCGCCACGCTGGCGCGTTCGATCGCTCGCATGGAACGCAGGACGCTGTACTTTTCCACTCCGGGTTCGATTCTTCCCCGCCGCCGGATCCCGGCTGTATCGATCAGGGTGATAGGGATGTCCGCGTAGAGCAGCCTGGTATCCACTGCGTCGCGCGTGGTGCCAGGAATCGGGCTGACTATCGCCCGTTCCTCCCCCAGGATCCGGTTGAGCAGGCTGGATTTCCCAACATTGGGCTTGCCGACGATCGCGATCCGGATCGAATCGTCTTCCTCTTCCTCGGCAGCCTTCGGCAGAACCGCCACGAGTGCATCGAGTAAATCGCCTGTCCCGATCCCGTGCAGCGCCGAGATGGGATAAGGTTCCCCCATGCCGAGCTCGTAAAACTGGTAAGCCTGCTCACGGCGCTGCTTATTGTCCGCCTTGTTGACAACCAGGATCACAGGCGGCCAGGGCTCGCCATTGCGCAGCTGCTGATGTTTCCTCAGGATCTGCGCCACCTCCTGATCCGCCGGGGTTACGCCGCTCTCGGCATCTGTCATGAACAGGACTGCATCGGCCTCTCGGATGGCGATCTCAGCCTGGGCTTTAATCGGCTCGATATACTCAGCGGAGCCGATCGAAAGGGGCTGTCCGAACCGTTTTTCTCCCGCCTGGGTGGGGTCGATGCCGCCAGTATCCACAATGGTAAAGAATACACCCGCCCACTGCGCCTCCGCCATCAGGCGGTCGCGGGTGGTCCCGGGTACAGCATCGACAACTGCCAACCTCTCTTCGGCGAGGCGGTTAAAGAGCGTGCTCTTGCCAACATTCGGCCGCCCCACCAGGGCAACTACCGGCTTCGGCATGTTCATCTCTCAAGGTTCAGGCGTGGGGATCGGAGTCGAATCTGGCAGGCGCGTTGGCGTGGGTGTGGGCGCGATGATGATTTCCACCTGCACCGTCGAGGGCAGGATGGTTTCGACGTTTATCCGATCGGGTAAGATGTCCACCGTGGGAGTCAGCTGGTAGATGCCCAGGTCGAGCTCCGTCACGTCCACGACGACGCGAATATCAGACGAATCGAGCGAATCCAAAATCGGCACTGGTCCCAGAAGGATCACATCCACTGTCGGCGGTTCGATCAAAGCTGCGTGGATGGGCAGCAGCCCAACCGGAGTGACCGGTAACGATAAGGTCAGGCTGCCCTCAATGGCCGCGATACTCACCTGCACCAGGACAAACTGGTCATCGACGATCGAAACGCCCTCCGGAAGACTCAGCCCGACGAAAACATTTACATCGTCCTCTGCGTCCGTCAGAACCACCGGTTCTGTCTCCACGTACCCCGGCAGGTCATTGACCAGTTGCGGGTCCGAGGAAAACACGACCACGTTCAATGGAGACACGGTAATATTGGTCAGTTTATACCCTTCGGCAGGCTGCCCTTCGGTGACCACCCTGACGATCACGTTGCGATAGCCGCCCTGCAGGAAGATCGGCTGCGTTACGGTGACTTCAGACGGAGATACGGTAACCCCATTCACCGGCTGCTCATTGGCGTCGCGCGCCATGAGGGGGAGCTCTCGGGTGATGGTCTCGACCGCCCCGGAAATGTCCAACGCAGCGTGCACTTCGACAACCCTGTCGACGATGGTCGCCGGGCCGGAAACCGTCACCGATTCGGGATCGTGTCTGGGGTTGCGCTTCTGATAGCCAATCGCTGGCTCGCCGGTGACTTCCAGCTCCACTGGAAAGGTCTTTGCGACCAGGGGCTCCAGGGTGAGTGTGATGATCCCCGGGACGACCTGCCGGTGGCGGGCTGGCTGGAAAGCTTGATTCACCTGGATCTGGACCTCCAGTTCGTACGTTCCGGCCTCCAGGCCGGAAACGTCCACCCACGCGCTGACAGCGCTCTCCAGAGAGCCCATCCTGTCTATGACGCTCGTTGGCGCCTCCAGCGTGACCCGCACCTGCGAAGGAACGTTTCCAACCACCAGCATATCCGGATCTAGGCCTACAATCTCGAGTGGGACAATCCGGCTGCTCTCAATATTCGGATCGGCAGCCGTCACAGCGGAGATCCACACCACGACCGAAAGGGCGAAAGCCAGGATCAGCGTGCTCAGGTTGCTGAAGATCCAGCGCAGAAGCGACAACTCCTCAATCCTCCTCTCTCCGAACGCTCACCAGGCCCGGGAATAAACGAGCGAAATAGCCTCTGAACCCTCTGCCGGCGGGCGCCGGCCGGTACAGTGCGCGTAAGATGTTCTCCAGCCGCTCTGCATCCAGGCGCCGGATCATCCGGCCGGCGTTTACAATCGAGATCGAGCCGGTCTCTTCCGAGACAACCACGGCGACTGCGTCGCTGACTTCAGAGATGCCCAGGGCCGCGCGGTGACGAAGACCCATCTGGCGTTCTGGCGACTTGGAAAGGACGCCGCTCGCCGAGAGAGGCAGCACGCAGGCCGCCGAGGCCAGCTTGGAGTTGGTGATAATCGCCGCTCCGTCGTGCAGGGGCGTGTTGGGGTAAAAGATCTGCAGCAGCAGCTCAGCAGTCACCCGTGAATCCATCCGGACGCCGGTCTGGATGTACTCATCCAGGCTGTCCAAACGCTGGAGCACAATCAACGCCCCATGCTGCCGATCAGAGAGGCGGGCGGTTGCATTGACCACGGCGGAGATCACGTCCTGGAACTCTGCCGACGCCGAAGGCGAGCGCCCGCTGTCGAGGATCGCCCCGGCTCGCCCCAGCCTTTCCAGAGCCCGCCGGATTTCCGGCGCGAAGATGACCGGGATCGCAAACACCAGAGCGGGCAGCGTTGTCCGCATGAGCCAGGAGAAGGCCGGCAGGACTTCCAGGCTGGTCAGCAGGCTGATCAGCGCGATAAGCAAAAATACTCCTCGCAGCAGGACCAGCGCCTGAGTATCTCGCAACCAGCGGAGGATGGTGAAGAAAATCAACGTGACCAACATTAAATCGAGCACCCCGAGCCAGTCGAGGCGCTCGAAGATAAACACCAGGTTGTTGATCAGGTCGTTGATGATTTCAATCACGGATCAAGACTCCCCTGGGCGAAAGCACCCGGAGACCCAAAGAAATTCGAGCCAAGGGACAGGACACGCCTAAACCGGCCTTAATACCCGGTCTTTTCGAAGCTGTTTGAAGAGCATCACCATCCCGACCGGCATCGATTCCTGAGCAGCTTCCTCCCAGGCACTTACCTCAAGTTCCCGTGGGGCGCGCACTGCATATCCCAATCCACTCCAGACGGACTGGTGTCGGGCCAGGTGAGGCGGGAGGAACAGCAGCAACGCCTCGCACTGCAACTCATACGAGGCGCGCTCGATCTCGTCCAGCAGCACTCGTATGACGTCGCCCAGGACCAGCCCGGGTTCCAGATAAATGTCACTGGCGCGCGCCACCAGGTTTTCCACCTGCCAGCCAGCCAACCCTACCAGGCGCCCATCCAGTTTGAGCAGGAGAAACGCTTTTTCGCCGAAGGCTGCCATGACGTCATTCTTAAAGATCTTCCGGCGTCCCTTGCTCGTCTGGGTGATAAATGAGGCGATCTCTTCCGCCTGGCGCGGCCCGGCGCGTTCGACGACCAGTGTTCCCTTCGCAACGGCTGCCGCACGCTCGACTTCGACCAGACCAGCCGGGACGTGCTTTCTCCAGGCAGCCTGCACCTGGCGCCAGGTATCGTCGAACGAACCGCTGTTGTCGATCACGACCTGCGCCGCAGCTGCCTTTTCCGCCTGCGCGGATTGAGCGCCGATGCGCTGCCGCGCAGCATCAGCAGCCATCGCACGCTTCTTCGTCAGGCGGGAAAGCTGTGCCTCTTCGGGGGCAGTCGTCACCCAGATGCTGTCACAGGCAGCCGCCAGAGGTCCTTCGAGCAGCTTGATCGCCTCGATGACGATCACCTTCTGTCGGGCGCGGCGGATCAGCAGATCGATTGCCTGCCTGACCAATGGGTGGACGATGGCTTCCAGGCTGGCCAGCGCCTGAGGATCTGAGAACACCAGCCGGCCCAGTCGCGCCCGGTCGATCTGACCGGCAGCATTCAGGACCCATTTCCCAAAAGTGTCCACCACTGGCTGGTATCCTGGGGCGTCAGGGGCGATCGCGCGGTGTGCCAGGGCGTCAGCGTCGATCCCATAGGCGCCGAGGTGTTCCAGCATTTTGCGGACAACACTCTTCCCTGTTGCGATGTTACCCGTTAATCCGATGACGAATTTTCCCGGCCAGGCGCTCATGCGGTCCTTCGCAAGAAGTTGGAAGAAGCACCCACCGCTCCCAAGTAAGACCGGCGGTATCGTGCAGTCAGATGCTTCACCTCAAGCATCATCTAAATTGTAGTCTGCGCAGGGGAGATTGTCAAAGGGAGACGAAAAATCATTCAGCGAACCATCCATCAAGGGTGGTTTCGGTGGGAGAGAGATTCTTTATTTCTAAAGAACCTGAATTCGGGATAAAACAAACCAGCGCGCTGAGCGGAGCGGCGGGCATCCCCGCAGTACCCTTGGGACATGTCTGAGCAGAACAGAGTGTAGTCGAAGACGCCCGCTGAGCGGAGTGGCGGGCATCCCCTCAGTACCCTTGGGACATGTCTGAGCGGAACAAAGTGTAGTCGAAGAAGCGCGCTGAGCGGAGTGGCCGGCATCCCCTCAGCACCCTTGGGACATGTCTGAGCAGAACAGAGTGTAGTCGAAGACGCCCGCCACGCAGTCGAAGCGGCGGTTATTCCGAACTGACGTCAAAGAAACTGTTCCGCGTAGTGGCAGGCGACGAAGTGGCCCGGGCGCAGCTCACGCAGTAACGGTATTTCCTGGGCGCAGTTCTCGCGTGCGATCGGACAGCGGGGATGAAACCGGCACCCCGCAGGCGGATGGATGGGATTGGGGATCTCACCCGCCGGCATTGGCTGGGTACGGCGTTCGTGGGGATTGGGCACCGGCACGGCTGCCAGCAGCGCCTGCGTGTAAGGGTGCAGCGGGTGCGAATAGACCTCGTAGAGGTCGCCAACTTCAGCCAGCTTCCCGAGATAGAGAATGGCAATGCGGTCGCAAATGTACTTGGCCGTTGCCAGGTCATGGGTGATAAATAGATAAGTGAGGTTAAATTCCTTCTTGAGCTGCTTCATCAAGTCGAGGAGCAAAGCCCGGACGCTCACGTCCGCCATGGCGATGGGTTCGTCCGCCAGGATGAGGTCAGGCCGGGTTATCAAGGCGCGGGCGATCACCACCCGCTGGCGCTGACCTCCGGAGATCTGGTGGGGATACTTGTTGAAAAAATAGCCCGGCGGAGTCAGGCCTACTTTCCCCATGATCTCCATCGTGATCTCGCGGTGCTCGGCGGATCTCTCCGGGTAGTGGATCTTCAAGCCGTGCGAAATCGAATCCCCGATCGTCATGCGCGGATTCAACGAAGCCATCGGGTCCTGGAAGATGACCTGCATCCGGCGCCGGAGGCGGCGCAATTCTTCGGGGTGCAGTTGGTTCAGATCGATGCCATCGAAACAGACAGTGCCTGCGGTCGGTTCAATCAGCCCTATGACCAACCGTCCGATGGTGGTCTTACCGCTGCCGCTCTCGCCGGCCAGTCCAAAAACCTCGCCCCGGCGAATGTTGAAAGAGACGCCATCGACGGCATGCACATAGTCGAGGTGCCCGGCTAAAACCTGCTCGAGAAAACCCTTTTGGACCGGAAACCACTTCTGGAGATTATGGATCTCAACCAGGTTCTCCGAATCGACGTCGGCACAGAAGTCTCTCTCTACGCTCACTTAACCACCTTGATCGTCTCTTTGTCTTTTTCTGGATGGTCTTGAAACAGCCAGCAGTGGACCCACCTCTTCGGCGCAACTTCCAATAACTCTGGCTCATGGCGTGAACAGATCGGCATCACCCAGGGGCAGCGTGGGTGGAATCTGCACCCGGCGGGCGGATTGGAGAGGTCGGGCGGCTCGCCAGGCATCTTAAAGAGCAGCTCCTGTTCATCAAGGCGGATGCTGGGAACGGATTGCATCAAACCCTGGGTGTAGGGGTGCAGGGGATCGTCAAATATCCGTTCGCAGGACCCAATCTCAACGATCTTACCAGCGTACATCACCGCCACCCGGTCGGCGATCTCCGCCACCAGGGCGATGTTATGGGTGATCACGAGGATGGTGACCCCGAATTCGTCGCGGATTTCGCGCAATTGATCGAGCAGCTTGGCTTCGACGATCACATCCAGGGAAGTCGTGGCCTCATCTGCGATGATCAGGTCAGGGTTGAGGACCAACCCAAGACCGATCATCACCCGCTGGCGCATCCCGCCGGAAAACTGGTGGGGATAATCTCTGATCCGCCGGCGTTCGATGCCCAAACGCTCGACAAGCCTGGAGATCCGCTCCAGGGCAGTCGGCCGCTCCACCTGCGATTCGTGCACCTGGATGGCTTCTACCAGGTGATCGTCGATCCGCTGCACGGGATTCAGCGAAGTAAAAGGATCCTGGAAAATCATGCTGACGCGGCGGCCGCGGAAGTCGCGCAGCTGCCCCTCATTGAAAGCCAGCACATCCTCCCCGTCGAATATAATCTGTCCATTTAGCTTGGAAGTCGGCGGCAGCATGCGCAGGATCGCTTTACCCAGGGTGCTCTTCCCGCACCCGCTTTCCCCCACCAGTCCAAGTATCTCACCGCGGTAGATGTCAAAGGAGACCTTGCTGATCGCACTGACCATGCCGGCACGCGTGCGGTAGAGGACCTCAAGGTCGCGGATCTTTACCAGTCCCTCGGGCTTTTGTTTCATGTTCCAGTGATCATTTTCCAGGCGA
>CAYQDF010000002.1:0-28366 GCA_964416175.1 uncultured Anaerolineaceae bacterium
AGCTCGGCAGGCGCCAGGCGGGGGTCAACACCCTGACGGTCGTGGCGGCGGGGATGGCCTTCTTCAACCCGCGCCTCCTGTGGGATGTTGGTTTCCAGCTCTCGTTTGCCGCGACCCTGGGGCTGGTGCTATATGCGGCGCCGCTCCAGGAGGCCTTCGTGCGCCTGGCCAGCCGCTACCTCCCGACGGAGACCGCTCAGAGGCTGTCTCGACCCGTTGGCGAATACTTCCTGTTCACCCTGGCGGCGCAGGTCTTGATCCTGCCGATCAGCCTGTACTATTTCCAAAAGTTGTCGCTGATCTCCCTGGTTGCCAACCCGCTGGTGCTGCCCGCTCAGCCGCCCCTGATGATCCTGGGGGGCCTGGCGACCCTGATCGGGACGGTCCATCTCCCCTTCGGGCAGGCCCTGGCCTGGCTGGCCTGGCCGTTCGCCGCGTACACCGTCCGGGCGGTGGAGCTGCTGGCGCGAGTCCCCGGCGGGTCGATCTCGACCGGCTTCGTAAGCCTGGTGGGGGTGTGCGTCTTTTATGCGGGCCTGTTCACCCTGACTTTCGCCGCGGCCCGGGTGAAAGGGCTCCCTGGCCGGATCGCCCCGGGATTGGCGCTGACTGGGCTGTTCGCCCTGACCGCCCTCGTATGGCGGATTGCCCTGGCCGCGCCGGACGGGAAGCTGCACCTGACCGTGCTGGACGTGGGCAGCGGCGACGGCCTGCTGATCCGGACGCCGGGCGGGAGGGCGGTGCTGGTAGACGGCGGTTCGAGCGTGGTGCGCCTGTCGGAGCAGCTGGGGAGGCGGCTGCCCTTCGGGCGGCGGGGATTGGACTGGCTGGTGGTGGGGGCCGCCGAGGAGGAGAACATCGGCGGGCTGCCGCGAGTCCTGGAACGCTTTCCACCGGCGAGCGTGCTGTGGGCCGGGCCGATGGATGGAACATATGCCGCTCAAGCTCTGCGTGAAGAGCTGGTTCAAGCCGGCCGCCACCCGGTCGAGGCGCAAGCGGGGCAGGTCCTGGATCTGGGGAATGGGGCGGGGCTGCGCGTGTTATCGGCGGGCAGGCGAGGAGCAGTGCTGCTGCTGGAATGGGACCGCTTCCGGGCGGTGTTGCCGGTTGGGATGGACTTCGAGAGCCTGGAGGCGCTGCAGGAGGATCCCTCACTGGCGCAGGTGAGCGCCCTGTTGCTGGCGGACTGCGGTTACGCGCCGGTCAACCCGCCGGAGTGGATTGAGAAACTGCGCCCGCAGGTGGTCCTGCTCAGCGTGGGTGGTGGCGACCGGCGCGGGCTGCCATCCCCCGAAACCCTGGAGGCAGCGGTGGGGTACACCCTGCTGCGGACGGATGTGAATGGGTGGATCGAGATCAGTACGGATGGGAAGCGGATGTGGGTGCAGGTGGAGAAAAAGTGAATCCTTTTCCACAGGGACGCTCCAAAGCTCAGACGTGCTGATTTCGTTCGATTATCCGAGAGTGACGCCGGGATTTTCCGTCCAGCAGGCGTTGATACACCTGCTCGACTGCGCCTGGAATGGCAGGAAGCCAGCGACCAGGCCTGGCTGGTGTTGGAAACTGGCAGGCTGGTCAGATCGCCGTCATAGCGAACGCGCTTTCTTTAGTATATGGGTCACTCCCGGGGAACAGAACGGTCAAGGCGGCGTGGACGACGACCTGGACGGCAACAGCTGGAGCGCCAGGCGGATTTTCCAAGGCGGTCTCCTGCACCGCCGGCAGCAATGGCAGCTGCACCCTGACCACCGGTACACTCAAATTAAGCCGCTGCAGTGTAACCCTGACCGGGAAAGGTGTCACTCGAACCGGATTCACTTACAAAACGTCATTGAATAATGGCCCGGTTGCTGATAGCTATGGAACCGCAATTGTCATCAACAAACCTTAATTCCAGGCAGCTGCTCCCTGGAAAAAACAGGAAATGAATCTATTGACTTAATTGACAAATCCCATGTTTACTGGTAAGATTTTCATAGTTAGGATGCCAAAGAGTTACCGTTGGACGTAAGTAAGACAATGGCCCAGGCGAAAGTCCTTGGCTATTTTTTGTTTGACTGCTCCGATGGAACCACCAAAGCATCACTAGTAACCTTTACCTAGACACAAGGAGTCTAAAATAATGTCAGATCGAATCGTCGGTACAGTCAAATGGTTCAACGGGAACAAAGGCTACGGCTTTATCTCCCGCGAGGACGGCCCGGACGTGTTCGTCCACTACTCAGCCATCCAGACCGAAGGCTACCGCAACCTGATGGAAGGCCAAAAAGTGGAATTCACGGTCGAGCAGGGTCCCAAGGGGTTGCAGGCCGCGAACGTCGTTCCATTGAACTGATCCTCAATATAATTGCATGCGAAAAACGCCCCGGGTGTGAGGCCCGGGGTGTTTTTTGGTTTTCCATCTCAGGATACCGGTGGTGGTTCTAAAGGTACGGCTCAGGATTTCTGTGCGAATCGCCTGCCGGCTGCGTTCCATGGTTATAGCGGAAGCCACGTGCCGATGCCGCGCTCGACTGCCCGCCGGTAGATCTCGGGAGCGACCGCCATGTCGTCCAGGGCCAGCCCCAGGTTGATCGCCAGAGTGCGCTCGCCGGGGTGCTCGCGCCCGGGTTTCAGCCCGGAGACAATCTCCCCCAGATCGGCGTAGGGGTCCGGCGTCTCCTGGAAATATCCCACAGAGCGGTAATACTGGAACTGGGCGTGGTCATCGGTGCTGATCTTATCGAATTGCGCGAGGGCTGCCGGTTGCCAGTAGCTGTCGAAGTCCACCGCGCTGGCGAAGGCGCCGGGGGGGAGCCAATCTTTTTCGATCTCTGGCCTGGGGTGTTTGAGGATCGGCCCGGAGGTGACCACCATGTCGCTTTTCACCACGGCCTCTTTTGGTTCCCTCACGCCGATGATCTCCAGCCCCAGCCTGGCGCTCATCTCCTCCACATAACGGGCCTGCACATCCGGCAGGATATCGTAGGCGTAAACGCGCCGGACCGGGAACAACGCGGCCAGCGACTCCAGGTTTGTGCGTCCCTGGACTCCGCAGGCCAGGATGCCAACGACCTCGCTCTCCGGCCTGGCGAGATATTTCGCAGAGAGGGCTGTAGCAGCCCCGGTCCGGTAAGCCGTGAGCCAGGTGCAGTCCATCACTGCATAGGGTATCCCTGTGTCCACATCGTTCAGGATGAGCAAACCGCTGATGTAAGGCAGGCCGCGGCGGAAATTCTCCGGGTAACCGCTGACCCACTTGATCCCGGCAGACCTGGCTGCCGGGATGAAAGCCGGCATGGCGTGGATGAAGGCGTCCGGCTGGGTGTGTATGCCGGGTTTGGGGGGCATCTCTACCCTGCCCAAGCCCTTTTCTTTGAAAGCAGCTTCGAGCAGACCGATGATCGTGCGCACATCGAGGGCGACCGCTTCGACGTCTGCCCGTGAGAGGTAAAGGAGTTGAGTTGTGGTCATCTTTCTCCCTCGAAGTTTGGAAAATTCCCTGGAGGTTGCCCAAAAGTCTGATCTTCTTAAGAGAATCCTGCGGGAGACTGCTTTCTGGAGTATAGATGATGTCCTCCAGAAAAGCAATCAGGCCGGGGAAATTCGCTCAACAAACGTTACAATGTACTTTGATCAGGGTTATACTTATAAGAGTTACGCAGTTCAGAACCTCCTACAGACTGCGTAAGTCCTAACTTATTAATCATCCACATCGCTTCAGGAGGTTTTATATGTCAAGGCTCCGGGAAGATTTTCAAACGATCACTTGGGTATTGATCCCGGTGGCGATTGCCATCAACATCGCCGTCGGTCAGTTGATCCTGGTCATCAAGGTCCCTCTCTACCTTGACTCGATCGGGACGGTCCTGGTTGGCGTCCTGGCTGGTCCCTGGGCGGGAGCGCTGACCGGTTTGCTCTCGAACCTGATCTGGGGACTGAGCGGATTAAACGTGACCTATGCGCCTTTCGCCGGAGTGGCGGCAGTGATCGGCTTGCTGGCCGGGCTGTTTGGCGAAGCACTCTGGATGCGCTCCTGGTGGAGAGCCATCCTGGCTGGCGTGATCACGGGCCTGATCGCAGCGGTGATTTCCGCCCCCATCGCCGCGTACGTGTTCGGCGGTGTAACCGGCTCGGGCACTGACATCCTCGTGGCCGCCTTCCGGCAGGCGGGCCTGGACGTCCTGGGAGCTTCCATGGCGCAAGGCGTCTCCTCTGATCCGCTCGATAAGGCGATCTCCTTCTTCGTTGTGTGGTTGATCGTCCAGGCGTTGCCGATGCGCTTTTTGGCGCGTTTTCCGAGGTCTGAATCACTCAAGCTGGCCTGAACTCCCCTTCGAGCTGGGGGACCGGTCACTCATAAGATATGTCGCAGGCGATCAGTCTGTATGTAGCCCGCGCGAGCGGGATACATCGACTCCACCCGTTAACCAAGTTGACCCTGGTAGGCTTCCTGCTGCTCGGTGGGCTGGTCCTGCCGGGCCTGTGGGCGCCGTACCTGTTGTTCCTGGCTTTCCTGCTCCCCCTGGCAGCCATCGGGCAGGTGTTTAGATCTCTGGCCCGCATCACCTGGAAGGCGGTGCTGCCCTTCGCGCTCTCCGTTTTCCTGATCCAGGGATTCTTGTGGACTGGGGGTACCCCGATCCTCCGGCTGGGACCGATCTCGTTGAAACAGGAAGGGTTGGAGTTCGCCGTGGCGAGCGCGGGCCGCATCTTGATCGTCGTGGGAACCTTCATCTGGTTTACCCTGACCACGCGCCCGGATACACTCATGATGTCCCTGGCACAGCGCGGCTTTCCAGCGAAACTGGCATACGCCGTCGTTGCGACCATCCAAATCGTCCCGCGCTTCCAGGCGCGTGCCGCGGCAATCCTGGACGCGCAGCGAGCGCGCGGCCTCGAGACCGAGGGGAACTTCCGCCAACGGGCAAAAGCGATCGTGCCGCTCGTTGCGCCATTGATCTTGAGCAGTCTGGTCGATGTCGAAGAACGCGCCCTGGCGATCGAATCCCGAGGGTTCAGCCACCCTGGTGTGAAGACCAGTCTGGTGGATATCCCAGAAGCCGGCTGGGAGAGATTTGCCAGGTGGATTCTGATCCTGGCCGCTGCTGCTGTGATCGGTTTCCGCGCCTGGTTCCAGTTCGGCCGATGATCCGGCTCGATCGGGTCACATACACCTATCCGGGCACAACAAAGCCAGCTCTGCGGGATGTGTCTCTGCATGTCCCGGAGGGCCAGTTTTGCGCCGTGGTTGGCCCGAACAATGCCGGGAAGTCCACGCTCGCGTATGCCATGGCTGGATTCATCCCGCATTTCTACCGCGGCACTCTCGCCGGCGGCGTAACCATCGCCGGAAGGGAAACGCGGCAGACACCGCTCCACGAGCTGGTGTTGATCGTGGGCCTGATCATGCAAAATCCATTTAACCAGATATCCGGAACGAAATTCACCGTGCGGGAAGAGATCGCATTCGGTCTGGAAAACCTGGGGGTGCCGCGGGAGAGGATGGTGGAACGAGTGGAGGAGGCGATGGCGCTGGTAGGGATTGGGGACCTGGCCGAGCGGTCGCCGCTGGCTCTCTCGGGCGGTCAGATGCAGCGGGTGGCGATCGCATCGATCCTGGCGATGCAGCCGAAGGTGCTTGTGCTGGACGAACCGACTTCCCAGCTGGACCCAATCGGGAGCAAAGAAGTGTTTGCTGTTGTCCGCGCGCTGATCACCGAGAGGAAGACAACGGTCGTGATGATCGAGCACAAGCTGGAATGGGTGGCGGAGTTCGCCGACCGGATAGTTGCTTTGAAGGACGGGGAGATCATCGCAGATGGGGAGGCAGGGAAAGTCCTCGGTGAGGAACCGCGAGTGATCGAGGCTGTTGGCCAGACCCGCTATTCACAGGCAGGTCTCCGGGCACGCCAGGAGGGCCTGTGGCTGGCCGGGAGAAGACTCCCGGTCACCCTGGAAGAGGCCGTGGAAGGGTTTCGGGAGGCGAGGCGGAGGATGGAGATTGATTGACGTCGATGTAGACCGGGTGTCTTTCACTTATCCTTCCGGCGTGATGGCGCTTCATGAGGTAACGCTGCACATCGCTGCCGGTGAGGGGGTCGCGATCGTGGGGCAGAATGGCGCCGGGAAGACAACGCTGGTGAAACACCTGAACGGGCTGCTGAAGCCGACGACCGGCAGCGTGAAGGTCGGAGGCAGGGACACCCGCTTATTTTCAACCGCGCAGATGGCGAGTTGGGTCGGCTATGTTTTCCAAAACCCCGATGATCAACTGTTTCAGGCCACAGTGAAAGCCGAAGTGATGTTCGGGCCGCTGAATCTTGGGTGGAAGAAACAGCACATCGAGGAGAATGCCGCGCGCGCTATCGAGATGGTCGGCCTGGAAAAAGCGCTGAATCAGCATCCTTATGATCTCTCTCCCGGCGAACGCAGGCGAGTGGCGTTCGCTGCGGTGCTTGCAATGGATACCCCCCTCGTGATCCTGGATGAACCTACCACGGGACAGGACTTTGCTGGCGTCGAGCTGGTGGGCCGGGTGGTCGCGGAGCTGAAAAACCGGGGAAAAACCGTGGTCGCGATCACCCACGACATCGATTTCTGCGCCGAACACTTCGAGCGCACGATCGTGATGGGCGGCGGAAAGGTGCTCCTCGATGGGCCGGCTCGCGAGGTGCTCACCCAGGTGGACATCCTGGCAAAAAGCTACGTCGAACCTCCGCAGTTGATCCGGCTGGCGGATCGCCTTGGGCTGGGCGGGGCGCCGCTGACCGTCGAGGAGTTCGTTGCTGATTTGAAGAGGAGCTGGGTTGGGGGGAGGTTTTAGCCTAGACTTCGGATCTGTGGAGCTTCGGCAACAATTCAGCGGAGAAGAGCTCCGTCAATAACGCCCTCACTTCAACCTCACTCAGAGGTTTGGAGATCAGGTATCCCTGTCCGTATTCGCATTCCATCTTTTTAAGTTGCTCCAGCTGGCTGCTGGTCTCGACGCCTTCCGCGATCACGCCGACACCTAACCGATGGGTCAGATCGATGATGGCTTCAATGATCTTCAGCTGGCTTTCATCTTTGCCCATCCGGCTGACAAACGCCTGATCGATCTTCAATGCGCTGATCGGGTAGTTGGAAAGATAGCTCAGGGACGAAAAACCGATCCCAAAATCATCGATCTGAATCTGGATGCCCAGGGATTGGAGCCCGGCGAAGATCCCATTGACCTCCCGGTCGTGATCCAAAATGCTGTGTTCACTGATTTCGAGCTTCAAAAAGCGTGGATCGAGACCGGTCTCATCCAGGACCTGCTTAACCTGTTCTACCAGGTCAGGCTGCGTGATCTGCCGGCTGGAGATGTTCACGCTGATGATCAGCTGCGGTATCCCCGGCACCTGTCTTTGCCACTGACGCATCTGCCGGGTTGCCTGGAGCAGCACCCAACGATCGATCGTAAGGATGAGGCCCGACTCTTCGGCGATCGGGATGAAATCGCGTGGGTAGAGCAGGCCGCGCGTGGGATGCTGCCAGCGGACCAATGCCTCGAAGCCGATTAGCTGGTTGAACTGGAGAGATACGATCGGCTGGTAAAACACGCGCAATTCGTCCCTCTCCAGGGCGAGGCGCAATTCGGATTCAAGCGTCAGCCGCTGCATGAGCCTGTCCCGCATCAGGGGTTCGAAGACCTGAAAACGCTTCCTGCCCCTCGATTTTGCATAGTACATGGCGATGTCTGCGTCCCGGAGAACGTCTTCAGCCTGAGTGTAAGACGGCGCGCTGAGGACGATCCCGATGCTGGCCGAAATGAATATGTCCTGCCCGGAGACCTGGACCGGTTTGGAGAGCTCTTCTAGAATCCAGTTCGCAACCCGCAACGAGGCCTGAGGGTCCTGCAAGCCATCCAGAAGAATGACAAACTCATCCCCCCCAAAGCGGGCAACAGTGTCGGTCTTTCGGAGTCCCTCCTTCAACAAGTCTCCGATCTTGATCAACAGCTGGTCGCCTGACAGGTGGCCCAGGCTGTCATTCACGTCCTTGAAGCGATCCAGGTCCAGGAAGAGCACGGCGAAAGCATACTCCCGGCGCCGTTTACACCTTTCGAGGGCTAACCGAAGCCGGTCGAGGAATAAAATGCGGTTTGGCAGGCCGGTCAGCGCATCGTGAAGCGCGTCGTGGATCAATTTTTCTTCCTGGGTCTTTCGCAGGGTGATGTCGGTGAGCGAACCGGCCATGCGGTGCACCAATCCATCGTTTTCCTTCACCACCAGGCCGCGCGCCAGGACCCACCGGTAAGTCCCGTCCTTGTGCAGGATGCGGTGCTCATTCTCGAAATTGGGCGTTGCGCCATTGACGTGTGCGGTCAGTTCCAGTTTCAGTTTCTCGAGGTCCCTGGGATGGACCCGGTTTAACCATTCGTCGAGACTGGTGCCGATCTCGCCTTCGCTGAAGCCCAGCATAGACTTCCACCGGGGTGAATAATAGACCTGGTTGGTGTTCAGGTCCCAATCCCAAAGCCCATCTTTGGCGCCCTGCACGGCAAGTTCGTAGCGTTTTTCGCTCGCCCGGAGCGCCTGCTCGGCGCTTTTGCGGTCGTGAATCTCCATTTGGGCCTGTTCGTAGAGGCTGGCATTCACGATGGCGACCGTGGCGTAATCAGCCAGGGAGGTTAAGATCATTTCATCCGTTTCGGTGAATTCACGCCGGTTGAGCTGATTGTCGACGGACAGGACCCCGATCACCTTCCCTTTGGAAACCAATGGAACATGGAGCAGGCTGTGCACCAGGAAGCCTGTGCTCACTTTGAGGGTTCCCCCTGATGAACTGCTCGATGACCGGTATGGTCGCCCGGTCTCCACAACTCTGCCGATCAGGCTGTCATTGACCAGTAAGTGGAGCGTCTTGCTTCTTTCTTCATCGATGTTCTTGGCTGCCCGCAGGTAAAGCTGGTCGTTCGATTCATCGAGCAAAGCCAGGAACCCCTCTTCAGCGTGTGTGAGGTGTACCCCGGCTTCCACGATCCGGCGCAGCACCTCGTCCAGTTCGAGGGTTGAGGTCACGCTCTGCCCAACCTTGGACAGCACTTTTAGCCAGGTGACCTGTTGCTGTAATTTCAGGTTGAGCAGGTCTTTTTCACTCCGGAGGCGGCTTTCCCGCAAGGCCCGGGAGATGGCGGCGTTCAGCTCGTCGAAATTGATCGGTTTCGTCAGGTAATCCTGCACGCCCAGCCGGAAGGCTTCGACGGCGATCTTTTCAGAACCGTGCGCGGTGATCAGGATGGTTGGGATCTGGTGACCTGCTTCAACCAGCTGCCTCAAGATCTCCAATCCGGAGAAATCCGGCAGCTGCATGTCCAGCAGGATGAGGGATACAGAATGCGCTTGAATTAATTTGAGGGCAGACCTGCCGTCTTGAGCCCAGAGGGTATGGAATCCAAGCCCTGGCAGCAGATTATCCGTGAGGAAATCCGCAATCTGACGGTTGTCGTCAACGACGAGGATTGTCTCGATGGAGCTCGATCCATTATCAGGTAGAGCTGTTTTCGCAGGGAGGATCTCCAAATCGATCACATGGCACCGAGGTGATTACCAACTGCTTGAAAGTATGGTACATTCTTCGTTGCTTCGCCCGGATTGTGATTGCAGGTTGCCAACGAGCTGGCTGGTGGAGAATGCGTGGATCGATATTATAACGATAAGCAGGGCGAATTTCGGGCAAGCTGACTTCACGGATTTGTTAGGTAGGGGGAATGGTCGTTCGGGGACAACACCAGTTTATGCTAATATTGATATAGTGAATATAATGACTTGACAAAATTAATTATTTTTGTATAATATCAAATTATTTTAATATTACGTTTAATTAATTGAGGAGCCAGAATGAACGTCGAAGCAGCGCGAGAAAGACCTGGAAATTGGACCTTGCCCTTTTTTTCTATCTGGAGCGGGCAGGCTTTTTCAATTTTTGGCAGCCAGCTGGTCCAGTTTTCGTTGATCTGGTGGTTGACGGTCACGACCAACTCGGCGACGGTCTTGGCAACCGCCTCCATCGTGGGGATGCTGCCGCAGATCTTCCTGGGTCCGCTAGCCGGCGCCTTCGTCGATCGGGGCAACCGCAGGGTGATCATGATGGTTGCGGATGCGCTTGTCGCTGGTGTCACGGCGGGGCTGGCGCTTCTTTTTATTCTGGGAGAGGTACAGCCCTGGCAGGTCTACCTGGTGCTCTTCCTCCGGGCGGTCGCGGGGAGCTTTCATTTCCCAGCCATGGCAGCTTCGACTTCTCTTATGGTCCCGCGAGAGCACCTGTCCCGCATCCAGGGTGCCAACCAGACTCTGAATGGTGGACTCAACATCGTCTCCGCGCCGCTGGCAGCATTTCTGCTGGCCAGGATTTCTATTCAAGCCATCCTGGCCATCGACATCCTCACGGCCGCCCTGGCGATCCTGCCGCTGTTCTTCGTCAAAATCCCTCAGCCGGAAGTGAAGGCCAGGGACCCGGATGGGAGCAGACCTTCCCTCTGGCAGGACGTCCTGGAAGGACTGCGGTACGTCCGGGGATGGCGGGGGCTGATGACGATCCTTTTCATGGCTGTCTTCATCAACCTTGTGCTCGCGCCGGCTTTCTCCCTGCTGCCCCTGCTCGTCAGAAACGATTTCGCGGGCGAAGCGATCCACCTGGCCTGGGTCGAATCGGCGGGGGGGATCGGCATCATCCTGGGAGGCGTGATCTTAAGCGCATGGGGAGGGTTCCAGCGGCGGATCTTGACATCCTTAATGGGCTTGATAGGGATCGCCATCGGTTCGACAGTCATCGGGTTCGCGCCCTCATCGCTTTTCTTCCTGGTAGTAGCCGGGATGTTTTTCGTCGGCGTCATGATGCCGATAACGAATGGACCCCTCCTGGCAGTCGTCCAGGCAGTGGTCGCTCCAGAGATGCAAGGCCGTGTGTTCACCCTGGTTGGCAGCTTCGCGGCTGCCATGGCTCCGCTGGGGCTGGCGATAGCAGGTCCGCTCTCAGATGCCATCGGAGTCCGCGCCTGGTTCATCGCTGGAGGGATGGTCACGGGGCTTCTGGGCCTGGCGAGCCTGTTCGTTCCGAGCGTGATCCGGATCGAAGAACATGCCGGGCTGACAGAAAAACCAGGCCTCCAGAGGGAAGAGATCCTGCTACCCGGTCAAAATTGAGTCCGATCATAGAGTTGTCTAGATGATAATTGTACATAATACGCATGGCATCAGAGCTCCATGGGTCATTCTGTTTATCCGATGGTCGCTGCTCATAATATTCTCGTAAGGATCGTCTGCTACAATGATGAATGAAGAACGGTCATCGTGGAGGCGGCAGCATGAGAAGGTTCCTGGTGAGTCTGGCAGCGATGGTTCTGATAAGCTGTAGCAATGGGAGCAAACAGGCGGGAGAAGCGACGAATATAATGTTGGACAACCTGGGATCGGCCCCCGAACTGATGAATGAAGTCTGGCTCAATGCAGACCGGCCGCTGCGGCTGGCAGACCTGAGGGGCAAGGTGGTGCTTCTCGACATGTGGACCTTTGGGTGTATCAACTGTCAGCACGTGATCCCCTCGTTGAGGGGATGGCATGAGAAGTTCGGGCCGCAGGGGCTGGTGGTGATCGGCAATCATTACCCGGAGTTCGCCTACGAAGAAGATCTTGAAAACCTCAAGGACGCGATCCGGCGCCTGGGCATCCCTTACGCCATCGCCCAGGACAACGAGGGGGTGACTTGGCGCGCCTATGAAAATCGCTTCTGGCCCATGCTCTACCTGATCGACAAGCGGGGGAACATCCGCTACAAGCACGTCGGTGAAGGGGGATATGAGGAGACGGAGGAGGCCATCGCGGCGCTGCTCGCGGAACCCTATCCATAATGAGGCCGATCTTTTCGGAATCGGGGCGTGATATAATTTTTCTTGTGAGCGATGAAGCCCTGGAAATTGTGGAGGTTGCACCACCGGCGGTAGAAGAGGCGGATACCCAGGACGCCTCACCGGAAATAACCATCACCCTTCGCCGCGGGCACCTCTTCGCGATCCTGTTGCCCCTGGCTTTCCTCTTCGGCCTGGGGTTGGGATACCTGGTGTGGGGGCGAGCGCCGGTTGAAACGGCTGCTACAGCAGCTGCTGAAGCTTCTTCTCCGGGCGAATCCGAAGCGCAAGACCGGGAAGCCGCGAGCTCGACACCTCAGCAGGTTATCCGTTACGATGTTCCCGCCGACGGCGACCCGGCGCTCGGCCCCGCCGACGCAGCCATCACAATCATCGAATTCAGCGACTACGAGTGTCCTTACTGCCAGCGCTGGCATGTCGAAGTGTTCGATAGATTGATGGAAACCTACGCCGACCAGGTCCGGCTGGTCTACCGGGATTTCCCATTGACGAGCATCCACCCGAACGCTTTCGCGGCAGCAGAAGCGGCGAACTGCGCCAACGAACAGGGCGGGTTCTGGGGCTTCCACGACCGGCTGTTCAGCATGGAGCTCGGGCTGAGCAGCCAGGCTTACCAGCAGTATGCACGTCAACTTGGGTTAGATGAAGAAGCTTTCAGGGAATGCCTGGACAGCGGGAAATACAAGGAAGAAGTCCAGTCGGATTTTGACTATGCGGCGGAGCTGGGAGTGCGGTCGACGCCGACCTTCTTTATCAATGGCATTGCCGTGGTCGGCGCCCAACCTTACGAGGTCTTCCAGCAAATCATTGACAAGGAGCTGGCGGGGGAGATCCCCTAACCCTGCATTACAGAAAAGCGAGACGAAGGCAAAAGACCGCTGTCTGCCTGGATCAGGGCGGTTTTTTGTTCATTATGCCCAGCGCAGGGAGAGATTATAATCTTGGGATGGCACGTCCCGGAGATCCCGGAATTTTCTTCAGGAAGAATCGATGACCAAACCGCTTGACTTTCAATCCATGACCCTGGCGCTGCTGCAATTCTGGGCCGATCGGGGGTGCCTGATCTGGCAGCCTTATTACACGCAGGTTGGAGCGGGGACGATGAACCCGGCGACTTTCCTGCGCGTATTAGGGCCCGAACCCTGGAACGTGGTGTACGTGGAGCCAAGCGTCCGCCCGGATGACGGGCGGTACGGCGAGAATCCAAACCGCATGGTGCAGCACTACCAGCTCCAGGTCATCCTCAAGCCCGATCCCGGCAATCCCCAGGAGATCTACCTGGATTCCCTGAAATCGATCGGGATCGACCCCAGGCGCCATGACCTGCGGTTCGTCGAGGACAACTGGGAATCCCCTGCGCTCGGCGCCTGGGGTCTTGGCTGGGAGGTCTGGCTGGACGGTCAGGAGATCACGCAGTTCACATATTTCCAACAGGCGGGCGGGTTAAACCTGAACCCGGTCTCGGTCGAAATCACCTACGGACTGGATCGCATCGCGATCGCTCTCCAACGGGCGCGGGGTTTCCAGGAGATCCGCTGGAACACGGTCAGAGAGGGTTCCCCCCTGCATCAGCCCAGCCTGACGGCTGGCGACCTCAACCTTCAGGCGGAAAAGGAACACAGCCGGTATTATTTCGATACCGCCGACATCGACCGTCTGCGCCAAATGTACGACCTCTACGAGATCGAGTGCCGGGATGCGCTGGCACAGGGGCTGGTCCTGCCAGCGTATGATTATCTCCTGAAGTGCTCGCACACCTTCAATGTCCTGGATACCCGGGGAGCGATCGGCGTCACGGAGCGGCAGGCATATTTTGGGCGGATGCGCGACCTGGCGCGCAAGATCAGCGATGCCTACCTGGAGCAGCGCCAGCGGATGGAATTCCCATGGCTCGATGAAGCAGGAACTCGAGAGCGGGGGATCCAGGGCGCCCGGGAGGCAGGCAGCAGGGCAGAAGAGGAAAGACATTCGCGTGTCCCCCAACCCCGCGATACCCCTGCCGATTTCCTCCTTGAAATTGGCACGGAGGAGCTGCCTGTCGCGGATCTGGAATCGGCATTGGAGCAGCTGCGTGACCGGGTACCCCTCTTGCTGTCCGATCTGCGCCTGGCGCACGGCGAGGTGCACATCAAGGGAACGCCGCGCCGGCTGGTAGTATTCGTCGAAGACCTTGCCCCGCGCCAGCCTGACCAGGAAACGATGGTGAAAGGTCCCCCCGCCAGCCAGGCTTTCAATGCCGCTGGAGAACCAACCCCGGCTGCCGAGGGCTTCGCCCGCAGCAAAGCAGTCCGGGTCCAGGATCTCGAAGTGCGGGAGATCAACGGAGGAAAATACGCCGTGGCGTTTGTCAGGGAAGCCGGGTCGCCCGCCGGAGAGGTCCTGGCGAGAAATCTGCCGGACCTGATCAGATCCCTGCGCTTTGAGAAACCGATGCGCTGGAACAACAGCAACGTTGCTTTCTCCCGTCCGATCCGCTGGATCCTGGCCCTCCTGGGGGACCAGGTCGTGCCCTTCGAGTATGCCGGCCTGCAATCCGGAGACTACACCCGCGGATTGCGGTTCCAACTTCCGGAACATCTCCAGGTTGTGCGAGCGGAAGATTACTTCGCTGCCATGCAAGATCAGGGCATCCTGGTGGAGCTCGATCGGCGGAAGGAAAGAATCTCGGAGCAAGTCGCCAGCCTGGCCGCGGAAGTTGGCGGCCAGGCGGCAAGCGACCCGGCGCTGCTGCTGGAAGTCGCCGATCTGGTTGAAGCCCCAGATGGCGTGCGCGGCTCATTTGATCCAGACCACCTGGCGCTGCCGCGCGAAGTGCTGATCTCCGTGATGAAAAAGCACCAGCGCTACTTCCCCGTCGAAAGGGAGGGCGCGCTCCTGCCTTATTTTATTGCCATTACCAATGGTAAGAAAGATGGAAAAGACCTGGTCATTGAGGGGAATGAGCATGTCCTGCGCGCCCGCTTCGCCGACGCAGCATTCTTCTTCAACGAGGACCAGAAACAACCCCTGGAAGCATACCTGCCCCGGCTGGCCACGCTGACGTTCCAGGCCGAGTTGGGGACGATGCTGGATAAGACGAACCGGCTGCACGAGCTGGTCCAGGACCTGGCGATGCAGCTGGGGTTTGACGCTGAGACCACCGTAGTCGCCCGGCGGGCAGCGCAGTTGTGCAAGGCGGACCTGGTGACCCGGATGGTTATCGAGATGACTTCTTTGCAAGGGGTCATGGGACGCTACTATGCCCTGCACTCTGGGGAGCCAGAGCCAGTTGCCACAGCTATTCTGGAGCATTATCTACCTCGGACAGCCGGGGACCAGGCGCCAAAGACCCTGGCCGGTCTTGCGGTAGGTCTTGCCGACCGGCTGGATACCCTGGTTGGGCTGTTCGCAGCCGGCCTGGTACCCTCCGGCGCCCGAGACCCTTTCGGGTTACGGAGGGCCGCACTGGGGATCGTCGGCAATCTGATCGAGTGGGATCTGGACTTCGACCTGCGGGCTGGACTGGCTGCCGCCGGCCGCCATCTGCCCATCCCATTGACAGCTGATGGGGTGGAGGCCTGCTTGAATTTCATCATTGAGCGGTTGCGCAATTACCTGCTCGAGCGCGGATATCGCTATGACGTCGTCGATGCAATCCTGGCTGCTCAGGGTGCCAACCCGGCGCGAGCCGTCCGGGGGGTCAAGGCGCTCACCATGTGGGTCGCGCGCGCCGATTGGGGAAGCATCCTGCCAGCCTACGCCCGGTGTGTGCGCATCACCCGTGACCAGGCGGAGCGCTTTGCCGTCGATGTGGACCTGTTTGTTGAACCTATGGAGAAGGATTTATACGAAAGCTTGCTGATGGCGGAATCTACACCCCGGGCAGCCGGTTCTGTGGATGATTTCCTGACCGCTTTTTTACCCATGATCCCTGCCATCAACCGTTTTTTTGACGAAGTGCTGGTGATGACCGAGGCGGAGGACCTCAGGCGGAACCGGCTGGGGATGCTTCAGCGGATCGCCTCTCTGGCAGAGGGCGTTGCGGATATGAGCAGGTTGGAGGGGTTTTAATGGACGATTGACGGAGGCCGAAATCGCCTCCGTTAACCTTCCACCGTCCTCCATCGAATATGGTTGCTGGGCATCAGCCCAGGCTTACTCTTTCGATATACGACTTTATCTCCGGCACCGCCACCAGCCTGTCGTAGAAAAAGTTATTGACGAGGTTGATGACCTCGGCTCGGGCGGCTTCTGCATCGGCGGTGAGCGCCTGCCGGGCGACCTGGCGCGTGAGGGCATCCCTCAGGCGCAGAAGGTAGCGGACGATCTCTGCTTCCTGGTCCCCTTCCAGCGCTTTGATCACCGCCAGGATCAGGTTATCAGCCTGAGCCAGGACCGTGTCCAGGGAAATCGTCGCATCCGGTGAGAAGCAGTCGTCAATGGTCCGAATCAGCGACCAGACCTGGTACAGCATGGTCGTGGGCTCGTCGAAAAGCTCCCGCAAGAAAGCTGCTTCTTCGTAGCGCCCTGTCAACCGGAACACGTTGTACATACGCTTGGCTGCTTTTCCGTAATTGACGTCTTTAGTGAGGTACTTGTTGATTTCCTTTTCGAGCTGGGCTACGTAGTGGTCGAGGGCATCCGCCGATACATGCCGGGCGAGCTTTGAAAAGATGGGAACGGACTCCGCTTCCAGGTAGACCTCTTGAAAGTATGGGTCAAGGTAATTGTCGAGCGGCGTGATGCTGCCGTCGGGCGCCTCCCAGGTGACGTCCAGCATGTTGCTGGCGTTGGCAAGCTGCCCCCGGGCCGGGTCCGCGATCACCCAGTCCAGCTTGCACCAGCCCGGGTTTTCGGCGACTTCTTCCCAGGTCACCTGGGCCGGGGTGCCATCCAGGCGCACGACATCGATCTTCCCGTCTTGTATCTCGGCGGGACTCCACGAGATGGGGCTTCCAGCCCGGAGTGTCTTCTCGCCGCGCTGTACGTCGTACGGATACTCTCCGAACTTGACCTCGATCAGCTGGTAAGTCGGTCCCTTCAGCGTGGTGAGAGCCTTGTCGCGCATGAGGAGAGCCAATATCCGGCAGGCCTCCGGGCGCGTGGGGGCGAGGATGTTGACTCGCTCGAAGTAATCGCAGTCGCCTGGATACGACTGGATCTTGGATTGGGCGGCGGAGCCGGAGAGCGCCAGGGCAGTCTCCACCACGCCTGGCTGGTCTTTGAATTCAACCAGGCGGCCAATCTCCCGGAAGCGGGCCAGGTCGGCCGGGCTGAAATCCAGCATGACGACCCGGTGCCCGAATACCCCCGTTCTCTCGTCGTAAGTGATTTCAGATTCGGAGGAGGCAGCCATGGCGGCCAGCCACTGCAGGGCTTCCTCCTCGTCGATCTCGACGCCCAGGCGGCTGGCCGAATCGATGATCTGTTGTAGTTCCACAGAAGCTTTGCCAGCTGGTGTTTTTTTCATAGATTTCTCCTCTTTCTTATTGTTTGTTAGGTCTCTTCGTGCACCACTGGTGTGAACGAGAAGGGCGCCGCGTTGTTACATCCGTGCCAGCAGGCGCCGGAAGATTTCCCCCTGGACAAGTGCGTCTTCGAGGGCATGATGGCTGATCCGATGTCCGTTTAAGATGATCTGGGAAACCTCGTCCAACGAAGTACCAGACCAGGTGGATCCGGTAATCCCCATGAACAGGGATTTAATGTCCAAAGCGGCATGGCCGAAGGGGTTGCGTCCGAGGTAGCGGTGGAAGTAGTCGCAAACGAACATCCAGTCGAAAGGGGCGTTGAACGCTACAAAGACCGGGCGACTGCCGGCTGGGGTGACCTGATCCAGCCAGGCAGCGAGCCGCTCCATGGCTGTTTCCGGCTCTGTTCCAGTCTCCGATAATGCCGCCAGTGAGAGACCGTGGATCGCCTGAGCCTGGGGATCCGCCGTCAGGCTCACCGGTTTCAGCTCGATGTAGAACGTTTGACGGGGATCGGCAATCGTGCATGCCCCGATCGCGAGCAGCGAATGCTTGCTGGGAGAAGGGCCAGATGTCTCGACATCCACTGAGATAAAAAACTCTCCCTGGTTGGAGTTCATTCGGGTCAATTATAACTGTTACAGTCGAAGAAGGATCTTTGCTTTCAAAATCTCCCGATTAACCTGGGCTGGTATAATTTAATGCTTAACGTCAGTTCGGAATAACCGCCGCTCAGCGCGCTGGTTTGTTTTATCCCGAATTCATGTTACTTACCAATCCGTTTAGGGTAAGATGAATTTACTCAAAAGTGGAGAGTCCTTCCGGAATCGAAAAGCCGCAAACAACAGATCGGGGGAACTCTCTTTCGGCAAGATGAATCGCGGTGTGATATGACGACAGTTGTGGATGAAATCAAATCCCGGGTGGACATCGTTGATTTAGTTTCACAGTCGGTGCAGCTGCGCCGTTCGGGTAAAAATTACACCGGATTTTGCCCGTTTCACAGCAACACCCGCACACCTGCCTTTGTGGTGTTCCCTGAATCGGGTACCTGGCGGTGTTTTGGGCAGTGCAACGAGGGGGGAGATATCTTCGGGTTTGTGATGAAGAAGGAAGGGTGGGATTTCAGCGAAGCGCTGCGGTATCTGGCTGATCGAGCTGGCGTGACACTTACGCCGCGTACCCCAGAGGAACAGGCTAAGTCCGAAGAATTTGAAAGCATGCGCCACATCCTGGAGGAAGCTGCGGGGTTCTATCGGCACAACCTCTTCCACACTCCTGCTGGCGAAGCCGTGCTGGAGTATCTCCAGAAAGTGCGCGGTCTGACCATCGAGATCATCGAAGCTTTCAGCCTGGGGTTCGCTCCGGATTCATGGGACGCCGGATTAACGTATCTGCGATCGAAAGGCTACTCGGAGACCGACTTATTGGATTGCGGCCTGATCACGGAGCGGGAGGGGGGCGCGGGTTATTATGACCGTTTTCGGAACAGGCTGATGCTCCCCATCCGGGATGAACGCGGCCGGCTTGCGGGGTTCGGCGCACGCGTCGTGAATCCCGAAGACATTCCTAAGTTTATCAACTCGCCTCAAACCTCTTTGTTTGACAAGGGCCGGCTGCTGTATGGGCTTGACCGGGCGCGCAAAAGCATTCGCGAGCGAGACCAGGCCGTGCTCGTCGAGGGCTACCTGGATGTGATCGCGCTGCACCAGGCCGGGTACACAAACGTCGTCTCGCCAATGGGTACGGCGCTGACTGAGAACCAGCTGCGCCTGCTCAAGCGATTCTCGCGGCGCATGATCCTTGCCCTCGATGCAGACGCAGCCGGCGACCGGGCCACCCTTCGGGGGCTGGAAATTGCCCGGCAGTCGTTGGACCGTGAGCCTGACCCGGTGTTCGATGCCCGGGGCCTCCTGACCATCGAAAGCCGGATGCAGGCGGACATTCGTGTCGCAACCCTGCCTCCCGGGCTGGATCCAGACGAGGTTGTGGCGCGTTCTCGGGCGGATTGGGAGGCAATAATCGCTGGTGCCCGACCGGTCGTCGTCCATGTAATGGAGACGCTTGCGAAGGATCTCGACCTGGAAGACCCGAAGGCGAAATCACAGCTGGCTGCGCAGGTGCTCCCGCTGGTGGAAGACGTCTCTGACCCGATCGAACGGGATGCATACCGCCAGCGCCTGGCGCGGCTGCTGCGCGTCGATGAGCGCGCCCTGACGGATTGGTCACCGCGCCCAGCGGGTGGGGCGCAGCGCGGCTCGCGTGTCCGGCGCGGTCCGGTGTCTGCCCGCCCAGAAGCCCGGACGAAGCCGGGCGCCCTTGCCGAGGCTGCCTGGCCTGATCCTGTGGAAACCCATTGCCTGGCGGTGCTGCTCCGTCAACCCGATCTGGTCTTTCGCGTTGATCGGGCGTTGCAGGAAGACGGTCTGAACCGGCTCTCAGTCGATGACTTTCATTCGACAGAACACAAACTGCTTCTGCAGTTGATTGAAGAATCGTTAAATCAGGACCATGCTGAGCCGCTGAACTACGTTCTCAACAGCCTGTCAATGCCCTTGATGGAGCTGGCCGACCAACTTCTGGAAAAATCGAGCGAACTGGACCCGAATGAAAACCGCGTGTTGGAGGACCTCGTCCGTTCGTTAATCGTGCTGCGCCAGAGGCGGCTGCGCCAGGAGATCGATCACCTCCGCTACTTGATGGAGGAAGCTCAGGCAGCCGGCGAAAGCCAGGCGGCTGAATACCAGCATACCATGGTCCAGTACACCCTCGCTCGCAGCCGTCTTGACCAGGCGCTGGGGCATTACACAACCCACGCGGGTACCAAGATCAAACCCAGCCTCTTTTCAAAGCCTGGTCCCTGGACAGGGGAATGATGACCCAATTTGGTACCCCCTCCCAGATGTGGTTCTGCTGTACAGGCATCAGTTACCTGCGCTCGAGATGAACGGTTCCTCGAATCTGGATGATCTCAACCCTGTTCAGACCGGGGAGGGCGAGGGGGACGACCTGGAGGAATCGATGCTTGAATTCCAGAACGAAGAACTACCCCTGACCGATGATCGGGATGAATTCATCTCCGATTCTGCTTTGGACGAAGATGAAGAGCAAGGGGGAGACGCAGACATCGATTCTATTCCAGCCGAAGAGGAGGAACTGGTCGACCTGGCCAGAGAAAATCCCCTGGATCTGCTGGATGACCCAAGCCTTTTCCTGGAGCTCGGCGAGGATCCTGTCCGCCTTTATCTCAAAGAGATCGGGGGGATTGATCTGCTCGATCCGGATCGGGAGTTCTGGCTGGCAACGCAGATTGAAGCTGCCAGGCGGGTCGACTCACTCACCAGACAGCACCCGTTGATCCGCACAGGAGACTCGCTGCCGCTCGGAATCTACAACGCGCTGTACGAGGAATTATCGACTTCCTGGAAGCGTGTCGTCGAAGATACACGGCGGCTCGGGTTCGATTCCCCTTCGCTGGGCCTGATGCTGGGTGAAGCCCGCATGCTGCGCCAGACCTGGGACTCGGATACACCCTCGTATTTGCACGCCTATCTGGACAATGGGATGTGGGGCAAGGATCCCCTCTGGGACGGCGTGGCGCGCAATGCCTTCTCAGTCTTCTTGTGCCTGTATACCATGCCGTCGGGGTTGGAAAGCTACTTATTCAATTACATCGAGAAACGCCAGAGCCTGCCCACGAAACGCGCCATCGCGCCCTGTTGGCCCGCCGATAAAGTCCTGGATGATGAGCTGCATGAAATACGGGCCAGGGCGGAGGAAGCGGAGAATATCCTCATTCGGGCGAACCTGAGACTTGTGGTCAGCATCGCCAAGCGTTATATCGGACGGGGAAGCTCATTCCTGGATTTGATCCAGGAAGGGAATATAGGGCTGCTGCGGGCGGTCGCCAAATTTGACCCGACGCGGGGTTATAAGTTCAGCACATACGCCACGTGGTGGATCAGACAGTCGATCAGCCGCTCGATTGCCGACCAGGCGCGCACGATCCGCATTCCGGTTCACGTCTTCGATTCGATCAACCGCCTGATGCGCACCCATCGGGACCTGGTCCAGCGGCTCGGCAGGGAACCGAACAGCGACGAACTGGCTCTGGAAGCTGGCTATTTGGACCCCCAGGATGAAGAGGTCATCTTGCAAGCCATCGCGGAAGGACAGCCAGTCCCGCTGGACGTCCGTCGAAGGTGGATGCGGGCTGCAAATAAAGTCAGCAAGATTATGCGCGCATCTGAAGAACCAATGTCTCTGGAGGATCCGGTAGGCAGCGAGGAAAGCAGCCAGCTGGGAGATTTTATCGAGGACGAAGATGCGCTGGAACCGATGGATGCCGCCGCTCGGGAGATCCTCAGGGAGCAGGTCAAGAACGCGCTGGCTGTCCTCTCCGACCGCGAACGCAAGGTCCTCGAATTGCGCTTTGGACTGGTGGACGGCAAGGATCACACCCTGGAAGAGGTGGGCCAATTTATCAATGTTACCCGTGAGCGAGTCCGCCAGATCGAAGCCAAGGCTCTGCGGAAGCTGCGCCACCCCACCCGAAGCCGGCAGTTGCGCGACTATCTCGGTTGATGGACTTCTTGGAAAGCTCGTGGCGCCTTCTCGCAGGTGCCCTTGTTTTATTCCTGCCGGGGTTCGCCTGGCTCGGGCTGTTCTGGGACTCCGATCAGGACCCTGCTTCTCGGCTCGCTGAGGCAGCGGGGATAAGCCTGTCCCTGACTGCATTATTCGGTCTGGCGACATATTTGATCCCCGTGCGCGTCAGCGCCAGCTGGTTCGCCGGGCTCTACCTGCTGATGTTCTTCGCGGCCGCCTGGACAGTCTGGCGCCGGCTGAGCATGCGCGGTCGTCAAAGTACGGGTGATCTGCCGGGAGCAGAGAGCGCTGGGGTGGTATCCTCCTCCAGTCCAGAGCGCTCCTCCTGGGAAGCCCTAACGGTAGGTAAAAATCTGTGGCTGGTATCAACATTCTTCGTATTCCTGGCTGTCCTTGGGCTTCGGTTCTACCAGATCCGCGACCTCGCCCTGCCTGCCTGGGTGGATTCTGTCCATCACGTTTTGATCGTCCGCCTCCTCCTTGAGCGCGGCGGCCTGCCGGACACACTCGAGCCTTATCTTTCGGTGCCGTTCTACTACCATTTTGGATTCCACGCCATCGCCGCTGCTTACACAGCTCTCGCCCGGCTCGAGCCATATCTGGGTGTGTTGCAGATCGGGCAGATGCTCAACGCGCTGGTTGTCCTGTCTGTTTACCGGTTGGGGAAATCGCTCTGGGGAGACTGGCGCCGGTCGTTAATGAGCGCCCTGATGGTGGGTTTCGTCACGCAGATGCCGGCCTATTACGTCAGCTGGGGGCGTTACACCCTGCTGACAGGGATGGTGCTGCTCCCCCTGGCGATGGCAGCTGGCCTGGAAGTATCCCGCGGAGGCCCCAGTTTGCCACGCTTCGCTAGCCTGTGTCTGCTGACAGCCGGCGTGTTCCTGGCGCATTACTATGCTGCCCTGCTTTTCGCAGTTTTCATGGTCTTGCTTGTCGGTGCAACGTTTTTGGAGGAGGTACGGAAAGGAAAAGCTCTCAGGGGCGGCAATTGGTACTCCCTGGCAGCCGCAGTACTGCTTGGGCTGGGGCTGGCGGCAACCTGGACTTTCCGCGCCTGGTCCTTCGCTGGGAGTGCGGTCGAAGTCGGTATCCTGCCGCCGTCAAGCGAGACGGTGGATGAATTCTACTTCCCCAACTACCTGTCTTATCTGTGGCGGCTGCTAGGACCTCTTCGGAATCAGGTTATTTCCCTGGCGGCGCTGCCTGGACTGGCGATCCTGGTCTGGCGGCGTGGCACGCGGGTAATTGGTGCATGGAGCGCATTCCTGGTGATCTCTGCACTGCCGTGGGGGGTATACCTGGCACCTTTCAGGCCTGATCATGCGGTGATCGTCCTTTTCCTGCCGGTCGCCTTGATGGCGTCTGACCTGTTGATCAGTATTCTCGATTGGCGTGTAAGGCCGCCAGCTGACAGGTTGAAGGCAACCGCTGTCGTGGTCCTGCTCGGGAGCCTGATCGGTTTGGGCATCTGGCAGACCCGCTCGATTATCAATCAGAGCACCGTCCTCGCCACCGATGCTGACCTTCAGGCGCTCGAATGGATCGAGAAAAACACTCCCGCCAGCGCGCGTTTCTTCATCGCTGTAAATCACTGGCAGTATGGGATCTACCGGGGATCGGATGGAGGGTGGTGGATCACTCCCATCACGGGGAGGGAGACGATCTTGCCGCCAGCCCTCTATCCTCTGGGGGAAACCAGATACGTCGAACAGGTGAGCAGGCGCGCGGCGGCAGCGAGCCAGATCGAATTGTGTTCATCCGAGTTCTGGCAAATGGTCCGGTCGGAAGGGCTGACTCACGTCTATGTCACTGGCGAACTGGATTCTGATCAACAGTTGAGCATGCGCATCTGCGGGGGGGTGAGTCTTGTATTCTCCAATGAGAGGGTGTCGATTTATGAGATTCAGAATTGAGATGAAATCGTACTGCAATTTCCCTGGATAAGCTTTGTGAAATTTGACACCTTAGCTTCCTTATGATAAGATAGATCATATTCTAAAGTGTTAAAATCTCAATCGGGGTGGCTACCTTAACTTGATTACTGTTGTTTGCCAGATCAGGCAGAACGTAAAGTAAGGTAGAATGCCGCCCTTGATTCTTAACATTTACTGGCTGACATATGGTTTTTGAATATCTGCCGATCGCAATTTTATTCATCCTGGCGTTACTGCTTGCCGGCCTGATCGTGTTGGTTGGGCACGCATTTGGGCCACGGCGCCCCACCAAACGGAAATCTCAACCCTATGAATCCGGCATGGTTCCGATTGGTCCAGGCACCCGGCGCGTCCCGGTGCGGTTTTACCTCATCGCAGTCTTATTCATCCTCTTCGATATTGAGGTCATTTTCTTCTTCCCGTGGGCGGTCGTCTTCCGGCAGCTTGGCTTGTTTGGGTTGGTGGAGATGCTCATCTTCATTTTAATTTTATTGGTTGGTTACATTTACGCGTGGAAGAAAGGAGCATTGGAATGGGAATAGAGCAAAAAACCGGCGAGATGGGCGCCGTTACCATGCGCCTGGAACAGGCTGTCAACTGGGCGCGAACGAACGCCATGTGGCCGATGCTTTTCGGGCTGGCCTGCTGCGCAATCGAAATGATGTCGGCGCAGGCATCCAATTACGATATGAGCCGATTCGGCATGGAGCTGATGCGCGCCAGCCCGCGCCAGTCCGATTTGATGATCGTCGCCGGGCGGGTGTCGCGCAAGATGGCTCCGGTGCTGCGCAGGTTGTACGACCAGATGCCTGAGCCCAAGTGGGTGATCGCCATGGGTGATTGCGCTTCCTGTGGAGGGATATTCAACAACTACGCCATCGTCCAAGGTGTGGACGAAGTTGTGCCGGTGGATGTCTATGTGGCCGGATGTCCGCCCCGACCTGAAGCCCTGATCCACGGCATCCTGACCCTGCACGAAAAAGTGCGCGGCGAAACACTTAAGACCTGGGCTTGATCCCGGTTCAGAGCAGTCAGATCATGAAAGAAACAATTCAACCGGTTGTATCTGCGATGATAGCGCGGTTCGGCGTGGAACTGCGTGAGTTTCGCGGCGATATCACGCTCGTGATTTCCCCCGACAACGTCCTCGAAGCCTTTAAATCCTTGCGCGACGAGCATGGCTTTGATTTCCTCGAGGAGGAAACAGCTGTCGACTACTGGCCAGAGCAGGAGCCGCGCTTCCACATCGTTTACCAGGTCTATTCGATTAAGAATCAACTGCGCCTAGGCCTGCGTGTGCCAGTTTCTGGATTGTCTCCAACCGTACCCAGCATCGAAAAGGTTTATCCGAACGCTAACTGGTTCGAACGCGAGATTTGGGACATGTTCGGCATCCGTTTCGAGGGTCACTCTGATCTGCGCCGGATATTAATGCCCTACGACTGGGAAGGACATCCCTTGCGCAAGGATTACCCCCTGGGATACGAGGAGGTCCAATTCACCTTCGATGCCGACGAGATTGATCGGGATAAACCTTACGCCGTAGAGTGAGACAAGTCGATGCTAGAACAGTCTGAAGTGACTCTGGACGAACTGCGTCATCTCGTGTCCAACCGGGCGCTTGAAGGTGAGACCATGCTGCTCAACATGGGGCCTCAGCATCCCAGCACACATGGCGTGCTGCGGCTGCTGGTGGAGCTGGATGGCGAGGTGGTGGTCAACTGCATTCCCGATATCGGCTTCCTCCACACGGGCATCGAGAAGAACATGGAAGCCAAGACGTACGAGAAGGCCGCAGTCATGACTGACCGGCTGGATTACCTGAACAATCTGGGAAACAACCTGGTGTACTGCATGGCCATCGAGAAGATCGCGGAGCTGGATGTGCCTCCCCGCGCTCAAGTGATCCGGGTGCTGCTGACCGAGCTGCAGCGGATCGCATCTCACCTGGTCTGGTTGGGCACGCACGCTCTGGACCTGGCAGCCATGTCGGTTTTTTTGTACTGCTTCCGCGAGCGGGAGATCATCCTGGACATCTTCGAGCTGGTTTCCGGGCAGCGCATGATGACGACTTATTTCCGCCCGGGAGGTCTGTGGCGTGATGTGCCTCCCGATTTTGAGCCCGCGGTGCGGAACTTTATCAAGCTCTTTCCGGCGCGCATCGAAGAATACGAATCGCTGCTCTCGAAGAACCCGCTCTTCCTTGACCGTACGAAACGGATCGGTGTGCTCTCGGCGGAGAATGCTATCCGCTGGGGCGTTTCCGGCCCGCCTTTGCGCGCTTCCGGCGTGCGCCACGATCTGCGCAAAGTTGAGCCTTACATGGGTTACGAACAATATGATTTTGAGGTCCCCACGCATACCGATGGGGACACGTACGCCCGGTACCTGGTGCGGATGGAGGAGATGCGGCAGTCCCTGCGCATCGTTCAGCAGGCTCTGGACACCCTGCCTGGCGGGCCGGTGCGCAGCGACAATCGCAAGTACGTCCCTCCGCCGCGCTCCGAACTCGGCACCAGTATGGAGGCCGTGATCCACCATTTCAAGCTGTGGACGGAGGGTTTCGACCTGCCAAAAGGATCCGTTTACGTGGCGGTCGAATCGCCGCGCGGCATCCTCGGGGTGACGCTCGAGAGCAACGGCGGACCAAAGCCATATCGTATTCACTGGCGTACACCATCTTTCATCAACCTGCAGGCGCTCCCCCTGCTGTCGAAAGGCCACCTGGTTGCTGACCTTGTGGCGCTCATCGGGACGATTGACATCGTCCTGGGAGACGTCGATCGCTAGCGCCGTCATCGAGGACTTATGCTTGCAGAAAAATACGCCCAAGAGATCAAGACCATACTCGCCAAATACCCGCCGGACCAGAAGCGGTCGGCTGTGATGCCGCTGCTTTACCTGGCCCAGCGGGAGGATGGCTACGTAACCCTCCAGGAGATGAACGAAATCGCCAGGATCCTGGGCATCTCCACGACTGACGTGGCTTCTGTCATCGGCTTTTATACGCTGTACCACGACCGTCCGGGCGGGAAATACCGCCTGCAGGTATGTACAGACTTGCCCTGCGCCCTGCGCGGTGCTGACCAGTTCCTGGAGCAGCTGTGCGAAAACCTGGGTATCAAGGTTGGCGGGACCACAGCAGATGGGATGGTGACGGTGGAGGCCGTGATGTGTCTGGCTGCCTGCGATAAAGCGCCCGTGTTCCAGGTCCAGAGTGGGGAGGGGCTGGCTTACTACGAGGAGCAATCCGTAGAAAGCGCGCTGGAACTTGTCAAGGAGCTGAGCTCCAGGGGCTGATTAAGGGAGGCCAGTCCTGGCAAGCGAGGGTCTGTGTGGAATGATAGGGGCCGAAGAGAGAAAAAAGTTGCTCGTTTCCTGAAGTTCACCACATTGGCGGATTAAAAGGACATCATGCAAGGATATCACCTCCTCCGGCATCGGGAAATACCCGATCTACATCAAATCGACGTGTACCAGCGACATGGAGGTTTTGCGGCGTTTCGCAAGGCAGTCACCTCCATGCAGCCGAACCAGGTCACCGAAGTGGTTAAAGCCTCCGGGCTGCGAGGCCGAGGAGGGGCGGGCTTTCCCACCGGTGTCAAGTGGAGCTTCATCGATAACAAGAACTGGCCACATTATGTGGTTGCCAACGCCGATGAGTCAGAACCCGGCACTTTTAAAGACCGCGAGATCATGGAGGGCAACCCTTTCCAGTTCCTGGAAGGAGTTGCGATTGCAGCTTACGCCATCCAGGCCAATGCCGCTTATATTTACCTGCGCGGCGAGTTCTGGCAGATCGGTGCGGCGCTTGACCGGCAGATTGCCGAGATGGAAGCTGCCGGATTCTTAGGGGACAACCTATTTGGCACGGAATACAGCCTTCGAATGTACACTCACCTGGGGGCAGGCGCATACATCTGCGGCGAGGAGACCGCCATGCTCGAGTCGCTGGAAGGCAAGCTGGGGCAACCCCGGCTGCGCCCGCCTTTCCCGCCTTCCTTCGGGCTGTATGGAAAACCGACTGTTGTAAACAATGTCGAGACTTTGGCCAACGTGCCGCTGATCGTCGAGCGCGGCGCCGAGTGGTACCGCACATTCGGCACCGAACGCAGCCCGGGAACGAAGATCTTCAGCCTGTCTGGGCGCATCAACCACACGGGCAACTACGAGTTGCCTTTGGGCACGACTTTCCGCGAGCTGATTTACACTTATGGCGGCGGGATCCCGGAGGGGCGCAAAGTGAAAGCCATCATGGCGGCCGGCGCTTCTTCTGCGCTGATCGTTGCAACCGAGGCGGCTCTGGACACCCCGATGGACTACGAAAGCGTCCCCCGCCTGGGCGCCCAGCTGGGATCCGCGTCAATCATCGTGATCGACGAGACGGTCAGCATCGACTGGCTGCTGTCCAAGACCCTGCATTTCTTCAACCACGAATCCTGCGGCAAGTGCACACCCTGCCGGGAAGGCACTTACTGGATGAGGCACCTCATCGGCCG
>CAYQDF010000002.1:28376-82792 GCA_964416175.1 uncultured Anaerolineaceae bacterium
TTTCCTGGTGGGCGAGGCGATCTTCGTTGGCTTCGCGTCCGCCATCGGCCGCATCCACAGCGGTGAAGCGAGCTGGAGCGACGTGGAGCTGCTGCACGAAGTTGCGAGCCAGATAAAAGGCAAATGCCTGTGCGCCCTGGGTGAGTTCTCCATCGAGGCGGTGCTCTCCGGGATCGAACGCTTCGAGGAGGATTTCCGGGCGCGGGTCGGCGTGCAGGAATCGGTGAATTAGTTTGAAATCAAGAACGTGATTTTCAACGGAGCCCGCGTGGGAAAAATGGTGAATCTGGAGATCGATGGGGTGAAGGTCGAAGTGCCGGAGGGCGCTCTGGTGGTTGACGCGGCCAAGAAGGTTGGAATCCACATCCCGGTCTTCTGTTACCACCCCAAACTGGAGCCGGTGGGGATGTGCCGGATGTGTCTGGTGGAGATCGGTCGACCGGTGGTCGACCGATCGACCGGCGAGTTTGAGCGCGACGCCTCTGGCGCGCTGAAGATTGGATTTGGACCGAAGCTCGAAACTGCCTGCACAGTCCCTGTCTCGGAGGGTATGGTCGTGCGCGGGTTTACCGAGAACGTGAAGCGCGCGCGCAAGGATATTCTTGAATTCCTGCTCACCTCCCACCCATTAGATTGTCCGATCTGCGATAAGGGCGGCGAGTGCCCGCTGCAGAACCTGACCATGGATTTCGGACCTGGAAAGAGCCGGTTTATTTACGACGAGAAGCAGCGCCTGGCAAAGCAGGTCCCGCTGGGGGACCTCATCTACCTGGACCGCGAAAGGTGCATCCAGTGCGGGCGGTGCGTCCGCTTTCAGAACGAAATCGTCGACGATCCGGTGATCGGTTTTGCGCAGCGCGGTCGGGCGCTGCAGATCGTGTCTTTCTCGAATCCCGGCTTTGATTCGTATTTCTCAGGCAATACGACAGACATCTGTCCTGTGGGAGCGCTGACGACCACTGATTTCCGCTTCCAGGCTCGCCCGTGGGAGCTGAACGCGGCTGCTTCTATCTGCCAGCAGTGCCCGGTCGGCTGCAACCTGACCGTCAATGTGCGCCGGGAGCACAAGACTGGCGGCAATATTGTAGTTAAACGCATCTTGCCCCGCCAGAACGAGTGGGTCAATGAGATCTGGATCTGCGATAAAGGCCGGTTCGCTTACCATTACGCTGAGAACAGCGAGAGGCTGACGAAACCGCTGGCGCGGCGAGATGGAGAATTTTCGCCGGTCACCTGGGAAGAAGCGACATCCCTGGTTGCTCAGCAGTTGAAACAGGCGGGGAGCGGCCTGCTGACCCTGACCAGCGGGCGGCTTTCGAACGAGGACCTGTTCAATCTCAAGCAGCTCACCGATCACCTGGGGGGTACAAGCGGTCTGTACACGGAGATGGCAGGCGGCGACCTGGTCGCTCAGGTCGGCGTGGGAGAGGGCACGAATTTCTCCGACCTGGGTGTGGGATCAGCCGTTTTAGTAGTCGCCTCCGACCTGGAAGAGGAGGCCCCGATCTACTGGCTGCGCGTCAAGCAGGCTGCGGAACGCGGCGCGAAGCTGATCGTCGTCAACCCTCGCCGCACAAAGACCGAACGCCATGCCGCGCAGGTCTTGCGTTACCCCTATGGATCCGAGGCTGCCATGGTTCTGGCGCTGATCAACAGCCTATCCGCCAAGCGCCCGGACCTGCCCGAAGAGGTGCGTTCCATGGCGCGGCCGGCAGAGATCCGCGCAGCGGCGAAGACCCTGGCTGAAGCGGAGAACCTCATCGTCCTGTTTGGGAGCGAAGGAATCGGGCTGGAGGCCTCCCACGCCCTGGCCCAGGCCTGCGCCAATCTGCTGATTGCGACCGACCACACAGGCCGGCCCAACAACGGCATGATTGCCGTCTGGCCGCGAGCGAACGACCAGGGCGCCTGGGACATGGGGTTTCGCCCATTGGATGACCTGCCGAACGCGCTCAAATCCAGCCGGGCGCTCTACATTGCCGGGGCGGACCCCGCCGGCGACGATCCGCAGCTCGCGAAAGCTATCGAATCTGCCGGATTCTTGGTCGTTCAGGACCTCTTCCTGACCGAGACTGCAAAACTGGCCGATGTGGTGCTCCCTGCGCAGTCGTTCCTGGAGCGCGATGGTTCCCTGACCAGCGGCGAGCGCCGGGTTCAACGATATTACCCGGCAATCCCTGTGCACCACCGGCCAACCTCAAGCCTTAAGAGTGCAGTTTCCAGCACGAACGGGGGAGAGCCGCATGAAACCGCTCCGCTGGCTGATTTTGCCATTACCGCCCGGATCGCTGCCAACCTGGGCCTTGAACTGGAAGGAGACCTGGCGATGCGCGTGATGGAGCGGATCGCGGCTTCTGTACCGGATTATGTCGGATTGTCTTACAAATCGCTGTCAGAGGTCGAGGAGCAGTGGCCGATCATCGCTCGGGCTGACCTTTATTACGGCGGCACGTCCTACGAAAACTCCCAGGGGTTGGGGATCCAGTTGCAGCCAGCCGCGCAGAGAGGAGAGCCGGCCTCACTCGGGTGGCGCCAGCCGCCGGAGATCGAGCAGCCCAGCGAGGGAGCGCTGCTTGCAGTGCCGGCGACCATCCTTTATGACCGCGGCAGCACGGTCCTCCCATCTAAAGCGCTGGCCGGGCGCATTCCGGAGCAGTACGTCGCGCTGCATCCCCGTACGGGTGCCCGATTTGATATCACCGATGGGAGTAAAGTTAATTTGGTGCTGAACGAGCTGACAACCACAGTTCAGGCTCGCCTGGATGAGACCATCCCTGAGGGGATCGTTCTCGTTCCCCGCAGCATGGGAGTGCCTCTCCGCGCTCCAACGCTGGTGAAGATCGCAGCCGCTGAACCTGATTCTGAGATGGCGAGGACCTGATGGACGTTTTCTTGATCCTGGAATGGACGGCGAAATCGGTGTTCCTGCTCGTGGTGCTGCTGACCGGGTTCGCCTACCTCACTTTCTACGAGCGGAAGACCCTGGCGCGCATCCAGGTGCGGATCGGACCGAACCGGGCTGGTCCGCGCGGCTGGCTTCAGCCAGTGGCAGACGGGGTCAAGCTGATATTCAAAGAGGAGCTGATCCCCTCCCAGGCCTATCGGATCGTGTTCATCCTGGCTCCGATCGTCACAGTAATCCCGGCCTTCATCATCCTGGCAGTGCTGCCATGGGGCACTTCGATCATGATATTCGGCAGGGAAGTGCCGCTTTACCTGACCGACATCAACGTCGGGGTGCTGTACATCGTCTCCATCGCTTCGATATCGGTTTACGGGATCGTGCTGGCGGGGTGGTCCTCGAACAACAAATACGCCATGCTCGGGGGGCTGCGATCCTCCGCCCAGATGATCAGCTACGAGCTGGCGCTCGGACTGTCCTTCATCGGGCCGATCCTGCTCGCTGGTTCGATGAGCCTGCTTGACATCGTTGAAGCGCAGAAGCGGGTGTGGTACGTCGTTTACCAGCCAATCGGGGCTCTGATCTTCTTCATCTCAGTGCTGGCTGAAGTCAACCGGGCGCCTTTCGATATGCCAGAAGCCGAACAGGAGTTGACCGCCGGATATCACACTGAATATTCGGGGTTGAAGTTCGCGTTGTTTTTCATGGCAGAGTACATCAAGATGATCGCGGTAAGCGCAATTGCCGCCACCCTGTTTTTTGGAGGCTTCCGCGGCCCCTTCATCGACCAACTTCCGATCCTGGGGCCTGTCTACCTGTTTATCAAGATCATAATCTTGTTGTTCGTCATGATCTGGGTGCGGGCAACCTTGCCGCGCATCCGCTACGACCGGCTGATGGCTTTCGGCTGGAAAGTCATGCTGCCGGCGGCGCTTATTAATGTGTTTCTTACTGCTGTCGTAATGGTGTTGATCGGAGAGTAAAGATGACTTTTATTACGGAATTTGCACGCGGTCTGATGACCACGTTCAAGTCGATGTTCGAGAGACCGGTGACAATCCAGTACCCTGAGGTCAAGCGGCCGGTCCGCACGCGCTTCAAGGGACGCCACAAACTGAAGCGATATGAAAACGGTCTGGAAAAGTGCATCGGCTGTGCCTTGTGCGCCGCAGCCTGCCCGGCGGACGCCATCTTCGTCGAGGCTTCCGAGAACACGGACGAAGCGCGCTACTCCCCCGGCGAGCGTTACGCCAGCACTTACGAAATCAACATGCTGCGCTGCATTTTCTGCGGCTACTGCGAAGACGCCTGCCCGACCGAGGCAATCGTCCTGGGTGACAATTACGAACTGTCATTCTTGGACCGGAAAAGCGCGATCTACACGCGGGAGATGTTGTTGGAACCCGTCCCGGAAGGTGGAAAACCAACCCCGCAGAAGACTGAGCCCGGAAAATTCAACCGGTCGATCCCGGTCATGGAGGACCCGAAAGATTGAGGTGACATCGAGCGATGATCTCTGACGTAATCCTCTTTGCTGTCCTGGCGCTCCTGGCGATCGTCTCCGCGGTGAGCATGCTGTTCAGCCGCAACGCGGTCTATTCAGCCCTCTTCTTAATTATTAATTTCGGGACGATCGCCGTCTTTTACCTGCTGCTGGGGGCGCCGTTCCTTTCCATGGCGCAGGTGACGGTTTACGCCGGGGCCATCATGGTCCTGTTTCTGTTTGTGATCATGCTCCTGGGCGCAGAGCAGCTGCGCCAGAGGCAGCTGATGTGGTGGCAGCAGCCGGCAGCCATCCTGATGGGGGTGATACTGCTGGTGGAAGCGGGCTATCTCTTCCTGAATCGCGGATTGGGGGAGGGCTACCTTCCGGCGTTCGAATCCCTGGTGTCAGAGTACGGTGGCCCTTCGGCCGTCGGGGCTTTGCTGTTCAACAATTACCTGCTGCCTTTCGAGATCACATCGGTACTGCTCCTGGTCGCGATGATCGGGGCGATCGTGCTGACGAAAGAGGAAAAAGGACAGTCCAAAAAGTAATTTCGATTATTATCGGAGCGCCGAACATGCCTGTCACCTACTACGTCATCCTCTCCGCCATCCTCTTCACCCTTGGGGCAGTGGGCGTGCTTATCCGCCGGAACGCGATTGTCATCTTCATGTCAGTCGAGCTGATGCTCAACGCTGCCAACTTGGCCTTTGTGGCATTCTCCAAGCTGTACGAGACATTGAGCGGACAGGTCTTCGTCTTTTTCGTCGTGACCGTCGCGGCCGCGGAGGTCGCCGTGGGACTGGCGCTGATCGTCGCGATCTTCCGCACCAAGCACAGCATCAACGTGGATGAGATCAACAGTTTGAGGAACTGAGATGGTATGGATCGGGCGAACGCAGTAATCTTGGAGAGGAGTACAGGCTGATGCTATTTCAGGAGATCACCTCCAGTGGACTGTCTTTCTTCGACCTTGCCCCCTGGATCGTCTTCTTCCCCACCGCCGGACTGCTGTTCAACGTCCTGTTTGGAGGCCGCCTGAGCGAGAGAGTCATCGGCGGCGTGGCGAGCGCGGCGGCCGGCCTGGCTTTTCTGGTGGCGGTCCTGCTGGCCGCCTCTCTCCTCGAGCATCCTGAGGGAACGGTGGTGCCGCTGGCGGAATGGATCCGGATCGGCGCGCTGGATATCCGCTGGGCTTTTCAGGTCGACACGCTCTCGGTGACCATGATGCTGGTCGTGACCGGCGTCGGGACGCTCATTCACATCTACTCGATCGGCTACATGCACGAAGATGTCCGCTTTCAAGGAGACCCAAGCAGGTTCAGGCGGTTCTTCGTCTACATGAACCTGTTCATCATCGCCATGATGATCCTGGTCAGCAGCGACAACTACCTGATGCTCTTCGTGGGTTGGGAGGGCGTCGGCCTGTGCTCCTACCTGCTGATCGGGTTCTGGTTTGAGAAGGGGGAAGACGGCATCGGCAACGCCATTGCGGCCAAGAAAGCCTTTATCACCAACCGAATCGGCGATTTCGGCTTCATCATCGCCGCGCTGCTGATGTTTTGGGCGTTCGGGAGCTTCAATTTCGAAGAAGTCTTTTCACGGGCCCCCGAGATCGCTGGCGCGACTGTCCTGGCGATCACGCTCTTCATGTTGCTGGCCGTGACCGGGAAATCGGCCCAGATCCCGCTGTATGTGTGGCTGCCGGACGCGATGGCTGGACCGACCCCCGTCTCGGCCTTGATCCACGCTGCGACCATGGTCACCGCGGGTGTCTACCTGGTCGCTCGCTCATATCCTCTCTATGTGCAGGTGCCCGAGGCGCAGAACGTGGTCGCGCTGGTGGGGGGAGCGACCGCCCTGTTTGCTGCGACGATCGCAGTCGCCCAATTCGATATCAAGAAAGTGCTGGCGTATTCGACCATCAGCCAGCTGGGTTTCATGGTGGCAGCGGTCGGCATGGGCGCGTTCGGGGCGGGCATGTTCCACCTGGTGACCCACGCCTTTTTCAAGGCGCTGCTCTTCCTTTCGGCGGGGTCGGTCATCCTCGGCGTGGAACACGGCCTGCACCACCTGCAGCACGCCGGTGGGCATATCGGCGGTGGGGGGCACGTCGACCCACAGGACATGCGGGTCATGGGAGGCCTGCGCACCCGCATGCGGACGACCTTCGTGGTGTACCTGATCGGCGCGCTGGCGTTGGCAGGCATCTGGCCGCTGGCGGGATTCTGGTCGAAGGACGAGATCCTGGCTGAAGCTTTGCACCTCAACCCAACCGTCTACTGGCTCCTGACCATTGCCGCCTTCTTCACGGCGTTTTACATGGGCCGCCAGATCTTGCTGGTTTTCTTCGGGGAACCCCGTTCCGGGGCTGCCTCCCACGCCAGCGAGAACCCTCCCTTGATCACCGCGCCTCTGCTGGTCCTGGCATTCCTGTCCGTGTTTGGCGGCCTGCTCAACCTGCCGGGGCTGCACACTCTCACCTCCTGGCTGGAGCACACGATAGAAGTCCTCCACCCGGGCGAGTTCAACTTACAAGTGGCTTTGCTCTCAACTGGCCTGGCGCTCCTGGGGCTCGCAGTTTCCTGGCTGGTTTACAGCCGCCGCTACAGGCAGCTCGCGCAGCTGCCCCCTGCCCGCCGGCCCGATGACCCTCTGCAGCCGCTATTGGGCCCGGTTTTCTCCCTCCTGGCGCACAAATACTGGATCGACGAGATCTACGGGCTGCTGATCCTCCGGCCCTACCAGGGGCTCTGCCGGTTCCTGGCGGACACCATCGACTGGCGCTTCTGGCACGACTGGTTCCACGACAGCCTTATCTGGCGCGGCTTCGACCGCCTGGCGGGCGCGCTGGGCGGCCCGGTAGACCTGCGCGTGATCGATGGGCTGGCCAACTGGCTAGCGAACGGGACCGTCAGGCTCGCAGGGACTCTGCGCCACCTCCAGACGGGTTACGTCCGCAACTACGCCCTTTCGGTGTTCCTGGGTGTGATCGCTATTCTTGGATACTTGATATTTCGTTAATGATCTTCTGCTCCCGACCCCTCGTGCTGCCAAAAATTCGAGGGGAAGGGGCAAAAAACCTCTCGCTGAGGAATTACTATGGACTTTTTGCTCGAACCGCTGACCCTGGTCACGTTCACCCCCCTGCTGGGCGTTCTGGTGATCTTGTTTCTTGATCGGGAACAGAAGAACGCCGCTCGTTGGGTGGCGTTGGTCACCTCGCTGGTCACCTTTGCCATCTCCATCTGGGTGCTCGTGCAGTTCGACCGGGGGGACCCGGAACTGCAGCTGGTGATCGACCTGCCCTGGATCCAGGTGGCGGGGTGGAACATCTCCTACCACATGGGGGTCGACGGGCTCAGCATCCTGCTCGTCCTCCTGACCACGTTCCTGACTCCTATCTCGATCCTCTCCACCTGGACCGCGGTCGAGGAGCGGGTGAAGGAATTCATGATCTTCTTCCTGCTCCTGGAGGTCGGTATGGTGGGCGTCTTCCTGGCGCAGGACCTGTTCCTGTTTTACATCTTCTGGGAATTCACCCTGGTTCCGATGTACTTCCTGATCGGCATCTGGGGCGGACCGCGCCGGATGTACGCCGCTGTGAAGTTTTTCCTGTACACCATGGCCGGTTCGATCCCGATGTTGCTGGCGATCCTGTGGTTGGGGATCCACCAGGGCACTTTCTCCGTGCCGGAGCTGACCCGGATGGGCGGCATCCCGGCGAACGTGCAGTTCTGGCTCTTCCTGGCGTTCGCCGCCGCATTCGCGATCAAGGTCCCCATGTGGCCGCTGCATTCGTGGCTGCCGGACGCGCACGTCGAAGCGCCGACTGCCGGCTCCGTGATCCTGGCGGGCATCCTGCTCAAACTCGGAACGTACGGCTTCCTGCGCTTCAACCTGCCGCTCTTCCCGCAGGCGGCGGTGCAGCTGGCGCCATGGATCGGTGGCCTGGCTGTGGTCGGCATCCTGTACGGCGCGATGGTGTCCTACGCGCAGAGGGACGTCAAGAAGCTGGTGGCTTATTCCTCGGTCAGCCACCTGGGATTCGTGATGTTGGGCCTGTTCGCCATCAACCCCCAGGGCATCCAGGGCGGGATCCTGCAGATGGTCAACCATGGTTTGAGCACCGGAGCATTGTTCCTCATCGTCGGCATGATCTACGAGCGCCGGCACACCCGCGAGATGGACGCATTTGGAGGTTTGTGGCGGGTGATGCCCGTCTACGCCGTCCTGACCCTGATCGTCACCCTGTCTTCGATGGGGCTGCCCGGCCTGAATGGTTTCGTCGGCGAGTTCACCATCCTGCTGGGGGCGTTCGGCTCCCGGGCGCTGAATTCGCCATGGTTCGCCGGGCTGGCTGCAACAGGGGTGATCCTGGCAGCGGTGTACATGCTCTATATGTTCCAGAAGATGTTCCTGGGACCGCTGGACAAGGAGGAGAACCGTGCGCTGCTTGACCTGAACTGGCGGGAAGTTGTCACCCTGGCCCCCCTGTTAGTCTTTATCTTCTGGATCGGGCTTTACCCGGCGCCATTTTTCAACTTGATAGCCCCGGCTGTGGACAAGTTAGTGGCTGCCCTGCAAACCGCCGCCGTGGCCGGGCTGCATTGAGTTTTTTTCTGTGGTCACCTGTGTGAACCAGTGGTTTCGGAGAGCAATCTAAAATGACCCTTGCCGAATTCGCCGATAACCTCTCAAAGACGATGCCCTTGAACGTTGTGATCCTTTGGGCGTGCGGGCTGTTGCTGGTTGATCTCTTCGTCCCAAAAGATCGCAAGGGCGTCACAGCGCTCCTGGCTGCGGCGGGGATGGTTGTTGCCCTGGGGTTCACCATCGCCCAGACCGGCGCCCAGACCACGGCCTATGGAGGGATGATCGCGGTGGACGGGTTCGCGACCTTCCTGACCGTGCTCTTCCTGGGCAGCGGGCTGGTGGGGATCGCCCTCTCTTATGAGTACCTCAACCGGCAGGGGATCCAGCGCGGCGAGTATTACGTGCTGCTCATGTTCTCCATAAGCGGGATGATCCTGATGTCCCTGGCTGCCGACCTGATCGTCGTCTTCCTGGCGCTGGAGCTGCTTTCCATCCCGCTTTACGTCCTGGCGGGCTTCGCCAGGCCCAAACCCGATTCCGAAGAAGCTGCCCTGAAGTACTTCCTGCTGGGGGCGTTCGCCAGTGGGTTCGTGGTGTATGGGGTGGCTCTGGTCTTTGGCGCGACAGGCGGCACAGCCCTGGCGCACATCGTGGATTCCCTGGCAGCCGGAACAGCCGACCTGACCCTGCTCACGATCGGGTCGGCGCTGATCCTGGTCGGCTTGGGCTTCAAGGTGGCGGCGGTGCCCTTCCATATGTGGACGCCGGACGTGTATCAGGGCGCTCCCTCGGCGGTGACGGCTTTTATGGCGGTTGGGGCCAAGGCGGGCGGCTTCGCGGCCTTGCTGCGGATCTTTGTCACCGCGCTCGCTCCCCTCGCCGCCGACCTGACCCCGGTCCTGTGGGGGGTGGCGGCGCTGACCATGATCCTGGGGAACGTCGTGGCCATTGCCCAGGGCAACATCAAGCGTCTGCTGGCGTACTCGAGCATCGCCCACGCCGGTTACATCCTGATGGCGCTGGTTCCCTATGGCCAGGCGGGAGTCGCCGGGGATGCGGTCGCTTCGGCTTTGTACTACCTCCTGGCCTACGCCTTCACCAATTTTGCCGCCTGGGCGGTGGTGATTGCCATCGAGAGGCGTGAAGGGCGCGGGCTGCTGCTGAACGATTACGCGGGGATGGGGCGCCGGTACCCGGCGCTGGCGGCGATCATGGCGGTCGCCATGCTTTCCTTTACCGGCGTGCCGCCCACCCTGGGGTTCGTAGGAAAGTTCTACTTGTTCAACACCGTGATCGAAGGCGGGTTTTACGGTCTCGCGATCATCGGCGTGCTGACTTCGCTGGTCTCAGCGTACTACTACCTGCGGGTGGTGGTGATCATGTACATGCAGGAGGGCGAGCCGCTGGCAGTGCGCGACCCCTGGGTCTACCTGACCGCCGCGGCGGCAGGGGTGGGGACAGTTGCCCTGAGCATTTTCTCGGTGCCGCTGTTCGCCTGGGCTGCGCAGGCGGTGCTGACGCTGTATTGAGCAAGAGATAGAACGCCTGCTGAACCGATTTTTCCTGACCCAACGCTCTGCTTTCAACGACCAGGTCTTACAGACATTCAACGACCCTTGCCGCCGTGGGGACGCGTTCCAATTCAGGAGCGTCGGAACTACTCGCCCTGGCGTGGCTTGAGGGCTGCAGCCCTAAGGAGTACACGGATCAATGGTATTGCGTAGATTGCTCAATTAGGAGAATTGCTGCCGTAAAGCTTTCTGTGCACCACGCTCAAAGCTCGCACCTGCTCGGCGGCGTGGTACGAGGAGCGCACCAGCGGGCCGCTCTCCACCCACTTGAACCCGATCTCCAGCCCGTATTCCTTGATCTCCCGAAACTCCTCCAAAGTATAGTAGCGCGCGATGGGCAGGTGCTTCTTGCTCGGCTGCAAGTACTGCCCCACGGTCAGGATGTCCACCCCCCAGCTGCGCTGGTCGCGCATGACGGCTTTGACCTCGTCCATCGTCTCACCCAGCCCAACCATGATGCCGGACTTGGTCAGCACCTCCGGGTCGAGCTGCTTGGCGTTGCTCAGCGTGGCGGCGGCCCACTCGTACCGATCTTGAGGCTGCACCAGTTTGAAGAGGCGGGGCACGGTCTCGACATTGTGGTTGAGGATCTCCGGGCGGGCGTCCATGACGATCTTGAGCGCTTCCAGGCTGCCCTTGAAATCAGGGATAAGCACCTCGATCGAGCAGCCAGGATGCAGCTGGCGCACCCGGCGGATAACCATGGCGAAGATCGGCGCGCCTCCGTCGCCCCGGTCGTCACGGTTGACGCTGGTGATCACAGCGTGCTGGAGGTTCATGGCCCTGACAGCCTGAGCGATCCGCTCCGGCTCTAGCCAGTCCAGGGGGGAGGGCCGGCCGCGTTTGATGTCGCAGAAGCCGCAAGAGCGGGTGCACACGTCGCCCATCATGAGGAAGGTGGCGGTGCCTGCCCCCCAGCACTCGCCCAGGTTAGGGCACATGGCCTCCTCACAGACGGTGTGCAGCTCCTTGCTGCGCATGAGAGACTGGAGCCACCGGTAAGTCTCTCCGGAGGGGGCGCGCACCCGGATCCATTCGGGGCGGCGCAGGGGCTTCGCCTCGATGGTCTCGGGGTCGATTCGGTCGCGGGTAGGGGTAAAGGTCATCGTCCCCCAATTCTACCGCGGAATTTTAAAGGCGCAACTACAGTTCCGGAACGCCTTTTGATCGCCGGAGGGACTTTGGTGCTGCTGCTCGCTGCCGGGCTTGGGGCGGTCGCCGGCGCGGGTTTGCTTCTGGCAGGATTCGTCGTTGGGGGAATCCACGGCCGGTTCCTGGTCATCCTGGCTGGATAAATCGAATAAATTATGGCGCGTAGACTGCCTGGTCGATAATGTCGGCGATCCTCCGGTAATCCGGCAGCAGGACGGACGCGCCGGTAGGCGAGCGAAAGGGGGTCGTCTCTGTTTGGGTCACGGCGTACCGGCGGATCCGGGATGGGTCCCGCTCAACCTCCACAGCCGCTGGCAGGAGCTGGAGGATGTCGATGGAATCCAAGTTTGTCTCCACAAAATCGAGGCACGCAACATAGAACTGGGGCCATTTAGCGACGGCTTTCACCCTCATCATCTTCGAAAAGATCGCCAGCAGGATTTCCTGAGCGCGGCGCAGGCGGTCGAAATCCGAGGAGGAAGACCGGCTGCGGACGTACCACAGCGCCGTCGCTCCATCCATCTCCACCGGACCCGGCTCGACCTCGCAGTAGCCGTCGTCATCCGCCAGGTCGAGCGACCGGTCGCATTTGTCCCGGAGGTATCTTGGGACCTCGACTGTGATCCCGTCCAGGCTGTCGACGATCCCGGTGAGTCCCTGCATATTCGCCATCACGTAGAAATCCGGGCGCAAGCCGAAATTGAGTTCGAAGGTCTTCACGAGCAGGTCGAACCCGCCGCGGGGAAAGGCGGTGTTGATGCGGTTGCGCTGCCAGCCGGGGATGTAAACGTAGAGGTCCCGGGGGAAGGAGAGCGCGGTGACTGTGCGCTTGTGGGTGTCCACCGTCACCAGCATGATCACGTCGGTGCGGTAGCCCTTGCCCGGACGAAAGTCAGAGCCCAACACCACAATCAAGACCCTGCCCGCGGGGACCGCCCGGGGAGGGATCGTAGGCGTTCGGGTGGGAAGGGGGGTGGTCGCCGCCGTGGATGTGGGACTCGCGGATGGGCGGCCTGTGGAGGTGAGTTTTGGCGTTGGCGAAGCCGCTGGTGGAAGGGTTGTCGGCGCCGGGAGCAAGATCCGGCAGGCAAAAGAAAAGATTACCAGGAGGGGAATGAAAAGCAACCAGGGCGTTCTATTCATCTGTATGGATTCCAATCAGGGGGTAGCTCCCCAGCCTGAGGTGCGCGGTGGATCTTTTCATGTTATATTAAGACGTATTATCTACCAAAAACGCTCCAGGTCACGGATAAGTTCCATGAGAATCGGGTTAATTTCCTCCCCTGCCCTTCTCCACACGCCTTGACATGACCACAGAAGGTGATTTTCTCAAGGAACTGCTCACGCTTCCCACCGTCGCCGATGCCCGGCTCTCACCCGATGGACGGTGGGTCGCCTTCGTCTGGTATCGCCGGCACGCCAACGCGGACGTGTTCGCCGTTCCCACCGACAGCTCCCGCCAGCCGTTCACCCTGACGCATACTCCAGAGTACACCTGGTTGACCAGCTGGCTGCCCGACTCGTCCGGGGTCGTCGTCGAAGAGGACCACGACGGAGACGAGTTCATCCGCCTCTATCGGGTCGACCTGGACAATCCGCAGGAGATGCAACCCCTGACCGAAGATCGCCCCCCATACTTCATTCGCGGCGGCGACTTGAGCCGGGATGGGCTGACCCTCTACTACGGGGCAAATTACGACTTCGCCTCCGGGCAGGTCCTTGAGCCGACCTGGCTCTACCGGCAGGACCTGGTTCCTGGAGTAATCCGGCCCATCGCCCGGCCCCTCAAACCGGTCTACATGGAGGTCAGCCTGAACCTGCCGGGCACACACCTGCTCTATTCCCGCAAAGACCGCCATCCGGCGGGGAGGCAGTTCTATCTGGTGGACGTGGAGGGGCGCGAGGACCGGGAGCTCCTGAACTTCGGCGATGACGTGAAGGTTTCGGCGCAGTGGTTCCCGGACGGTGAACACATCCTGGTGCTTTCGGAGTCGACGGGGAACGGCAGGCAGGATTACCAGAGCCTGGGGGTCTGCCACTGGCCCAGCGGCAGGCTGCGCTGGCTGATCGACGACTCGGAGCGCTCCCTCGAAGCTGCCCGGGTTTCGCCCGAGGGTACGATTGTGGCCGATGAGGTCCGCAACGCAACCCACATCCCCACGTATATCCCACAAACGGACTGGGTCGAACGCAGATTCCCAATCGTCCCGGGTAACCTGATCCCCCTGGGCAGGTCGGCGGACGGCGCCTGGATCGCCCTGGCGTACTCCTCGGCCTCGCCTGTGGACCTGGTGCGGTTCACGATCGACGGCTCCAAACCGGAAGCGAGCATGGCGCTCGTTTCTCTGACAAGGGTATGGGAAACCACCCGCCTCAGCCCTGGCGACCTGGCCCGGGCCGAAGCGCTCGGCTGGACTTCGACGGATGGGCTGGAGATCGCGGGCTGGCTCTACCGAGCCTCGCCTAACCCCAAACGGGCGGTGATCCACGTGCACGGCGGCCCAACCGCTCATTCGGAAGACCGCCTCAACGCACAGATTCAGTACCTCGTCCACAGGGGGTTCAACGTGCTCGACGTCAACTACCGAGGGAGCACCGGCTTCGGCCTGAGATTTCGCGAGGCGATCAAAGTGGACGGCTGGGGAGGTCGTGAACAGGCCGACATCACTTGCGGCGCAGAGGCGCTGATCCGGGGCGGCCTGGCGGAGCCGGGGCGCATCGGAATCACGGGCACCTCCTACGGCGGGTACAGCGCCTGGCACCAGATCACGCACGCTCCGGTGGAGCTGATCGCCGCAGCTGCCCCCATTTGCGGGATGACTGACCTTCGGGTGGACTACGAGACCACCCGACCGGACCTGCGCCCGTACAGCGAGGAGATGATCGGCGGGCGGCCAGACCAGATCCCTGAGAAGTACACCGAGCGTTCGCCCATCAACTGGCTTCACCAGCTGCGCGGCAAGCTCCTGATCGTCCAGGGCGCACTGGACCCCAACGTGACCCCGGAGAACGTGCGCCAGGTCAGACAACGCCTGGACGCGAACCTGATCCCGTACGAGCTGCTGGTGTTCGAAGACGAGGGGCACGGGGTGGTGAAGCAGGCCAACCAGGAGAAGCTGTATCGAGCGCTGGCCGACTTCTTCGACCGGGCGCTCTAAAACAGATATCGGAAGTCTGGCGAATGACTTCCGATGTTTGCTCACGATGGGTTCACACCCTCGGCTTTAATCGGTCAGTTCCCTGACTTTCGGACGTAAAGCCGGACGCCCTCGACGCGCTGCACCTCCACCCGTGAACCAGCGGGGATGGGGTTTTCTCCCTCCGCGAGCTGCGCAGTCCATAACTCCCCGGCGATCTGCACTGAGCCGACCGGAGCGATCTCGCTCCGCACCGTCCCTTTCCGCCCGACCAGGGATTCCTGCCCGGTCCGGATGGGGGCTTTCATCGCGCGCACGCCAAAGGTCAGGATGGTAAAGAAGATCGCAGCTGTGGCGATGGATACGCCGATCACCAGGGGGACCGATACCCGCTGGAAGGAGGGGGTGCCGGGAGAATTGAACAGCACCAGCGCGCCGATGATCAGCGAGCCGACCCCGGCCGCGGTCAGCGCCCCGTGGGTGGGGGCTTTGATGTCCAGGATGAACAGCACGAAGGCGATCACAAGGAAGACGATCCCGAACCAGTTGACCGGGAGGACGCCCAGTCCGTAGGCCGCCAGCGCCAGGCACACTGCTCCGATGAACCCCGCGAACCAGCCGCCGGGGCTGGAAAGTTCGATCAAAATGGCCTGCACGCCGATGGTGATGAACAGGAAGACGATGTTGGGATTGGTCAGGATTCCGAGGAAGATTTCGATGAAGGACTGGTTCACGGGGATGGCGACAGCGCTTGCGGTGTCCAGCCTCTGTTCTCCCAGGACGGTGGTGACCCGGTAGCCGTGCAGCTGGCGCAGCAGGTCCGCCACGTCGGAGGCAATGAAGTCTACCAGGCCGATCTCATAAGCTTCCTGGGCGGAGACGGCGGCGGCGTTTTCGATGGTCTCTTCGGCCAGCGCGATCGCCTCCGGTCCGCGCGCCGCGGCGAGGGAGCGGACGGTCGCCTTGAGGATGTTTTTCTGCTTTGCCTCGATGGTCTCCGGCAGGTCCTGGCCCTGAATATCGACCGGGCTGGCTGCGCCGATGGCGGTGCCGGGTGCCATAGCAGCGGCGTGCCCGGCGAGCGTGAGCACGGTCCCGGCGCTCCCGGCAATTGCTCCCGCCGGCGCGACGTAGACCACGATCGGTATTTCGCTGGCCCGCATATCCTTAGCAATGGTCTGCATCAGGGTGACTTCACCACCCGGGGTGTCGAGCTGTAGAATGATGACTTCTGCCCCCTGCCGCTCGGCTGTGCGGATTCCGCGCAGGATGTATTCCCGCATGGAAGGTGTGAGCGGACCTTCCACGGCGAGGAGCAGGGCGGAGGGTGATCCTTCGCTCTGTTGAGCTCGGGCTATTCTGCCGTTAATCAGCAGAAAGCAAACCAGCAGGAGATAGACCAATGGGCGGAGAAAAAGGCGCATATTACTATTATAAACAGGATTCACTCAGAGAGGCCCCTCCACTGTCTGTGGATTATCGTGATAGAATTTAATCAATAAGGGAAAATAGTCTGGAATTTACAACTTACCGGTTGAGCGGAGATACGGGATGAACGTCTTTCAGCGCTATCTGGCAGAGGAGTTCGCCGAGGACTACGAGGACGGGCGCCTGTCTCGCCGGGAAGCGCTCAAGTTGATCGCTTCGGTCACGGGAAGCCTGATTACAGCGAACGCCATGCTTTCAGCCTGTGCTCCCCCGGCGGCGAACGGCCCCTCTGCCTCGGCGATGGGCAGCATCCAGACCACTTCCCCGGATTCCCCTGAGAGGTCGCTTTTGGACGACCCGGCGATCGAAGCTGGAGCCGTGGAATTCGATGGAGGATGCGGACGCTGGACTGGTTTGGGATGTACGTGAAGGAGGGCGGTTCCTGATTGGGAAGGATTGAAACGTGCCCAAGGTAAGTGAAGACCAAAATATGAAAATCGAAGAAGTCTGGCGTAAATTCCTGGTGACGGGGGAATATTCGCCGGAGCGCCGAATGCGGCATTTTTTCGGCGTCCTGCCGCACAACCCTCGCTGCAAGATGTGCTATGCCCCGTTTCAGGGAGTCGGCGCGCAGGTCGTCCGGGTGCTGTTTGGAAAACGCCCGGCGAAAATGAATCCAAAGTTCTGCAATGTGTGTGAGGAATTTGCCAGCCGTTACCACGGAGGGCTGGAGATCGAGCTCTCTTTGCTGTTTGCAGACGTGCGCGGATCGACAACGCTGGCAGAATCGATGTCCGTATACGATTTCAGCCGGTTGATCGACCGCTTCTATAGAGCTTCAACCGATGTCCTGATACGCAACGACGCCCTCATCGACAAGCTGATCGGCGATGAGGTAACCGGCCTGTTCGTCCCTGGTTTCGCCGGGGAGGACCACGCCCGGCGGGCAATCGAGGCGGGTGTGGAACTGCTGCACGCCACGGGTCACGGCGGCTCGGGAGATCCCTGGGTGCCGGTCGGGGTGGGAATCCATACAGGGGTCGCATTCGTCGGAGCTGTGGGTTCAACCGATGGGGTCACCGATATCACAGCGCTGGGCGACGCGCCCAATGTTGCCGCCCGCCTGGCTTCCCTGGCAGGTGCAGGGGTGGTGCTGGTGAGCGAAGAGGCTGGTAAAGCCTCCGGGCTGGTCCTGGAGGGGCTGGAAATGCGCAGTCTTGAACTTAAAGGGCGCTCCGGTCCCGTGAACGTCTGGGCGATCCGTTCCAGTCAATCCATCGATTGGATGAATTGACACCGACCACGTCGGTACACCTTACCGGGAATCCGTTCTGTAAGCTTTACGGTGTGAGCGGATGCCAGGGAGTTCAGCGATGAACCCTGCCGGATCGCTTCACGAAATCGCCATGTAAATCGTACGGATGCTCAACGCGACGATCAGCAGGCCAACCAGGACCATGAGCACTTTGACGGGCAGCCGGCGCGCCATCACCGCCGCGAGAGGCGCTGCCGCAGCGCCTCCGATCAGCAACCCCAGGATGATCTGCCAGTAGGAGAAGAAGCTCAGAGTCAGGACGAAGGTCACCGACTCAGCAAAGGTGACGAAGAACTCTGAGAAATTGACGCTGCCGATGGTGAAGCGCGGGCTGTTCCCGCGGGCGACCATCGTGGTCGTCACCAGCGGGCCCCACCCGCCGCCGCCGATGGAGTCGAAGAAGCCTCCAGCGAAGCCGAGCAGGCTGATCTGGGGACCGTGTTCTCTCGGTTCGCCTGAGCTGTTGAACGCCTTGACCAGGATCACGATGCCCATGATCAGCAGGTAAGCCGAAATATAGGGTTTAATTGCATTCCCATCGATCGAGGTCAGCAGGTAGGCCCCGAGCACGCCGCCGATCACGCCCGGGATGAGCAGCCGCCGGACGAGCTTCCAATCGATATTTCCTAGCCGCCAGTGCGAGATCCCCGAAACACCCGTGGTGATCACTTCTGCCATGTGGACGCTGGCGCTGGCTGCAGCCGGAGGGATTCCCAGGCTGAGCAGAAAAGTGTTCGAGCTGACGCCGTAAGCCATGCCCATCGCACCGTCGATGATCTGTGCCAGAAAACCCACTGCGACATAAAGGAAGATCGGGTAGTCCATGTTTGGCTCCTTAGTTCGAGAGAGATGATCGGCCCCTGAATATTCCGTGTAAGATCGGTAGAATGCATAGATAGTCTATTGTAATACTATACTTTTGGTCAAAATAAAAATGACGGATTGCCGTGGAACACCGCCACCTTTCAATTCTTCGTCGAACTGGCCGCTGTGACCCGGGCGCTTACATCAGCCAGGGTCGTGTTATCGAGCATGTCGGCGATAGCGTTACGAACATCGAGCATGACCAGCCGCAGCCCACAAGTTTTTTCATCCGGGCAGCCGCACGGCTCATACGCCATCTGGCTGACGCAGCGGAGTGGAGCGAGCGGTCCATCGAGAACGCGCACAATGTGCCCCAGGGTGATCTCCTGCGGCGGTCGAGCCAGGTAGTAGCCTCCGCCAACGCCCATCCTGCTTTGCAGCAGACCGGCGTTTTTGAGAGTCAGCAGGATCTGTTCCAGGAATTTGGCGGGGATCTTCTGGCGGTCAGCAATCTCCCTGATTTGCAACATTCCCTGGCTCGGATCGCGGCCGTCTGCAGCTTCGGCCAGGTCGATCATTGCTCTCAGTCCGTATTCTCCGCGCTTAGAAAGTTTCATAGTTAAGAAAGTCTATTAGATTACTATATTTTAGTGGACAAAGGATAGCATTAACCCCTTTCGATGTCAAGGAGGCAGGGCAGCCGCGTTTGAAGATTCCTTTCAAGCGGGGAACTTTTCCATGACGTTGTCGAGGTAGGCCGCGCGCAGGTCGGGGTCCCGGAACAAACTGGCGATCTCCTTCACCATGGCGAGAGCCGCATCGCTCCTGGCTCCTGCGGCTTCATGTTGCCCGGATGCCTCCAGCAATCCGGCTGCTGCGGCGCGCGCCTGCCACACGATCGGGCGCATGTTCATAGTGAGGGCTTCAGCTTCAGCAGCTTCGAACAGCTGCAGGCTTTTCTCAACTTCAGCGAGGGCGCGGTACACTTTCCCTGCGATCAGAGAGATGAGCGGCCTGACATGCTTCATTGTTCGCTCGTCCGTATATACGCGTGCTTCATCGATGAGGTGTCTGGCTTCCCAGATTTCGCCTTTCCTCAACGCCAGCAGCGCAGCGCCGGCGAGCAGGCGGGGGCGCTCCATCAAGGAGAAAATGGTCGGATAATTCAATCCTTTTTGGATGGAGTCCTCGGCGATCTCGAAGTCTCCCAGGGTCATGGCGCAGAATCCCAGGTCCGCCCAAGCAATTCCGCCGGCGATTGCTCCGACGGGCGACTCAAGCAGCCGGAGGGCATGGCGATGAATTTCCGAGACCTTATCCGAGAATTTAGGGCTGATCTCCAGGTAGATCGAACCCAGGATGCTCAGCGGCACGACGACCTGGAAGGGAGTGAAAGCCTCGAGGGGGAGCGCAGCTTCTACTGCGAGCTTTGCATGCTCCAGCGCCAGCTCATAATTGCCTTCCAGGCGGGAGATTTCAGCGAGCAGCCAGCTTCCATCGATCAATGGGAATGAGGCGCCGATAAGAGCGGCGATCTCCACTCCGGCCATCAATACCTGGCGGGCAGTTGCAAAATCTCCGTTCCGAATATGGGCGAATGGGATCGCGCTGGTGAGCAGCGCTGCTTCGTGTTCCCGGTTTCCCGCTTCGCGGGCGATCTGCAGCGCATGCAAGCCCTTATCCAAAGCCTCGTCATAGCGCGTCATGTAAGCCAGGCTGGTAGCCACGTGTTCGAGACCAACGACGACGTGTTCCTTAATCCCGGCCTCCTCGCCGATCTGCACGACCTCGGACATATACCTGACTACGTTCTCGAAATCAGCCTGGGCGGTGCACATCTGGCAGCGCACGAGAGCAAGCTCGGGAAACGAGGAATTTTGAGCGTGTTTCCTGATCAATTCCTCGGATCGGACAAGGACCTGTTCGGCCTCCTTGAATTGACCCATGAAGAGGGCGAAGAGAGAGCCAAGCTTGTTTAGGGCGGAGACCTGCATTGGGATGTCGCCATGCGATTCCGCCAGGGTGAGCATGGCCTCATAGGTCTGTCTGGCTTCCGGGATCCGGTTGGTGAAAGTAAGGGCGCCACCCAGCCCCTCATAGGCCCGCCTTACCAGATCAGGCTCCTCGGCGAAGGACCGCAGTTCGACCGCTTTGTTAAAGTGTTCGATCGCTTCCGCGGTGGCGTAAGCCCCGGCAGCCTGTTCACCGGCAGCAACCAGGTGTGGCAGGGCCAGCCCGGGCTGGCGGGCTTCTAGAAAATGCCGGGCGATCTCCGCGGCCTGGTCTGGCTGGCGTGCGATCAATGACTCGGCTGCTCGATGGTGAAGTTCCCGGCGGTTGCTGCGGAGGATCGAACTGTACGCCGCTTCCTGGGTCAGGACATGCTTAAAGGCGTACGTCCGATGCGGAAGGCGGCTGCGTTCTACCAGCAGCTCCCGTCGCTGCAGTTCCGGAAGAGCTCTTTCGATAGCTTCCGGTTCCCCAACCAGGTCAGTCAACACTGCGGTGGAGAATTCACGGCCGAGTACCGAGGCAGCCTGTAGGATGCGGCGGCTCCGTTCCTCCAGCCGGTCGAGGCGGGCGGTGATGACCCCCACCAGGGTATCCGGGATCGAGATGGTCGCTATTTCCTGGGTCGCACGCCAGTGACCATCCTGCCTGACAACCAGCTCCCGGTCCAGCAGGGATCGGATGATCTCCTCCACGAAGAAGGGGTTGCCTTCGGATTTTTCCAAGATAAGGGCTCTGACCTGCTCCGGCAGGTCTTCGATTTCTAGCAGGCTGGCGACGAGCTGTCGTGACTGGTCCTGATCCAATGCTGCCAGCTCAATCGCCTGGTATCGGTGAGGATAATCCCGCCCGGCTGTCTCATGAAAGCTCCAGGCAAGCTCCTGGCGTCGCGGCCGAAAGGCAGCGATGATCATCAAGGGCACCCGATCGGTGAGCGGCAGCAAGGAAAGGAGCAGATCGAGCGAGGTCGGGTCGCACCAGTGGAGGTCGTCGAGCACCAGCAGCAGCAGTTGGCTGGCAGCGATCCGTTCGACCAGCTCTGATACATGGGTGAACACCTGGCCGCGCAGCATGGGAGGCAGGAGGTATTTGATCCGATCCGCAGCTTCCCCATCCACCGGCACGCCCAGCATGGCAGCGAAGAACGGGGCGATCTCTGGGCTGCGACCGGGGAAGAAGTTCTCAATCTCACCCTGGATGCGGGCCAGCTTTTCCTCATCGTCCTGACCGGGTCGCAGACCGAAGAACTGGTTGAAGAGATTGATGAAGGGGGCGTAGGGCGTGGTGTTCTCGTAAGAGAGCGAGCGGCCCTCCAGCCAGCGGACATCGATTCCTGGATTTGTGGCGACCGCCTGCCGGAGTTCCGCCACCAGGCGCGATTTCCCCAGCCCGGCCTCGCCGATGATCGAGACGATGTTTCCCGAGCCATCCTGGAGAGATCTGACTGCTGAGAGCAGGGATGCATAATGCCGATCGCGCCCGATGAGCGGGGCCTGGAGCCCTTCTATCCCGCGCAGCCTGCCCGGTTCGGCCCGGGGTGCCAGCACACGATACGCCCGTACAGGCTCTTCTCTCCCTTTCACTTCCATGGCTTCGATGGTTTCGAACTCGAACAGGGGGGAAACCAGCCGGTAGGTTGGTTCAGCGATCTGGACGGTGCCCGGCTGAGCGGTCTGCTCCATGCGCGCCGCCAGGTTGATGGCGTCTCCCAGGGCGGTGTACTCCAGGCGCAAGTCAGAACCGACCGCGCCGACCACGACCAGCCCGGTGTTGATACCCACGCGGACCTCGAAATTGAAACCCCATTGGCCGACGATTTTTTTACTGAAGTTCTTAACAGCCTTAACGATCTCCAGACCCGCGAGGATGGCCCGCTGTGGATCGTCTTCGTGGGTGGTTGGGGCGCCGAAGAAGGCCAGCAGGCCATCTCCCATCAGGCGAGCTACCGTGCCTTCAAAGGCGTAGACCGGGCGGATCATGTGCTCGAAGGCGCCATTCATAATTTCCGCCCATTCCTCCGGATCGAGGTTGGCCGCGGCAGATGTGGACCCTTTGACATCGCAGAACAGGATCGTCACCACACGCCGCTCACCCTCCACCATGCCAGCGCTCCGGGCGACTTCCAGCCTGGCGAGCAGCTCCTTTGGGATGTACTTTTGCAACAGGTCGGTGTAGCTGGACGCAGCCCGCGGAGGCGTGTCCGCTGGCTGTTTGCGTTCCGCCTCTTCCCTGGATTGGACCGGCTGCCCGCAGTTGATGCAGAACCGCGCCCCGGCTGGCAGGCTGGTCCCACAGCTGGTGCAGGAGATCGAAAGGGCTGTGCCGCAATTGATGCAGAACCGCGCGGTCTCCGGATTACTGGTCTGACAGTTTGGACAGTTCATAGCTTTCCCTTTCCACTGGAACCGACGTGCGGACTGGGCTTTACGTCCGTTGGACAGCCTTTATATGGACTTAGTTTATCAGATTTACGCAGCGGGATAGCAACCGATTCTATTCCACATGAGAAAAATCCCAACCCTCAGGTCAGGATTTTTCTAAAGAACGTAACGCATGCAATTTACTTGTTACTTGGTTTTCTTGCCCTTCTTGCCCTTGTTGCCTTTCTTACCTTTGTCTTTATTAGCCATGGAAACCTCCTCGATGAATGCGTACCCGGCAGCCGTCGCATTCCCCCGATGAAAAGATTGTAACACACTTCCACTTGCCATCCTGGAGGGCAGAGTTTATACTACCAGGACTTATCGCCAGCAGAGATCTGTTCCGACAATAGAGGTGCCCTAATGACTCTGTTACAAGCTCCCCAGGCCCTGGTACACCGGCTGTGGGATGGCATCCGGCAAGACACTTCCGAACTTCTCACCCTTTTCGCGCCGCAACCCCCGCCAGTACCGGGTCTCTACACGTACCGCATCGAAAATGACGGCGCCAGATTCCGGATCCACCTGCGGATCGAAGGCGACGGCGGAGGAGTATTATTCGTCGATGTCACCGACGTGGTCCACCTAAACCCAACGGCCGCCTGGATGGCCAGGTTCGCGCTGGACGGCGTCTCCCGCTCTCAGGCACGGGCAAGCCTGATTTCTTACTACCCAGACGCCGTTCGCGGCCAGCTCGATCGACAGCTTGAACAAATTTATGGGATGGTAGCGCGGTTCGTCAACCCGGGGTCGGGCTGTCCGACCTGCGGTGTGGAAAGCCTCGACCAGGTGCCGATGTTCAGCATGCGGGTAAAGGCCCCCTACAAGGTGGACCTCGCCCTGACGTATGGCTGCAACAACGAATGCCCGCACTGCTACAACGAGCCGGACCGCCTCAGCATGCCCTCCTTACCGGCCGAGTCCTGGAAGCAGATCTTCGATAAGCTGGCGGCGGTCGGCATCCCGCACTTCATCTTCACCGGCGGTGAAGCGACTTTGCATCCGGACCTCCCCGAGCTGGTCGCCTATGCTGACAGCCTTGGCCCGATCGTCGGCCTGAACACGAATGGGCGGCGTATCCAGCACCGCCCGTACATGGAGACGCTGGCGCAGGCTGGCCTCAATCACGTCCAGGTAACGCTTGGTTCGCACATCCCAGAGGTGCATGACGCCATGATGGGTGCCGTATCCTACCACCAGACTGTGCGCGGCATCCAGAACGCGTTGGAGAGCGGGGTGCACACCATAACAAACACCACCCTCATGCGCTGCAACATGGATCATGCCGAGGAGATCGTGGAATTCCTCTTCGACCTGGGCGTGCGCACTTTCGCCATGAACGGGATGATCTACTCGGGGGGAGGCTTCTCCCATCCAAACGCCATCCCTGAAGAAGAAATGCCGCCGCTGCTGGTGCGCGTCCGCGATAGGGCTGCCGAGTTAGGCATGCGTTTCTTATGGTACACGCCAACCGAATATTGCCGCATGTCGCCCGTGGAGCTGGAGATCGGCGCAAAGCGCTGCAACGCAGGGGAATATTCCATGTGCGTGGAGCCCAACGGCGACGTGCTCCCCTGCCAGTCCTATTACATCACGGCTGGCAACCTGCTCCGCGACCCCTGGGATAAAATCTGGAACGGGGAGCTGTTCCGGAGCTTCCGCGACCGAGAGCTGGACCCGCGCTGGGCTGGCCTGCCGGAGAAATGCTGGGACTGCCCTGACTTGCCGCTGTGCGGCGGTGGCTGCCGCATCGAGCGTGAAGCCCGCGAGGGACACCGGATTGCGGAGGGGGCGGGCGGGGGCTGCTCGGGCTGCAGCGGCGCCTGCGGGACTGCCCACCACATCAACCCGGTCCACACCGCCGGGTTTATCCCGACTGAGAGCATGGTGCGGGCAGGCCGGAGGGCGACAGGGAATATGAGCGGGTTGATTTCGCTGGAGATGATCGACCCGACCTCCAATGATTGATCTACATGCAGTATATCGCCTGCTGGCAGGCGGCCTGTTTGCCCTCGCTTTCGGGTGGGTCTACTTCCGGTTGAGCCGGGGGGCAGGAAAAGCGCTGTTCGTCCTGCTGCTGGGCGGGCTGAGCCTCGTCTTCTGGTTCAGCCCGCTGGCGCACCTGCTTGCCTTCCTTGGACTGTCAGGGTTATTCGCCTGGGATATTCTTCGGCGGAGGGAAAGGCGCCCGGCCTTTCAACCTGCCCGGGCGATCGCGGAAGGCGGCGGGGTCAAGCGCGGGCTGACCGCTCCCGAAGCTGCCGTGCTGTTGGAGATGCCGAACCACGCCGTGCTGGCTGCCGTCCTGATTGGCCTCTTCAAGAAAGGCGCCATCCGGCTGGTTGAAGGCCCGGTTGCCAGGCTGGAGGTGGCGCCAGACTTCCGCGCTCGGCAGGTCAGTCCGGATGCCATGCAACGGGCTGCGCATCGGCGAGCTGCTGCGCAGCGGCACAACGCAATCCTTCATCCTCACGAAGAGCCTTTCCTGGAGCTGCTCGAAGAGAATACCGGCCAGGAGCTGAGATCGCTGAACTTCACGGTTCCCCTGCGCGCCCTCCAGCGCGAGACCGCTCGCCGGGTCGGCGGCTACGATCTGGAGGCCACGCGGACCTACTACCGCAAGCACCTGGGCCGGGCGCGGCACGATGCTGCCCGTTCGAGTGAATCCCCCGCGGAGGACAGGCTGCTCGCCCACCACCTGGAGTGGCTTATCCTGGATGGGGCTTTCGCGGAACTCTATCGCGGCTACCGCCCGGCCTGGCTTCACCTGGGAGATTCTAAACAGGACCTGGTCGATTGGGCTGCCTGGCTCGAGCAGGAGCTTGCGTCATCGGACCCGGCGGGCAGGCCGCACAGTCCGGAAATGGGGGGAATGATCAGTTTGAGGCAGCAGTGAATCCCTCAAAGTCAGGGGAGCGAATTCCAGATCTTTTCCCAGGGATCGCGCAGCATGTTTCCCAACACACGGCCAGCGCCCTGCGCAGGCAGGACGTCCCCATCCGGCTCGACGTAAAGCCAGGCCCGCCCGGCGCCGATCGCGTCCGCCTCGCCCGCCGCCTCCGGGACTGCCGGGGCCAGGCCGAAATACGGCACCGCCAGCTCCCAGTTCAGAGGGAGGCCGGCGGCAGCTGCCCGATCGCAGGCGGTGGCCAGCTCTCGCGCCAGGGAAGGCTGGCTGGCGCTCAGTGAGACCGCGTGCACGCCGGTCTCTGCCAGGCGGTCCAGCCAGATGGGGATCTCAGGCGTATTTTCCGGGGTGAGTGTCAGGTGGGCAGCGGTATGCAGCCGGGCCTCGAGGACCTCCGCCCAGTAGATGATCCCACTCAGCGCGTCCCAATCGCGGGCCGATGGCGTGCGTGACCCGGTGTGCGAACCGAGCACCACGGTGACATGATCCAGACCAGCCTGGAGCAGCTCGTCCAGGTAAGCCGATTCGGCCAGGCGGGCTCCGTCACTGACCAGGCCGGTGACCATGCCGAGGTGTTCGGCGTGGGCCAGCAGAGCTGCCAGGTCCGGACGGATGGTAGGCTCGCCCCCGGTGAAGACGACGTGGGGGATGCCTGCCCCCCAGGCTGCGTCCAGGATCTTCTGCCAGTCCTCCGTCGCCAGCTCTCCTCCTGCGGGTCCCGCCGGGACTGCAAAGGCGTCGGTGGGCATTCGGTACGTCAGTGCGCAGTCCAGACGGTATGGCGCGGAGAGCGGGCCGCTGTACGGTGTCAGGCGCTCGAGTTCCTGGGCGTTGACCGGCGCGCGTTCCGGGTCCAGGTAAAGCGCTTCCACCCGGTCGACAAAATCCGCATAATCCCGGGCTGCCTGCTCACGGGTCACCCGGTAGCGGCCAGCGATAAAACTGGCGACCTCCTCTGGTGGAGTACCCTGCAAGAGGTGATACGCGTACTCAGCCGCGGTCGGGTTCAGGTGAAGGATTGTGGCGGCGTTGATCAGCAGAACGCCGCGACCATCCGCTTCCAGGCGCAGGTGCAGCCGGTATGGCAGGGGGGAGTCGGGCGGCGCCTTGCGGGCGTACAGGCCCGGAGGGAGGGGATCGACCCGGCCTCGGATTCTCCGGAGGGCTCTGTTTAAAGCAGTCATGTCGATTGAATTGTACCAAAGGAAATTTCTGCCGATGCGTACACTGTGGAAGACCGTGCCAGGCTCGCCGAATGGGGACAGGGCTGGGGCGAAGCAACTGTACAAGGGCAGTCTTTATCGTGATTGGTTAAAAGAGCGCGCTGAGATCACAAAATAATGTGAGCGTACCCCCTCACGCTCACATTGGGAACTGCGAAGATAATTCGTTATGATGAGTGAGATTGCTGTATGCTGTCTCGAAGATGACCGGAACTTGAATCTTATACCTGGATAATGGAGGGCCTTTTTTTCTGCTCTTGCTGAACCGGAGCAACTATACAACACATTGGACATCGAGTGAATAGGCAAAGAGTTGAAGCCTATAGATATTTGTACTGATTTTGGGACTTCTCCTTGTGTTCGGAATAAATCTCTGCTAAGATAGTTCCAGGTTCTCAAACCGACGGCGGGTCATGGATGGTCGCATATGAACAAAATCCGGGTTGCGATACTTGATGATCACCAGGCTATCATTGATGGCTATGTTTATCGGCTGAGCCAGGCCTCCGACATCGAGGTGGTGGTGACCGCCACATATGCCGAGGAATTCGAAGATTTGCTGGCTCAGCAGAAACCGGATGTGCTCCTCCTCGACGTGTTTGTGCCCATCTCATCCCAGAACCAGAATTATTATCCTATCCTGCAGGCCATTCCAAAATGGCTCCAGTCTTACCGGCAGCTGTCGATCCTGGTCATCTCAGCCCACAACCTGCGCGCGCTCATTAAAGCGGTGATCGAGGCAGGCGCGAGCGGTTTTATTTTGAAGGAGGATCAAACCGCCTTCCAGGAATTGGGAAGCATCATACGTTCAGTCGCCCGGGGTGGAATTTACTTCAGCAAGAAAGCGTACCAGCACATGCAGGAGATCGCCTCCGAGGACTCGCCACTGACTTCCCGACAGCTGCAGGTCCTGTCCTTGTGTGCTGCCTATCCCGATGCGACCACCAGCGAACTGGCCGACATGCTCGGGGTGGCGCACTCCACGCTGCGGAACCTGCTCTCTCAAGCATACCTGCGCCTCGGAGTGCGCACTCGTACAGCCGCCATCGAAAAGGCCAGGAAAATGGGCCTGATCGCTGTTCACGAACCCATCCCCGGTTCGCTGTAAGCTCCAAACAACTTTTCCAAGAAATCCGGTGGAATTTTCAGTCCGGTCGAAGCGAACAATTCTGCCACAGGTTTGCGAATGCCGACCAGGAGGCCTTCGAGTTCTACGGGGTGGGGCAGCGTAATCGCCTCCAAGATCCTCTTTGCCGCCCTGTGTCGGCGAAGCAGCTGATCGATGCAGTAGCTGACCGCTCCACAACGGATCAAGATAGTCTGGGCTTCAGCAAGAGCTTCCGGGCTGGGGATATTCTTCCTCAATTCGATAAACCGGTCCTTTGCCGGATGGTCAACGGTCTCTGCATAGAGGATCGGGAGTGAAGAACGGCCGGGCAGCCAATCGGGGGTTGCCGGAGATGCCATCGCGTCGTTCAAATCGTCCTGGATCTGGATCATCTCTCCATAAACGTGGCCGAAACGTTCGATCTGCGAGGCGACTTCAGCTGAGGCTCCTCCAACCAGCGCTCCGATTTGAAGGGCAGCGCCGAAGAAGGGAGAGCTTTTAGCCCGGACGAGGCGCCAGTAGCCCTCCTCATCAACAGGACCTTCGACGTCCAGATTTTGACCGAATGCTGTGGTCAATATCATCCGGTTGAGAATGCAGAACACAGCAAATTTAATTTTTGGATCGGACCCGGTCAGGGTTATGGCGTCGAGGCCGGCTGCGATAAATGCGCAGGCGAGGTTCGCGGCTGCCGGAGCGCCTGTCTGGTGATGCACGCCTCGTGAATCGCCGTCCAGCATGTCATCGATCAGGATAATGCTGATCTGCAGACAGGCTATCGAGGCCGCCTCTGGAATCGCCTGTTCGCTGCGCCCTCCCGCAGCTCTGCAAGCCACGATTGGCAGCTGCCAGGCGCGCGGTTTTCTGCTGCTCGCTTTCACGAGCAAGTTTTTCATTTCGGGCCATCCCTGAACGATGGATGAACCTGAAAGATGATCGATTATCGACTCGTAGGCGTCCATTTTCTTCTCCGACAATTATGGCCGGGAGATCCCGGCCATATTACACATTCTGAGTTTACTTTCGAGAATCCGGCACCCGAGGACCCAACCGGCTTTTGGTTTTAATCAACGCCAGATGTCCCAGGCGATCTCGCTTTTGAAAGACTTTACCGCAATGCGGTTGATCTGTGTCAATCGGGCCAGGATCTGAAAATATTTGCTCATTCTCCCGGGTGCTGAGAATAGAGCGGCGTGAAAAGCTTGCATTGCGTACATGGTAAAACCTCCTTTGCTGTCGGTAAACAATCTGAGTAACGAAAAAATTTATTTTCTCGAACAGAATTTATAATTGTTTCACCTCCTCTATCCGTAAACAAATCTACCATTGGCAGGACATCCATGACTAAACGACACTCGACTCACCCACTGATCAGTTTCGTACTGCCGGGAATGGTATTCTCTGTATTGATCCTTTACAGCTACGCGAAAGTCTTCGTTATCCCGTACCTCGGGTTCGATATCAATCCATCGGATTGGAGTGTGATCGGGGTATGGGCAGAAGACCAAGCCGACCACGCGCTGCAAGTTGGCGATCACATTCTCCAGATCGGCAAAGTCGATTTAGAGACCTACAGGAGAGACGTCCGCCAGCCTCTGATCGAGGGAGGCCGACCGGGGGATATCATCCCTCTGCGCGTCCGGCGCGGGGATCAGGAACTCACAATCCCCTGGGAGCTTCCGGCTGGAAGCACGAACGAAATCCTCGACCGGTTGAACACGATCTGGCTGCCGTACATCTATTGGATTGCGGGCACCGGGACGTTCTTCCTCGTGCGACCCAGGGACTGGCGCTGGCGATTGCTCACGGCATCCTACTACCTGACGGCTTTGTGGCTGATGGCCGGGCTGCTTTCCGCCTGGGCAACCTGGGAGAGTTCGATCCTGCTGCGGGTGCTGGTCTGGTTCTGCGTGCCCGTGTACCTCCACCTGCACTGGGTGTTCCCCCGACCGCTTGGCCGCCTCCCCGGGCCGGTGATCTGGGGGGCCTACCTGGGCGCGGCGGGGTTCGCTGTATTAGAGTGGTTCCAAATCGTTCCACCATCGACATTTTTCTTGGGATTTATCCTCGCGGTCGGAGGCAGTCTCCTGCTTCTGCTCATCCACGCCTTCCTCCAGCCCGACCAGCGCCGGGACCTCAAATTGTTGGGAGCAGTCGCGCTGTTTATCGTCCTGCCGACGATCGTGGTCGGTGCGTTCGCTGCCAACCAGATGGAAGTCCCGTTATGGTATGGATGGGGGGCTCTCTTGAGCCTCCCGGCGATCCCCGGGGCATATTTCTATGTGATCTACCGCCGGCAGATGGGCAGGATGGAGCTGCGGGCGAACCGCTTCATCACACTTTACATCTTCCTGGCGCTCCTGTTTGTGGTCGCAGTACCCGTTGTCTATACCGTCAACACATTCATCGAAGCGCCGGGGACGCGCACCTCGCTTGGAGTGGCTGGGGTCCTGTTGGGCGGGATGGGGATCGTGGTTTTCTACCCGAACTTCGCGCGCCTGATCGAGCGCCGGTTTCTGGGCATTCCGCTCCCCCCAACCCATCTCCTTGAAACTTACGCCGCCAGGATCACGACGAGCCTCGACACAGCCAGCCTAAGCAGCCTGCTTCGGGAGGAGGTGCTGCCAGGTCTTATGATACGCCAGTCGGCCCTGCTCCGAATCGGCGGAAATGGATCCCTCCTCCCTCTTTACACAGAGGGGATCGCACCGGAGGACCTTCCAGACGCGAGCGAAATTCCTGGGCTGGTCGAGCGATCTGGACAATTCTTGTTCCCGATCGAAGAAGGGGGGTGTGTATCCAGGCTGTGGATCAGGGTTGTACTGCCGCTGGAAGTCGGCGGGAACCTGGTCTGTGTGTGGTTGCTCGGAAGGAAAGACCCGGACGATTATTACAGCCAGGCGGAGATCACCGAGCTGAAAGCCATCGCGAACCAGACTGCGATCGCCCTGGTCAACATCTCTCACGCCGAGCGGCTCCGGGCGCTTTATCAGGTCAATATCGAGCGGCAGGAACAGGAGCGGACCAGGCTGGCGCGCGCACTGCACGACGACGTCCTCAACCAGCTGACTGCGCTGATGATGAGCCAGGACGACCTGGACAGGTCTCCAGAGTACCGGGCGCATTTTGACCTGATCACCAGTTACCTGTACGATGTGATCAGCGACCTGCGCCCGGCGATGCTGATTTATGGATTGAGACTGGCCTTGGAAGAGTACATCGATCATCTTGCCAGGCGGGCACCTGACGGCATGGAAATCGTGCTGAATATTTCCGAGGCCGATGTGCGCTACAGCCCGAAAGTCGAAGAGCACCTGTTCCGCATCGTCCAGCAAGCCTGCGAGAACGCTCTGCGGCACGCCAACGCCCGGTCCATCCAAGTCCATGGAACACTTGAATCGAGAGGACTTTCGCTGTCTGTGGAAGATGACGGCAAGGGCTTCCAATACGTCGGCGCGCTGGACTTGAATGATCTGCTCCGCCAGGGACATTACGGCCTGGTGGGGATGCACGAGCGGGCCGCCCTGATCGATGCGGCGTTGGAGATCGAGTCGACGCCCGGACGGGGAACGAGGGTCAGGGTCACATGGGAAGGGACGGCGAATCCAGGGTGATCTGGAAGGCATGTCTGGCGGCCCATGAAGCCCGCCACTCTGCTCAGGGTGTTGGTTTGTATTATCCCGAATTCATGTTAAGGTGCAGTTTGTTGCGAGGAGAGACCAAGCCTATCGATTTGTCCAGTATTTGGGTTTTTTCCGATTGGACTGGAGAAGGCCACGGTCTCAGGCGGTTATACTCAGAGATAATTTACAGGAAAACGAAACTCGGTGTGTTTAAAAACGCGTTGATTCTAAATTTTGATTGAATTATGAGCTGGCTCGATGCAGTGTCGCTGGCCTTGATTCACCGTGAAACGTACGTCGCTATCCTCGCGAGCTGGGTCCCCCATGGAGAGAAAGGAAGCTTCGCCCGCCGGGTGGGGATCACACAAGAATATTTGAGTTACCTGTGCGCCCTGGATCACCCGGCTCGGGGTAAATATCCAACGAAGCGCCTGCCATCGCCCCAGCTGGCCAAGAAAATCGCCGAGGCAATCCCCGCCCCTAAGGAGGTCAAGCAAAGCCTCCTGGAGAACATGGAATTAGCGCAAGTCAATGCAGCCAGAGCTCACTACGCCGCAAAGGAATTCCTTGCGGAACGACGGGCGGCGGAACTGTTGGCCGAAATCGAGCGGTTTCACCGGTCTGCGACATTTGGGGCCGATCGGAGAGAGGTCCGCCGCGCCTACCGCGCGGTGCGGGACGGAGCCGCGGCGCTGATCCCCTTCCTCCCCCCTGAAGACTATCCAGCTTCCCTGGCCCAGGCTTGCCTCTACCTGCACGATGCACAGTGCGTGCTCGATCGGGCGGACGACGCTCTGCGCTACGCAAAACTCGCACGGCTGGTGCTGGGAGAGTCCGACAGGTTCGAACCTGGATTCAACAGGGAACAATTTGACTACCTGGAGATAAATGCTGTGCGTGGCGAGGGAGTCGCCCTTCACAATCTGGGATTGGATGGTGAAGCGCAGAATTACTATACCCTTGCCCGCGCGACACCTGCCTACCGCAACGCCAGGGACTTCTGGGGACCCCTGGTGGGAAGGGATATGCTCAACGCGATGGTCCAGATCCCCCGTTTCGGGTACCGGGAAGCGCAGAGGCTGGCGCACGGCAGCATAGACCTCTGCGAGCGAAGGAATGACGAGTTCACTTTATTCCTGGTCCGCGAATCCTGGCTGCGGTGCCTGATCCAGCGCGAGAAATGGAAGCGTGCCCAGCAGGTTTACCATGAAGAATTCGAGCGAATTCCGATTCTGCCCTATGTTGGCGCGCTCCACCTGGTTCTGTTCTACAAGACCGGAGCGGACCTTGCCTGGCGGCTGAAGGACTTGAAAACCTGGACCAAACGGGCTGGGGAAGCGCTCGCGCTCATGCATCAGGCCGGCCTGAGCCACCAGATCCGCTTGCTCGAGCAGCAATATGGCCGGGCGCTCGGGCCCGTACTCGAGGCGCTGAATCTTACTCTCCCATCGACTTGACCCTTGGAAGTCATCACGGTAGAATCAGGGGGCGCGCGGGCGTGGCCAAGTGGTAAGGCATCAGCCTTCCAAGCTGATATTCGCCGGTTCGAATCCGGTCGCCCGCTCCTCGAAAGGATGAAGGCAGAGGGATGAAGGATGAAGTTTGGTTCTGGATATTGCATCCTTCATATTCCATCCTTCCAAGGAGGGCCCGTAGCTCAGTGGCAGAGCGGACGGCTTGGAGGAGCTGTTCCAAGTTGAGGTGCGGGTTATGAAGCTCAGTGTGGCAATTTGCATACACGCGACCGCCAATTAAACATCACCCACCGGCGGCTTTCACCAGAACGAGCTTTTTGGTCGACCCTCTGCGTTTTCGAGCTTCATAACTCTGGATATCCCTGTTCCAGCAGGTAGATGTACAAAACTTAGTTTGCCTGCCGCGAAGAGGGAATCCACAAACAATACAGTTAGAGATCGTTGTCATTACTGTATTGTAGATTCAACCGGAACGGCTACACAGGGCTGCTTGAAGGGCAACCTTCAAGTGAATCCTGCCAAATTCGGGGAAGCCTAAGTCGAAAGATAAGGTAATCCCGAGCCAAGCCTCATCATGAGGAAGGTGTAGAGACTAGACGGCAGGCGCCTCACCGAGGCGAAGGGATAGTCCGGCTCACAAACTCGAAAGAGGCAGCGAAAGCTGTAGTGGGAAGCATAACCGTTTGGTCGCAGGTTCGAATCCTGCCGGGCCCATCAAGGTGGGGGCACAGCGGATTGAATTTCCGGCGAGTTTTCGCTCAATTCCGTGTGCCCCTGCGATATTTTCTGCAGCAGGTCCTCGGCCGCGTGCGGGGAGCGCAAATGGACCACCCGCAGGTGCGCATACTCCGGGAGGGCGAACAGTTGCGGGTATTCGCGCTTCCGCCGCCAGTAGGTCTTGAACATCCAGTGGAACAGCGATTCTGCGGACCAGAGTTTTAACTGAGGCCAGAGGCGCTCCACGTTGCCGTTCCACAGCTTTTCGCGGGTGAGGCTGCGCCTCACCGTGCGCACCAGCAGCCGCCAAAACACGGTTGGCAGGGGGTAGTCCAACCAGACCACGGCCTGGGCGCGCCCCCAGACGATGTCCTGCACCCGGCTGTAGTTCCCGGCGCAGACCCACCCCTCTGAGCGGGTCGCGGCCTCCACCCGAGCGCGGAAGACCTCCAGGGGCGCCTCAACCCAGCCCGGCTCCCAATTGAGCTCGTCCAGCTCGATGAAGTCGAGCCCCAAGAGGTCGGCGACCCTGAAGGCCAGCGTGGAATTGCCAGAGCCGGTCGTCCCCACAACGCTGATGCGTTTGATGGCCGGATCCAAAAGAGCCCCCTCCAATGTTAAATCATTTCACTCAGGATTGGTTGGTTTTTTCAGGATCTGCGAGGATGCGCTTCAGCTCACGCTGGGCATAGGTACGGGGTACCGCAAGCGCAAGCACCCATTCCTCCACGAAGAGGTTCTGTGCCCGCTCGAGGACCAGGTTGTCGTGTTCATTGAGTTTTTTCTGCCGGCGCAGGAACATCAGGTCGCGGATGATCCGGCAGATAGATTCCAGGGTCCCGCGCCTCAAGCGGTCGATCAGCTCGGTCCTCCGCTCGAGGCGGTCGATGGACAGCGCTTCGCCGGAGTTCCCCAGGATCTCGAAGAGGTGTTCGAATTCGGCGGCGGGAGTCGTCGGGCGCAGGCTGCACTCGCCGCTGCCATTGACGGGCACCCAGATGGTCAAGTCATTGATTCGCACTACATAGTACATCTCAGTCTGCCCCGAGAGAGTCTTTTCATCGTACTGGAGGATCTCTCCGACCCCGTAAGACCTGTGAACCACCTTGTCGCCGATTTGAAATTCCATGGCTGTACTCTCGCCTTTCTGGTTAGACCCGAATGCAATCGTGACCTGCCCGTTCGACCAGGAGATTTAATTGGAAGCTGGCATACCTGCAAGAAAGAAAGGAGCACCTACCGGTGCCCGGCAGGTGCTCCTTTTTTTGTTCAGCGCAGCTTACAAAACGACGACATCGATAGCTTGCGGGCCTTTGGGTCCTTGTTCGACCGAAAATTCAACCCTTTGACCCTCTTCCAGGCTGGCATAACCGCCGCTGTTCTTGATAGCTGAGTAGTGGACGAAGACGTCGGAATCGTTCTCACGGGAGAGAAAACCATAGCCCTTTCCACTGTTGAACCATTTTACAGTTCCATTGATACGTTCTGACATTTTGATTGCCTCCTATGGGCATCTAAGAATATTAGTGGTTGCCCGGGTTCTTTTTGATTTTGGAAAAAATTGCGGCTCGAGCGCAGGAGCCTGAGCCGCAGCCTTCTCTGTTTATTCGACGAGAACTATTAGGCAATCTACTAGATTATATTATAACAGGGAAAGTCGATCCGGTCAATGACCAGGGGAAGGCGGAAATGGAATTTCTTTACTATCTCGAGACGCTAATCGGAAGAAGTGAAGAAAGTTTTCTCCTTACTCCTGCCGCTTCAATTGAATCCAGTTCTGGTTCGTGGCCTGGTTGGGGTCGAAGAAGGGGTCGTTGCTCAGGATGTATTCGCCGAGGGCATTCCCCCAGGCTTGCTGGTAGCCCGTAGGGAGCTCGACCTGTCCTCCGCTGGCGTCCTGGTAAGCGTCCACGCCGCGCATGGCCTGGCTCCACTGTTCGGAGATGCGGTCCTGGGAGGCCTGCCGCTCCCAGTACGCTCCAGAGATCATGTCGCCGATCTCGTTTCCCACCTGGCTGATGTGCCGGCTGAGCGCTCCGATGTTCTGGATCTGGCGGATGTTGGCGGCCGTGTTCTGCTGAATATTTTGATTTAATAAAGCCAGCCACTGCGGGTTGATCTGCACGGATTTCCATATGGTGCCAAACAGGTCAGAGGACCCATCCAGTTGGCCCTCTCGGGCGCGGACGGCGTACAGGTATTCGGCCGTCCAGTTGATCATCTCGCTCACCCCCCACATTCCCGGCACCTGCATGCGGTGATACGTCAGGTTGGCGTGGATCCGTTCTTCGACAGCGCCTTCTTCCAGGAAATAAACCACGTTTACGGTTGCGGTTTCTACTTGCTGGGAACCCATTTGCGCATGGGAGGGGTTCGTGGAAGACGGCGTACGCTCTGCGCTGCGGACCTGCAGACCGGGAACATCGCGGAACCGTGGGATCAGGATCCTCTGGATAAACTGGACGCCGTCCATGGGCTGGACCACCTCGGCCCCAAAATAACGGCTGCCGGGCGGCACAGCCATTTGCGACATCGGATCGGTGGACCAATAAAACATGTGCGCGGGAAAGGCTTCGAACTGCTCCGGGCCAGCCGGGTTCTTCACGCGGATCGCAGCCACAGCCGGCGAGGCGGGTCGATCGACGATCCAATACACGCCGCCCTCGACCAGCCAGCCGGTCGGATAAAGAAACCGCAAGGCCGGGATGCCGAACCCCTGCTGGTCGACGACCACGTGCCAGGAGAAGCGCATCCCTGGCACCAGCTGGACGGTCGACGGGGAATCCGGGGCGCCGGCGATAGGTCGCCGCATCAGGCGGGCGCCGCAGTAAGCGCAGATGACCACCTCAGCTGGCGAATCGAGGGGCGCGCCACAGTTCGGACACTTGAGTTCAATATAGGTGCTCACCAGTCAACTTAATTCCAGACGCCCTGAGGGGCGATGTTGCATTGACCCTCGAGTCAGAATTCGAATTGAGGTTCTCCGCTAGGCAGCCCGCTTCCACTCCTCGGTCTCGAGCACGATGCGGTAGTACGGCGGCCGCTGAGGGTCGTTGGTGACGTACTCCTCGGAGACGATCACCGTGTTCAGGTTCTCGGAGGGCACTTCGAGGCGCAACCCGCCTGCGCCGCGGTACTTCACCTTGCGCGCCAACTGCTGGCTGTAGCTCCGGTCGATCAGGATTTCCCGGGAAGGCAGGCGTGGGCTGACAGCCTGGTCGATCTCCTGCTTGATCTCATCGGTCAAGGGGAGGCTCTCAAGCCAGGTGTCCAGGTTCAGCCGGCGGGAGGCCACCGCCTGGAGGATGCCCTCCTCGAGAATATCGCTCTGTTCTCCGGTCAGCCGCTCGCGCACGCGGTTCTCGGCGTTGACCAGGCCGCGGTAGACGATCTCGGTCAGCCGGCGGGAGTCGAGGGCTTCTTCGGCGTCGAGAAAGTTCTCGCTGAAGAAGCGTGCGATGGACCCGTTCTCGGGGAGGCGCTGCTGCCGGTCAAGCAGGAGCATGTCGAATTCCGGATGGCGCGGTTCCAGCGGTTGGACGAAGGCGCACTTCTGCAGGCGTTCGCTGGTGAACGCCTCGGGCAGAGTCTCGAAACTTACGTAGGCTTCCCCGCGCGGGTCTGTCAGGATCACATGGTGGAAGATCTGGGAGGGGTCAACTTTAAGAATGCCCAGGAAGCGCGTGTAAGGGTAATTCTCGGCCTGGAAAAGGCAGATTGCCAGATCGCCGGAGGTGATCCGGCGATCCTGCTCCAGGATGCTGAAAAGGTCTTGCGCCAGCTGACGGGATCCCTCCACGAGGGGGAGATCTGCGCGCAGGATCCCGCGGCACACGCCGGATGGCTGCTCGGGATTGATATTCCGGAATCGTGCGGCTTTGATACCCGGGTCCCTGAGCGAGGCCAGGATGTGGTGGGAGAAATAATCGACCAGCGCCTGGTTGCCGTCAAGCGGAACGGCAACGCTGGACAGCACCAGACCCTGGCCCTGCGGGTCGAGGATATGGATGATCAGTTCACGGATGGTGATGTTGGTTGCATCTCGCATGGGGCCCTCCGGGTTTGCTCCAGGCATCTGCAAATCCTCAGCTGCCGGGAGCGGGAAATATTAGGTTTATCTGAAGGAAATAGGATTACAATGCCGGTCGCTGCGGCGGGGAAACCGTGGAGATAAATATACCCGTGATCGTCTCCAGCGGCAAGTGCAGGCGAGATTTTTAAGGTTTATCGGCTCATCCCGAAGGCAAGGGATGAGCCGAGATCCCGTCACTCGAACTGGCTATGGAGCGGAGATCGTGCCCACCTCTTCTCCGTTCAGCCGGACAGTGTACTCCCCGCTCGCGAAGCTCCCCAGGGGGATATTGATGTCGAGGCCTTCCAGGACCTGGATGCACACCACATCGGATTCGAGCACGGTGTAGACTTCGACGTCGATGCGGTTTTGGTCGTCCGGTTCAGATACCACAACCCGCAGCTGCTGGCATGGGTTGCCCTTCCAGCCCTCGATGTGCAGCACAAATTGCGGGGGGAAGCTCTCCAGGGTCAAGAGGTCTGTCTTCTTGACGTCGACCTCTGCGCGCGTCAGGTCCGCGTCGCCGGGCTGCGGCGCCCAGTCCTCCACGGGAGGAGTTCCCTGGTCGGCATCATCAGACGACTTCGGTATATCGGGTCCGCCGGTCTCAACGGCAGGAGCGCAGGCGGTTAAGAACAGGATGCCGACGGAAAAGATGGTCAAGATTTTTCGAGACATGGTTTCCTCCAGATTGTCGTTTCCTAGTTTAGACGAACCGGAAGTCAGAAAGGTTCCTGACGTTCTCCAATTAACAACTCTCCTGGATCTATCGGTTTTATGCGATAATAGAGTAATATTACCTTGTTCGGTTGATTTCCGACAAGCAGATGGTATCCCTTTGCAGGAGGATAAAATGCCAGCTTATGTTACTTTATTCAATTGGACCGAGCAGGGCGTCCGCAACGTCAAGGAGACTGCCAAACGCGCCCAGGCTGCACGCCAGGCGTGGGAGGCGGCCGGAGGGCGCCTGATCGGGATCTGGTGGACCTTCGGGCAATACGACGGTGTCGTCATTCACGAGGCGCCGGATGACAAGACGGCGAACCAGCTGCTCCTGAAGACCGCCTTGCAGGGCAACATTCGCACGACAACCCTGCGCGCCTTTGGCGAGGAGGAAATCGAAGGGATCCTTCAAGGGCTATAGTGCGATCTGTAAGGCAGTTGCGCCCAGTGTGTTAAAAAGCCTTCATCTGCCGGTCTAGAGGCGGCTTGCTGGAGGAGTGGCGGGGGCATCCAGCGAACGCGCCCGCTTTCAGGGATCCGTTCCGCAGGTACGGAAGTGAGATCCTCTTCAATTGCGTTACTGGGATTTGAGAAGCAGATTGCAAACTTCGGTCTTCAAGACCAAGATCGTGAAGCAAGCACAAAGGGCTTTAGAGCCTCAATCTACAGTGCCGGTTCCGATCCGCCGCTGGAAAGAAGACCTCCCGCCGCCAACGATGCGTGGTCTTTCTTCCGGAATCTTCTCTTCTCTGATGATCACCATGAGCGCCATGTCGTCCACCTGAGGCTCAGCGCCGGCAAATGAGAATATATTCGCCAGGAGCGTTTCCTGCACCGCCCTGGCGGGTTCCCCCAATTGGGCCTGGACGACAGCCTGCAAACGATTGGTCCCGAAGAACTCGCCGTTCGGATTGCGAGCATCGTACAGCCCATCGGTGTAGAGCAGGAGCAGGTTGTCTGGTTGGATGGTCACTGATCCGGCCTGCCAGGACGAATCCTCCGCGATCCCCAGCGGCCGCCCAGATCCGGGGATTTCTGCAGGCTCCTTCCCGGGGCTGAAAAGACAGGGCGGTGGGTGACCGGCGTTAGCATAGATCAGCTCGCCGGTGTTCGGATCGAGCACGCCGTAGAAAAAGGTCACGAACTGCCCGGTGTTGATGTCTTCCAGGATGCGCCGGTTCGTCACCTCGAGCAGGAGCTCGGGATTCCGGGGATAACTGGGTGCATAGGTGCGGACCAGAGTCCTGGTGAGGGCCATCAGCAGCGCGGCGCCGAGTCCCTTGTCGACCACATCTGCCATGACCAGGCCCAGACGCCCCCCGGCCAGGGGGACGAAATCGTAGAAATCGCCGGAGGTCTCGCGGGCGGGCCGCCAGGCTGTGGTGATCTGCCAGCCGGGCACTGCCGGCGGGGCGATCGGCAGCAGGCTGGCCTGCACCCGCCCGGCGAGGGCCAATTCCTGGCGGCGCATGGTGACAGTATGCAAGGCGCGCGCGGCCTGATTGAGGAAACCTGCCATGTGCAGATCCCGCTCGCGCTGTTCCGAGAACGACTCACCTGAAAGTTCTTCATAGATGGTTGCCACACCGATCGGGCGGTCCCCTGGGAGGAGGAGGGGAATGGCGCGCACGACGCGCCCCTCAGCCTCCTGCCCTCTGAGAGGGACCTTGTAGCGGTAAGCCCTTGCCTCCAGGCGATCGGCTGAGACAGGAATGTAGGCATCTGGTTCCGCTGCCAGATCCGATTGATCTGGTCCGGGCAGCTTTAAGCTGTACTGCGCAGGACCGATCAGGCGCAGGTGTTCCTCTACCTGCCCGTCCGCGGGACTGCTTGCCGGCCTGACCTGTCTGGGCGCGGCCTGGGTCGTGTGCAGCCAGATCCGCGATTCCGCCACGCGAAATCCAGCCGCCAGGCCGCGGCGCAGAAAGTGAACTGCCTGCCCCAGGTTCTCTGCCGCGTAGATTGAATTGATGGTCGCGGGGAGCAGGTCAGCGTGAGACGTGTGATCTCCCTGGCGGATGCTGGCTTCCAAGTAATCGATGGCCGAGTCCCAGCGGCCGGCCATGGCGAGAACGCGGCCGACCCGGCCCGGGTTGAAGTGGCTCGACAAAAACTCGCGGTAGATGTTGTTCTGCAGGCGGTACACATCTCCGGGGCAGTTCTCCACGACGCCGGTGAGGTAAAGGGGGTCGAGGTCCGGGGAAAGCGGCAGGGGGAGACCGGCGCGCGGCACGAGCTCCTCTTCGAGCAGGCGCAGGATGCAGTGCAGCAGGTCAGGGTCGTCCTCGATCAGGCGGATGGCTTCGACCAGAGGGGCGTACTGGTAGACCTCCTGGCGCAGGAAGCGCCGCGTGATGCGGTCGACCTCGCGGGCGCGCAGATAGCCGTTCCTCCGGGCGCGCAGCAGCTCCGCACAGCGCTGGCTGATGCGGTGGATGAGGAAGACGTCGCCGCGCGTCGCCTGGAGCAGTCTGTCCAGCGCGGGGCGGGTGGCGCTGATCCCATATTCCACCAGCAGGTCAGCGATCAGCGCCCGGCTATCCGACTCGGAAAGATCGCCGATAAAGACGCGCCGGGCGATGCCGCGGAAGGGGGAGGATTCACCCACTGCCAGGGTCGCCAGGCTCAGAGCTCCGGAGACCACCACCGTCAGGCGCTGCTCGAGGTTCTGCTGGTCCATGTAAGCCGCGCGCAGGGAGGTCAGCAACGCCTGCACCAGATCGGTGGGGAGGGCTTCCAGTGGGTCGATGATCAGCACCAGATCGTGACTGGCAACTTCCAGGCAGTCAGTGAGGAAAGCGCGGAAGGCGGCGCTGCTGGCGTGCTTCTCTTCTGGGAGCGGAAAGACCCTGCCGGTCTGTTCAGCGAACCGTTCGGCGGTCAGCCGCATGAGACCGGCGAAGAATGCCTGTTGGGTGGTGGCGCGCATCTCGAGCAGGTCGAGATAGGCGCAGGTCCAGCCGAGCAATTTACCAAGATCTCCCGCGAGATAGCGCAGGAGGATCGTCTTCCCGGAAAGCCGTGGACCCAGCAAGGCGCAGTAGACCCCTTCTTCGACGCACTGCACGATCTGTTCGACCGCTTCCCGGTGGTAACGGGCGGTGGCGGGGACGTCTACCCCTGTGACAGGCGATACTGCGGGAACCCGCTCTTGTCCCGGGCCTGGGTCGGCGGGGGTCTTACGCCTGCTCATAGCCTTCCTCTTTTACCTTGCGGAACAGGTATCGGAGATCGTAGGTCTGTTTCAACACCTTCGTGAATACCGGTGAAGTGAAGTAATATTCCCAGCCCTTGCGGTGCATAACACCGGCCAGGGTGAGGACATTGCAGGCTTCGTCGATCGCTTTTTGGGGGAGGAGCAGCCCGCTCTTGACGAGCAGGTTGTCGATCTGCTCCTGGGTATACCCACACGAACCGGCGTCGTCTGCGGAGAGGAGCAGGGCGTAGACGAGGGCTTTCTCCCGGTTTTCTGTGTTCTGCATGAAGGAGGTCAGCAGATGGCTGCTGAACCCCTCGTCGGCATACACGTCGATCAGGCTTTCCGGAGAGATCTCGCGCCCTCCGGTCTGGTCCAATTTGCGCAGGAGGATCAGGCAGTAATATTGGATCAGGTTTGGGTGCCCGGCAGTCTCCTCGTAAATGCGGTTCACGACTTCTTCCTCATTGCGGATGCGGACGCGCAGGTTCTCCATGGGCGTCACGATCAGCTGGCGGGCTTGTTGGCGGGTGAACTCGCTCAGGCGGATCTCCTGGGTGAAGTTGTAGAACGGGGAATCGAGCATGTACTGCTCGCGCATCGCCTCGCGGAAGCCGGCGATGATGTACTGGCACGCGCCCTTGTTGGAAGAGGCGCGGAGCATGCGGAAGAGCTCCCAGTCGCCGCGCTGCATGATGACCAGGTTGTCGATCTCGTCCAGCAGGAAGACGATCTTGGACTTGAGCTGCTTGCTCATCCGCTCCAGGAAGTTGGGGAAGAAGAAGACATATTTTTGCATCTCGAGGCGGGGCAGCTCGCGCGGGTTCAGCTTGCGCACCACTTCTCGGATGTAATCGTCGGTCGAAAGCAGATCGCTGCATTCCAGGTACACGACTTTTTCCTGGAGAGGGGTATCCAGCGGCAGGCGGGAGCTGGCTTCCCGTTCGAGCAGGAGCCTCTCAATCTCGCGCAGCAGGGAGGTTTTCCCAATGCGCCGGATCCCGAGGATGGCGTGGTTCGTGTCCGGGTTGGAGAGGATCCGGGCGATCTCGTGCTCCCGGCCGAAGAAACGGCTGCCGGTGACCGGGGCGCGCGTCTCGTAAGGGGAGAGGAACGAGATCGGCACCTGGGCGGAGATGAGATCGAGCAGCTCGCCGCTTGGGCGGCGGGATTGGGTGACCGCTTTTTGTTCTTCCGCGCCGATCAGCACCAGGTTGTGGTCCAGGCCAGCCCTGTGGCGGAAGAGTGGTGCGCTGTTGCCGTCGAACAGCACCAGCACGATCTGCCTGTTCAGGTTTCGCTCACGGAGCACGTCTCCCATGCTTTGCATGACGTGCTGGGAGGGGACGTTGTCCAGGTCTTTCGTCTTCACCCATATGACCGTCGTGCGGTTGGACAGGCGCAGCTTCCAGGATGAGAGGTCAATGGTGAACAGCTCATAGCCCAGGCTGGGCTTGGCTTCACGCACCGTATAGCCCAGTTCTTCATGGAACAGGCGCAGCAGACGCGGCCAGTCTTTTTGCATAAGGAGAATTATAAGCTAAGGTGGCGCAATCCGAGCTGTGCCCTCTGTTTCAGCTAATGCGATAATTCGTTGCATAGGAGTTGGCGATTTTCAAGTCTTATGCGGAATTATGCAGGTCCCAAAGGGGAGTTGGATGTCGATAAAGCCTGGTTGCTGAACGCAAAGCATTGGGACAGGAAAAGACTTCGGAAGTTTGCTCGCAAACTTCCGAAGTCTGGTTTGTTGATTGTCTCAGGGATCAAACGGGAAGGGTCACGGTCTGTTCACGACGATGGCCGTCCCGCTGCTGTCGCCGTCCGGGTCGTGGTTGTCCGGCGAATTGTAGATGAGCGTGCTGTGGGTCACGCTGTTCACGGTGAAGGTCACGCTGGTGAAATTGTTCCGGATGTTGTTCTTGGAAACCGTGCACACTCCCGCGCTGTCTGTGGTGCAGGAGGCCGATCCGGAGGCGCCGTTGCTCCATGCGCCACTGACGAGGGCGCCAGCGACTGGGGAGTGGTTGGAGTCGTGGACGGTGATCGTCACGAAGGCGGTCCATTTTCCACCCTGGCTGGTGCCAGCGCCATCCAGGTCGCCCACGTGCAGGCTGGTCGGGCCGCCTCCATTGCTCACGGTGACGCTGTTGCTGTCCGTGTCCTGCGCTCCGAGGTTGTCGGTTGCGCGCGCGTTGAGGACGTGGGCGCCATCAGTAGCTGTTGTGGTATCCCAGCTCGCTTCGTAAAAACCTGAGCCGCTGTTGAAGACCGTGGGCTGGAAGCTGCCGCCATCCACGCTCCATTCGACGCTCGCGATAGTCCCGTCGATGTCGGCGGCGCTGATCTGGACGGTGACGGTGCCGGAGACGGTGCTGGCTTCGGCAGGGTTGACGATGCTCACGGTGGGCGGGGTGTTACCGCCGCCCCCACAGTCCCGGATCTTGAACGACCCGACCCGCGTCTGCCAGGGTGCCGAGCCTGTGACGGCGTAATATTCCTGGGTGTACCAGAAGGTGCAGTCGTCTGTCGGGTCGACGCTCATCATGCTGTAATCTCCCCACCGGCCCGAGTTGTGAGTCTGCGATCCGCCGCCGCTGATGATCGTCCCCTCCCCCTGGGTCATCTGCCCCAGGGCGTCGCCGTCCAATCGTCCGGTATACCGGATGGAGGGGTAGACCGACGTACTGGAGACCGAGTAGCCCAGACTGATATCCCCGGCGCTGTTCATGGCGATGCTCCCCATCCAGCGGTGATTCGCATCGGGCGAGTAAGTACCCTGCTGGTAGATGGTCCAGCCAGCCCCGCTGTCCCGCAGCTCGTACCAGCGAATGCCTGCCCGGTCTGCACCGTTCACGTCAACCGTGTGGTTGGTCACCAGGGTCTCATAGGTCCCGAAATTGCGATATTGCAGGCGGTACATCAGGCGGTCTGAGATGGCGTCCACCTTCTTCGACCTGCCGGGCTGGGGGATGCAATTGCGCGAGAAGCCGCACAGGTTCGAATCAAATGCGGCGGTGGGGAGGTCCGCAAGGTGGGTGAAAGTCGAGCTTGCAGGGCTCCCCCAATCTACGGAAAATTCCCACAGCTGCAGCTGGTCGGTCGGGAAACCGAAGGCATCATCATCGACCTGTGTGTAGATGTTCGGCGCGCCTGGGGGAGGTGGGGGGCCGTCCAGGTCGGAGGGGAGCATCCCGCCCAGGTCTGGATCCTGATTATAGAGGTCGAAGTACACCATCAGCGCAGGATCTCCGTTCAGCATGGCATCGCGCTCGAACACGACAACGCCCTGCCCGGCCCAGTTGCACGTGATGCTGGTGCAGGTGAATTGGTTGACTGCCATGTAGTACCCGTCCGGCCAGACCCCAAATTTGGGATAATCGTTCAGTTTGGTATTGCTGATGAGGAAGGCGTACCGGTGCCAGGCTCCTAGGGGATCGCCGCTCTGGGAGATCGCGATGCACTCGTAGAAAGGTCCGGAGGGGAAGTTCGGCAGGGCAAACTGGCTCGCCAGCCACCGGTCTGCCAGTTCATCGTAGAGCACGATTGGGTCGCCGTCGTTGGTGGTCTGGCAAGGTCCGCCGAAACCTGACCATAGGGTATTGGTATTGGCCGGGCCGTAGAGCAACGAGCCCGAGCGGCTGTAAATCGCGAAGGACAGGTTGACCATCTGGATGTAGTGGTTGGGACCGATGTCGCCAACCGTGTCTGGCGGGAGGACGCCGTTCACGTTGTTGATCCCTTCGAAGTTCACGGATGGAGCAGGGATTGCCGGACCATCGCTGGGACTCTGGAGGACCGGGTCGAGACCGGAGAGGCCTGAGCTGCCCTCCCGGTTGGGAAGCCACTTGCGCGGCTTGGGATTGGAGGGACCTTCCGTGATCGGCGGGATCGGTTCCACCTCGCCCAACGGCTCGGAGAGGTCCACATGGGCTGCTGAACGGACGATCGGCCGGGCGCCATCCCGGGCTGTGGATACTGACTCGGGAGGAGTTTCTCCCATATAGCCCGGTGAGGCTGCCAGGGTAATAACAAGAGATGCGAGTATGAAGAAAAATGTGATTTTCGATCGCATGTTTCTGGATTCCTTTAGCGAATTGTTTTATTTATCAGAGAATCAACAAGAGTGAGCCGCGAAGTTTGATTTGCGCTGTTCTACCTCCTTTATGGGATAAAAGCTGGAATTTGGGTCGCTTGCTGGCGGCAGCCCCCCGCTCAAAAAGCCGTTGGGCAAAGATCGATTTACCCCGCCATTTCTTGTCTGGCGATCTTATCACAGAATTGGAAATTTTATGACAAATTGTGTCCTAATCGAATGCACCTGGTTGCCTCGACTGGTTCATGAAGTAGCTGCCAGGACTGCCGCACGGCGCCGGACGAGCAGCCCCTCAAGCGTGTAGATCGCCAGCGCGACCCAGATGAGGCTGAATCCGATCAGCTGGATCTGCGTGAATGGTTCATGGTAGAGGAACACTCCCAGCAGGAACTGGCAGGTGGGGGCGATATACTGCAGGATGCCTACCATATAGAGCGGAATCGAGCGGGCCGCTGTTGCGAAGAGTAGCAACGGCAGGGAGGTAATCACACCTGCCAGCCCCAGGAGAAGCGTGACTCCGGCACCGGCGTGGGCGAAGGCGCCCAGGCTGTTTCGCTCGAGGGCCAGCAGATAAAATAGCGCGGGGAGGAATAAAAGGCCGGTTTCCAAAGTCAAGCCGTGCAACGCCCCCAAAGGCGCCACCTTCTTCATAAGCCCGTACAGGCCGAAGGTCAGTGCAAGCGCCAGGGCGATCCAGGGCAGTTTCCCGAGCTCCAACGTCAGGTAGATCACTCCAGCAGCTGCCAGGGCGACGGGCAGCCACTGCGCCGGGCGCAGCCTTTCACGCAGGAAGGCCACTCCCAACGCCACGCTCAACAAGGGATTGATGAAATAGCCCAGGCTGGTCTCGACCACCTGGCCCGCGTTGACCCCGTAGATGTACACCAGCCAGTTGGCTGCCAGCAGGCAGGCTGCCAGCGCATAGAGCAGCACGATCCTGGGACGGGTGATTTCGGTTTTCCAACGGAGCCATTCCTTGCGGGCCAGGATGACAAGCACCAAGAACAAAAAGGACCAGACGACCCGGTGAAACATGATCTCGAGGGCCGGCACGCTCTGCAAGGATTTGAAGTAAATGGGGAAGAACCCCCACGTCAAGTAAGCGCCGATCCCGGCGAGGACACCTTTGTTCAACCTGCACCTCGTTCCGCTGGATTGGTAACAGGCCAATAATACCAGGAAAATCGAGTACAAATTCCCGGTCCGCGCACTCCAGGAGGTAGGAATCGAACCCGGGCAGCAGCCGGCCCATACGCATCCAGGCAGCGCAGGGCAATCCTGGCCAGCGTTTCCTGGCGTGGGAGGAAGACTGGTTCCCCGAGCCAGCTGTCGAATAAGACATAGGTGGAAGGACAGCCGGAATCACCTTAAAAATTCCTGGAGAACTTTTTATTCCGGAAATTTCGTGGTAAAATCGAACACATGTTCTATCTTTGGATCGCAGAAGTGGATAGGCTATGAACATCTCTCACACGCAGCCGGCACAAGGAGGTCTCGACGGGCTGCTCCTGGCAGCTCTGGCCCTGGTCGCGTTTATGGGCTTCGCCATCCTCAAGGACCTGGACGTGCAGCCTGTCGAGCCCGCCCGGATCGAGGTGCCACCTGCGGCGGAGGTGGCCGCCGATTTATCCGTCGAGGTCGGATCGGGCCGGGTTGCTGTTCCTGAAGCCGAGATCGGAGCTCTACCGGCTGATCTTGAAAGAATTGCCGCTCCTTACGACCACTATACGATCACGCAGGGACCTCACGGGGCTTCCTACGGGCACATGGCGATCGACCTCGCGGCTGGCAAAGGAGCAGTAATCAAATCCCCCATCACCGGCAAGGTGACTGCCCGCTATGTGGACCAGTACGGCAATCCGACGCTCGTAATCGAAAATGAATATTATCAAGTCACACTTTTGCACGGTAAATATACCGTGGAGGTGGGACAGCAGGTAGAGATCGGGCAAAAAATCGGGAAGGAAAGCAACCTGGGCTACACGACCGACATGGCTGGCCGTCCCTGCCGGGATCGGGGGTGTGGTTATCACACTCACCTGAACATCTTCGACAAGCGCCTGGGTGCGAACATCAATCCATTAGACGTCATCGGTAATTGAGATTGATCCTGATCGCACTGCAGGCTGCTTGCCAGCCTGCAACCACAACGGTATTCACCCTGGCTCCCACCAGGGGAGCCCACGAAACAGCAGCGCCCACCCAATTCGCCTGCTGGCGTCGTGCAGGACTGGCGTGCAGTTGACAGGGATTGCTGCGAGCAATTGATGAGCCTGATGCCACAGTCCTGGCCCCCGGGTCTGCGAACGGCATCGTTCGCCAAAGAGGGGTGGAGGCAGGCAACCTGCTCGCAGAGCGTTCCGGGCATTTCGGGTACATCACTGGCCTGGTAATCCTGTGGGGGATCCCCTGAATCCGGTTTGGGGAATCGGGGAACTTTTCAGGCGGGCTCCGGCGTTAATGATCATACGCGACCCGAGGGCATCTCCATGGATTCTGCATCTCTGTTCACACTGGCATCCGGGGTGATATTGTTGTTTTACGGGCGGCGCTATTTCTGGCTGGCAGCCGGCCTGGTCGCGTTCTTATTCGGCTGGCAGTTTTTCGGAGAAAGGATCGGAGATGGATGGACAGCGGTTTTGATCGGATCTGCAGCCGGTATACTTTTTGCCTGGCTGGCGGTGAAGTTCATCCGGACAATCGCGCATGTGATTGGTTTCCTCGCCGGAGCCTTGGCCCTGCCTTTTTTTCTGGGGATCTTCGGAGTCGATCTGCACTGGCTTCTGTCAGCGACCGTTGGAGGAGCGATCGGCCTGGTCCTGATTGCCGCTGCCTTTGGTTGGGGGCTCGTCTTACTCACTTCGTGGGTGGGGGCAGGAGCGGTCTCCGGGAGCCTGCAGGCATGGCTGGATCTGGGGGAAACTGTGGCCGGCGTGGTCTTTATCGCGCTGCTGCTGTTCGGGGTGGTCTACCAGACTCATCCCAAACGAAGAAGATAGACCGGGCATTGCATCTCGAGAGCTGGCAAGAAAATTCTGCATGAGGAGCGGGGAGAATTGTATTTCCAGGCACGCGAATGTGACAAAAGCCACATTTAACCCATGTAATTTGACAGTCATGCTTTGCATGTAAATTCGCTACAATAAAATAAAAATAGTTTTCCTTCCTGACCATTAAGATGCTCTGGACTTCACAGCCGGGACGATGAGCAAGCATAGCAGGGCATCCGTACATCGTTGCCTGGTTTGATTTCTGAATTCCTGGAAGTCAATCTGAGCAATTTTTAATTAATCGGAAAAGTACTTGGTTCACGGAGAGAGCATACCTACTCAATGCAGTGACTGGTCTCTGCAGACTGCGCGAATAGAGAGGTTGCCCAATGACTTTACCACCGTCACAAGCTACAGAACTCTCGTCTTTGGACCAGATTCGGCAGGCTGAGGCAGAAGTGGCCCGCAGGATCGCGCTTGCCCGTGAAAACGCAGAACACACGCTGGCACAGGCGAAGTCACAGGCAAGGTCTCTCGTTGAAGAAGCTGCAAGGAGCGGAAAGAACGAAGGGCAGGCACTGTATCGTGAGATCCTTGCCAGGGCTGAGGAAGAAGCCAAGGCGATTCTCGCAAATGCCAAGTCATGTGGGGAGGACCTGCAGCGCAGAGGCGGTGAAAGGATAGAAATGGCGGTTCAATACATCCTGGATCTCGTCCTGGACCTCGGGGTAGAAGAGAGAGTCAAATGAACATCGACATGGTCCCGTTGGAAATCATCGGGATGAAGCGTGACCTCCAGGTTATTCTGCGTACGTTGCGTGATCTGGGGTGTGTGCATATTGATGATTTGAAAGAGACCCCCGAGATATCTGCGCGTCCCCTAACATTAGATCGCGAGACTCTCGTCCAGCAGGAAGAACTGGGATTGTTGGTCGCCCGAATCGAGGGCTTGCTAGGCATACTTGGTTGCGCAGCCACGGTTCCCCGCCTGACAATCTCAGAGGATTCTTTATTGGAAGCCAGAGCTGGGGTTGACGAGCTGATGCCGAAAGTCCAGCAGCTCACCTCGCGGCGAGAAAAACTGCAGGCAGAACTTGCATCGTTACCCCGCTATGAAGTCACCTTGAGAAAGTTATTACCGATTATTCCGGCCTCAGCTCACGAGCCCGAGAATGTAACGGTGGGTGTCCTGGTGAGCCGGATTCACGTTGGCGTGCTGGATTCGATCGGAAAACATATTCTCGAATTGACAGGCGGTCATGCTGAGATGGTCGCCAGCGATGTGGATGCCTCCACGCGCGCCATGCTGGTCGTCTTCCCCGAGGAATTCACTGTAGAAATCGAAGACTTATTGGGGAAGGAAGATGTCTCGCGCCTTCGCCTGCCAGCCGAGTTAGGGCAGGGACCGCCTGATGTGATCTTGGAGAAACTCCATCGGCGGATGACGGTGATCCCAGGTGAATTGGCTGAGATCGACCGCGAGCTGGCGCGGACCTCCGCGAGCTGGTGCGACAAATTGAACACCTGGCGGGAGATTTTGCGGGATCAAATCGACGCCAACAGTGTCTTGCCCCGGTTTGGCGAGACCGATATGACATTTGTGCTGATGGGGTGGGCGCCAGCTGGAGATGCGACCCGGGTAGAAGAGGCGCTCAAGGCGGCGATTGGTGAAGCCGTCCTTGTCCAGCGCCTGCCAATGACGCCGGAGCTCAAAAAACGCGCCCCTGTATGCCTGGAGAATCCCCTCCCGGCCAGACCCTTCGAGAGCCTGGTCGGTTTGCTGGCCCTCCCGCGCTATGCGCACATCGACCCGACGCGCCTGATAGCGTTCTTCATGCCGATCTTCTTCGGCATGATCCTGGGGGATGTCGGGTACGGTGGACTCTTGCTGCTGGGGTGTGTGGCGTTCATCCGCCGGCTCAAACGGGGGGTCGCGCGGGATATTATCATCGTCCTCGCGATGGGGGCAGGATGGTCCGTTGTTTTCGGTTTCCTGTTTGGTGAAGCATTCGGCACGCTCGGAGAGCGAATTGGATTGCATCCCCTTTGGTTTGACAGGGCCAGCGCAGAACACGTTGCCGGTCTATTGTTGATGACCCTGGCGGTCGGAGCCGTCCACATTACATTAGGTCTGATCCTGGGTGTGTATGAGGCTGTCCGCGATCGCAGCCGAAATCATCTGCTCGAACGAGGCGGAATGCTCGTCGGCCTGGTGAGCCTCTTCTCGATCGTGGGTATCTTGGCAAAAATTATGCCGAGCGAATTCATGACCCCTGCGGTCGCCGGCCTGATCATCGGGATCGTACTCTTGAGCGCATCGCTCGGCTGGTTGGGAGTGATTATGGGGCCGATCGAGTTCATCGGTCTGATCGGCAACATCCTCTCTTATTTACGCATTGCGGCCATTGGATTGGCTTCTGTCTATCTGGCTAAAGTCGCCAACGATATGGCCGGGATGGTCGGGAACCTCATTGTCGGTGTCATCCTGGCAGTCTTGATCCACGCCCTCAACCTAGCACTTGGCGCCTTCAGCCCGACCATTCACAGCTTGCGCTTGCACTACGTTGAGTTCTTCCGCAAATTCTACGAAGGCGGAGGCAGACCTTACACACCTTTTAAGAGCGATCTCGAGTTGAGTGGAAAAATGTGAATGCAGATCGACAACCTGGAAAGCATTTTGAGAAGGAGGATAATGTGGAAACTGGATTGGGAGATGGACTCACCGCCATCGGTGCAGGGCTGGCCGTAGGCCTGGCTGCCATCGGGACGGGCCTGGCACAGGCGCGAATCGGATCGGCTGGTGCCGGGGTGATCGCCGAAAAACCGGAGGCGCTCGGCACGATCATCCTGCTGGTGGCCATCCCTGAGACCATGGTGATCCTCGGGTTTGCCGTGGCGGCGATGGTACTGCTTCTCGGCGGTTAATTATGAGCCTTGCCGCCATCCTGGAGACAGTCCGGGCATCGGGTGAAATCCGGGTGCGGGAGATTGAGAAGCAGGCCAGCGAGCAGGCCGCTGCGATCCTTGATGCAGCGCGCCAGGAAGCCCATCGGGTCAGGGAAGAAGCCTGCTCGAGGGAGGTGCTTCCGGCGTATCGAGAGCGTGCAAGGATTATCCACCGGGCGCGCCTGGAGGGATTGCGTCTCCTGGGGGATGTGCGGGAGGGGCTGGTCAATCAAGCACTCGATCTGGCAAGAAAGCGCCTGATCGGTCTTCGCCATGAGGCGCTTTATACCCAGGTGCTCCACAAGTTGACCCAAGAAGCGCTGTCTGAACTCGAGAGTTCGTTGGGTGACGCTGTTCCTATTCGGCTGGAGCTGGATCCCAGGGATAATGGCTTAATTGATACCATCCTGCCTATCATTGACCTGGTCCAGCCGCTGAGGATTGAACTGGAGTTCAATCTGAATTGTTGGGGGGGCGTAATCGCCCGGAGCCGGGATGAAAGTATTATCGTTATTAATACCCTGGAATCCAGGTTTGAGCGTGCTCTGCCTGTGCTGCGCCGCAGATTGTCAGCCCTGTTTGAGATTGAGACCACGGATGCTCTGACCCATGGCTGAATTCGATTATGGCAATGCCCGAATCAGGGTGATGAAATCACGGCTACTGGTGTGGCGGGAGCTTGAAGTCCTGGCGGAATCTGGGAGTTTGCAGGGTCTGATCGCGGGGCTGTCCAAAACAGCGTACTGCAAGCCTGTTGAATCGGCATTGACACGGGCCAGCGGCATCGAATGCGTATCGATCGCTCTGCGAGAAGACCTCGAGGCCACGCTCGGAAAGCTCAAAGGGTTCTTCGACGGGGAGGCCAGGGAATTGCTCGCCATAATCCTGCGCGCGTACGATGCTGAAAACTTGAAGGCGATCTTACGAGGTGTTTCCAGGCAAGCTTCTCCACAAGAGATATTTTCGGCGGTCTTGCCGGTTGGCGAGATCGATTCCAGGGTGTTAGCCGAGCTGGCGAACGCGCCTGACCCGCGACAGGTAATCGACTTGTTAGCCAGCATGGCCATTCCACTTGCCCAACCCCTTCTCAAGTTGCGTGTAGAGCGTCCGGGAGCAGGAACGATTTTAATGGAAATCAGGCTGGACCAATGGTTTTATCGGAATTCCTTTCACTACCTTCGAGAGGAAGAACTCGAAGGAAGCGCTTTGAAATCAGCTCTGGAAATGGATGCGGACCAGGACAATTTAATGACTGTGTTTCGAATTATCCAGTCACCTGAGGAGCGTGCCAGATTGCGAGACTGGCTGGATAGCGCCGATCTCACAGAATTGTTTGTTGGTCCGGGGAAGTTATCCTTCGACCTGCTTGCCAGGGCTGGGGCTCAGACGAGCATTGGAGAGGCAGTGGAGTCTCTCTCCGGGACTGTGTACGAAGTTCCATTGAGAGAAGGATTGGCAGGTTATGCTGCTACAAGCCGATTGAGCGAATTCGAAAAGCAGCTGCAGGCTTTTCGCGAGCGGTGGGCTGTTGCCATGATCCCGAAAGATCCCCTGGGGATCGGGGTCGTCCTGGGCTATCTGGCCCTGAAGCTGAACGAGATCCGCAACCTCCGCTGGATCGCCCATGGGATCAATTCAGGTCTGCCAGTAAAGATTATCCGCTCGGAATTGGTGAAACTCGAATGAGCCGGCTGGTTATTCTCACCCGATCCGAACTGGTCCCCGGCTTTCAACTCGCGGGGGTGGATGTGTTTGCTGCGGATGACATTGAAGGTGCAGAAGACTTGATCGAACACTGGCTCGAGGTCGGTGAAGTGGGATTGCTGGCGATCGACGATGGCATCCTGGAGCGCCTGAATCCTTCCTTGCTCTTGCGGATGGAATCAACAGAACAGATGCCGTACATACCTATCCCTGGAGGGCGACCGCTTGGTCCGGAAGCTGCCCGAAGGCACCGGATAGCAGAAATGATCCGGAGGGCGATCGGATTTCACATTACTTTCAAGGGAGAAGAGATTGAGGAGCACAGTTAATGCTGGAGAGTGCTGAATCCACCGGGAAAGTGATCCGGATTGCCGGTCCTGTTGTTGGCGTCACAGAACTGGGAACGGTCAGGCTTTTTGATGTCCTACGGGTGGGCGAGATAGGTTTGATCGGCGAGGTGATCCGTCTTTCTGGTGAGGTGATCACGGTGCAGGTGTACGAGGATACCTCTGGATTGCGGGTCGGCGAGCCGGTATTCAGCACCGGACTGCCTCTGGTGGTGCATCTTGGACCGGGTCTCCTGGGCAGTGTTTATGATGGCCTGCAACGTCCGCTCGAAGAACTGGCAGCGATCACCGGGAATTTCATCCAGCGCGGAGTAAGAGCTTCCCCTCTCCCTGTCGATTCCGTGTGGCATTTCACACCGCGAGTTTGCGAAGGCGATTTGGTAAATCCGGGAGACATTCTAGGGGAGGTCTCTGAATCGCGCCAAATTGAACACCGTATTCTGGTCCCGCCCGGGAAGGGAGGCCGGGTA
>CAYQDF010000003.1:0-19771 GCA_964416175.1 uncultured Anaerolineaceae bacterium
CAGTCGTTCGCAAGCATCCTGAGCGGAGCAGCGTTCTTCGCTGCGCAGTCGTTCGCAAGCATCCTGAGCGGAGCAGCGTTCTTCGCTGCGCAGTCGTTCGTAAGCCTCCTGAGCGGAGCAGCGCACTTCGTTGCGCAGTCGTTCGTGAGCATCCTGAGCGGAGCAGCGTTCTCCGCTGCGCAGTCGTTCGCAAGCCTCCTGAGCGGAGCAGCGTTCTTCGCTGCGCAGTCGAAGGACAACTCCCCCCGCCATTTCCAGACTGCTGCTGAATTAAAAAAAACCGCCATGCCGCGGGCGATTCATCATTGCTGGATCGATCTGGAATGCCGAAGGTGGGAGTCGAACCCACACGAGCGTAATGCCCACTACGCCCTGAACGTAGCGCGTCTGCCAGTTCCGCCACTTCGGCCTGCGCATGGTATTTTAACCCGAAACGAAGTTTTGTCAACCGACAAGTGTACAGTTGCTAGCTGCGTGGCGCTGGAAACCGATTTCGCCCCCGCCAGGTTCACGAAGCCGGCTCTCGACGGCAGAAATCCATTCCGCGCCGGCGGACTCCGGGGTTGGGGTAACCGCGATTCCAATCTCCAGGGCAGTGACCGGTCGCTTTCGCCCTGTGAATACCGAGGTGAACAGGGACGCCCCTCGAAAGTCACTCGCGCCTCCCCGCTTCCGGCATGCTATAATCTTCCCACAGGGTTATCGACATGGGGCCTTTGTATAACCAGGTTATAACGCTTCTCACCAACCCGCCCGGCAACCTGGTCTACCACCTGGTATTGCTCTTTTCGATTGCCGGGGCGCTGCCCGGCGCTCTCAACCTCTGGCCGCGCGGCGGGGTCCTGGAGGGACGGCGTATGCTCGCCGGGTTGGGCCTGCTCCTCCTCGCCCAGCTCGCCCTGATCGTTTTCGCCGCAGCCGCTTCGTATTACCCGGCATACAGCGCGTGGCTGCCTGCCCTCGACCGGGCCGTTTCTGCGTTGGGGCTGGTCGTGCTCATCTGGCTGTGGGCTTTCCCTGGGCCGTCCCGCTCCGCAGACGTCGCTTCCGGGCTGCTCGGCCTGCTCGCTGTCGTGCTGGCTTTCTTCACAGCCATCTGGTGGTCGGCGAATCCCGCTGCGCCCCGCTTCAACGGCTCCCTGCCTGATCTGGCCTGGAGCGGGTTGAAGCTTGCGCTCGCCGTTGTGGGCGGCTTGCTGATCCTCCGCCGCCGCCCTGCGGGGTTCGAGAGCGGGTTGGCTGTTTTCCTGCTCCTCATGCTGGGAGACCTGGCCCACCTGCTCCTGCCTTCGCCTCAATCTGATTACCCGGGGGCTGTCCGCCTGGCGCAGATCGCCGCCTACCCTCTGCTGCTCACTCTGCCTTTCCGATTCGCAGCGGAGGCTTCCGAGGCCGGCAGCCAGCAGCATCTGAAACGCAGGGCTGCCATCCCGCCGGAATTGTTTCAACTGTTCCTTTCCCTGGCGAGGCGGACCTCTCCCCACGAACTCTGCCGTGGGATTACCGAGACCGTCTCCCGGGCGATGTCTGCCGACCTCTGCCTGCTGTTGTCGCCTCCCGACGCCAACCGGGTTATCTCGATCCAGTGCGGGTACAACCTCTCCGCCGCGGAACACATGCCCTCCGCCACCTTCGACGGGCAGCTCGTTCCGGTGATCGCGGAAGCCATCCGCCAGGGCCGGCCCCTTCACCTGCCTGCCGGGGGCAACATCCCCGACCTGGTGGGTCTCGAGAACATCCTGAGCCTGCCCCTGTCAGGGTCCCTCCTCTTGTCTCCGCTCACCTCCCGGGGAGGAGATGTCGTGATGGCGCTCGTCCTGCTGACTCCGTACTCCGGGCGGAGATGGACCGCCAGGGATGAGAACTACCTGGCCGATATCGCCGGACCCCTGGCCGAGATCCTCGAGCGCGCCCGGTCTTCGGAAAGTGACGAAGAGAAGATCGCCCAGGCAAACCGCGCCGTCGAGGATCTCCAGCGGGAAAACCAGCGCCTCTCGCGAGCCCTGGAGGACCTCGCTGGCAGCCAGGGAAACTTACCGGATGAGATCGAGCGCCTTCAGGGAGAACTCCAGGCTGCGCTGGCGGAGATCGCCCTCCTCCGGCAAGGTCCGGGCAGTCCTGGCTTGAGAGGTCCTTCTGGTGAGGCGTACGAGCGCGCCGCGCAAGAGAAACTGGAGGCGGTTGCCTCGCTCGCCCAGGACGTTTGCCAGCCTGTGCTCTCGATCCTCAGCTACGCCGAGCTCCTGCTGGGCGAGACGCTTGGGGAGCTGAGCGCCTCCCAGCGCAAGATCGTCGAGCGCCTCAAAACGAACGCCGAACGGGTGGACCGCCTGTCGGAGGTCCTGATCAAGGCCACCCTGGGCAGCGCCTCGCGGGGACTGCCCGCTGAGGCGATTTCGATCGAGGATTTGATCGCCGCTCTGATTGAAGAAGCTGCCCCGCAGCTCCAGGAGAAAAGCATCCAGCTCTCCCGGGATCTCCCCGGTCAGCTGCCGCCTGTCAGCGGAGACCAAGAGACCTTGAACCAGGTCCTGCGGGTTCTCCTCGCGAACGCGCTCGCGGTCACACCCCCTTCAGGCGAGATTGCCATTCACGCCCGGCTCGCCAGGGAAGACGGCGATCGCCAGTACGTGCTGGTTCAGGTCTCGGACCTGGGCGGCGGGATCGCCGCCCAGGATCAGGAGAGGATCTTTTCCTCCCTGGCGGGGGGGCAGAAAACTGCCATCCCAGGCCTCGGGAGCGACCCTGCCGAGGTTTCGAAGGCGCGCTCGTTGGTCGAAGCAGTCCAGGGCCGCCTCTGGCTGGAGAGCAACCCCGGCCGCGGCTGCACCTTCAGCCTGCTGCTTCCTGTGCAGACCCGCCAGGCGCCAGTCGGAGGGCAGGAGGAGGCGCTTTGATGAAATCCGGATCAGCTGGCGCTGGCGGGTTGCTGGGGATCCTCATTGCCCTGTTCTCCACCCTGATCGTCGCGGGCGGCTTCATCCTGGCGTTCACCGAGGGCGGCGGATTCCCCGGCTTCCTCTCCTCTCCCACGCCGGCAGCGGTCTCCCTGCTCACACCGCTGCCCCCGCTCCCGACCATCCTCCCCGCCACGCCGACCCTCACCGGCACTCCTGTGCCTTCGGACACCCCTGCCCCGTCGCTCACCGCGACTGCCGCCTCCGCCGGGTGTACTCCTCAACCCGGGTGGGTGGCGATCGAGATCCAGGCCGGCGATACCCTGAAAGCCCTGGCGGATGCGTACGGCCTGCGCAAGCAGGACCTCCTGGACGGCAACTGCCTCGAGGGGGACCTGCCGCCCCCTGGCGCCGTTTTTTACGTGCCGTACCCGCTCGCCGCGGCTTCCCCGGTTGTCTGCGTCCTGCCGCCGGGTTGGGTGATTTACTACGTGAAACCTGGCGACACACTTTGGAACCTCGCCACCCGGCTTCATGTGAACCCTTATTACCTCCAGGCCAGGAACTGCCTGGCCAACCCGAATGTTATTTATGTGGGCCAGAAGCTCTTCCTCCCCGGCTACCCCCCGCCGCTGGTACCCGCTCCGACCAGTCCTCCCGGTCCCACCTACATCCCCCCCACGATGCCGATCCCGCCTTCAAACCCGCCTCCTTTACCAACGGACGGCAACATCTCGAAGCGCACCGACACCCCCTGAACTCAAGGAATCTTCCCCCCATGCCAGGACCTGCGACCAACACAACCTCCGCCCGGAAGACCGTCATGCGCATCACTCCCCTCGTCTGCCTGCTCATCTCCACCCTGCTTCTGCCTGCGTGCCAGGTGACCGGACTGTCCCCGGCTTCCGTCCCGGCCGCCGCCAACCTCAGCCCCAACCTGCTCACCATCCCCGCTGACGCCACCGCCACAGCCACCCCCTTCCAGCCTTTAGCGCCGACCCCCACCTATCTTCCAACCGCCACCGCCACCCCCCCGCCTTCCCCCCGGAACGCCAGCCGCGGGCAGCGGGACTTCCCCGGTCCCAGCGATTATTCTTATCTGTCCATCCCTCCGCCGGTCGGCCGGCTCCCCCAGCCCGACGGACAGGTGAACGTCCTCATCCTCGGCTCCGATCAGCGCCCCGGCTGGACGGTCTTTCGCACCGACACCATCATCCTCCTCACCTTCAACCCGGGCGACCGGTCCATCCATCTGACCTCCTTCCCGCGCGACCTGTACGTCTACATCCCCGGTTGGACGATGGAGCGCATCAACACCGCGTATTATCACGGCGGCTTCGAGACCACCGCCATGATGTTTGAGTACAACTTTGGTGTGCGTCCCGATCACTTCGCGCTGATAAATTTCAACGCCTTCGTCGAGCTGGTGGACAGCCTGGGGGGGATCGATGTGCACTCCGCGGCCGGGCTGAGTGAGTACGTTGGCAACGGGATCAAATCCGTCCCCGCTGGGGTGAATCACATGAACGGGAAGACCGCCCTGTGGTACGCTCGCTCGCGCTACACGACCAACGACTTCGACCGCAATCGCCGCCAGCAGGAGGTCCTGCGGGCTATCTTCGACCGCCTGATGAGCCTGTACACCATCTCCAAAGCGCCCGAGCTCTTTAACATCTACCGCCAGAACGTGACCACCGACCTGACGTTCGCCGACCTGATCCCGCTCTTGTCCTTCGCGGCCAAAATCACTGACCTCTCCAACGTCAGGCAGTTCTACATCGGCAAAGGCGAGGTATCCGGCTGGTACACGCCGGCCGGCGCGGCGGTCCTGCTCCCCAACCGGGAGGCGGTCCTCGCCGTGATGCGCAAAGCGCTCAACAGCCCGTAAAATCATCGAGGTGCAGGCATGCCGCTCGAAGGGAAGGGTTTCTTCATCTGGAAAATCCCCGATTGTGAACACGGCGATCCGCAGGCGATCGCGCACCTGGCGGTCGAGGCCGGGTTGACCCACGTCCTGATCAAGGTGGCCGACGCTGTGAACTCTTACAACATCTACGACTCGGTCGACCGCGTCCCTCCGGTCGCCAGGGCACTCCAGGACAAGGAGATCCAGGTGTGGGGTTGGCAGTACGTGACGGGGCGGGACCCGCTCGGGGAAGCCAATAAAGCCATCGAACGCGTCGTTTCATTGGGCCTGGACGGGTACGTGATCGATGCCGAGAAGGAATACAAAGAACCGGGTAAGAATCTCTCAGCGCGCAGGTTCATGGACCGCCTGCGGGATGGGCTTCCGGATAAACCCATTGCGCTGAGCTCATACCGCTTCCCCTCCTACCATCCGCAGATCCCCTGGCAGGAGTTTCTCGAAGGATGCGACTATCACATGCCTCAGGTGTACTGGGTGTGGGCGGATAACGCCGGCGACCAGCTGCGGCGCAGCGTCCGAGAGCTCCAGTCCCTGACTCCCCGGAGGCCGGTCATCCCGACCGGTTCCGCCTACAAAGAGCACGGCTGGCAGCCCCGTGCAGAGGAAGTGGTCGAATTCCTCGCCACGGCTCGCAGCCTGAACCTCTCTGGTGTGAACTTTTATAGCTGGGATTCTTCTCGCAAATACCTTCCCGAGGTCTGGAATGCCATCCGGGACTTTGCCTGGTCTCCTCCGCCGGAGGACGTTCCCGTCCGGCTGATCGCTGCGCTTAACACCCATGACCCGGAGCAGGTCGTCGCGCTGTACACTCCGTCAGCTGTGCACATAACCGCCGCCCGCACCGTCCAGGGACAGGACGCTCTGAAGGTGTGGTATCAGACGATGTTCGACGAGCTCCTGCCCGAGGCCAGGTTCGTCCTCACCAGCTACACCGGCGAAGGCAATATCCGCCACCTGTCCTGGACCGCGGCCTCCGCCCTGGGGAAGGTTCCCAACGGCAGCGACACGTTGGGCCTTTCCAACGGCAAGATCGTTTACCACTACTCCTTCTTCTCGATCACCCCCTGATTCGACAGACCGTCTCTTCGCCCTTTGTGGAGGTTTTACCTTGGGGGCTTTTTACTCCCCGGTGAAGCGGTCTTCTTGGGCGTCGCGCTGCGCCTCGGCGGCTGCCCATCATGACCAGGAAGCGCTTCCTTGCGGACGGGGCGCGGCCATTCCTGCGGTGCGTGGAGACCCGTGACGCGCTGGCTGGCCTTCAGCTCCAGGATCGCCTTCCCGCGTGCTGCCCGCCCCTGCTGCGGCGCATCGTCCAGGCGGATAGCCTTCGGCGCAAGGCCGGCCACTTCGAGTGTCGCCCGGTCCGCGCCCTTTCCAGCCGCTGCCCCCACCAGGTTGATGCCTCGCGGCAGCCGCCAGGCGATCACACCCTGCCCATAGCGGCTCTGCCCGGGAAACTGGTCGGCGCTCACGCGCTTGGCTGTGCCATCCGAAGCTACCAGCAGGACGTCGCCCCGCTTTGGCAGGAGCAAGGCGCTGGCGACCTCATCCTTCGCCTGCAGCTTGATCCCCATCACACCCGCAGCTATCAACCCCATGGGGCGCACCTCGCTCTCCGGGAAATTGATCGCCATCCCGCCGGCAGTCAACAGCAGGAGGCGCGCTTTGCCATCTGTCAGGTGCGCCCAACCCAACCGGTCGTCCTGATTGACCCGCGCCAGGGTGAAGGTGTTCGCTGCCGGACCGGGCAGCTCCCCCAGTTCTGACTTCTTGACCATCCCATGCCGGGTGACCGTCAGCAAGTACCACCCCTCCTGCCGCTCATCCCTGGCGGGGAGCGAGAAAACCGCTGCGATCTTGTGTTCCGCCCGCAGAGGCGATATCTTGTTTTGGGGCATCCCCTCGCCTGGTCTTGCCGCCTGCGGTAAAGTGTGCATTGGGATCGCAGCGGCTTCGCCATTCTCCGCTACCAGGTAGAGCGTATCGCGAGTCTTGGCGCTCACCAGGATGGAGGCGATATCCCTGCCGCTCAGGCGGGGCAGTTTCTCGTCCGGCGTGCGGGAGATAAGCCCCTCCGGCGAGACCATGACCCACACCGATTCTTCCTTGACCAGGTCGCTGGTGGTCAGGATCTTCGCCATCGCCTTCCCTTCTTCCAGCTGCACCACGTGGGTCCGGCGCGGCTCCCCAAAAGTGCCCTTGATTTCCAGCAGCTCGTCGGCTACCGTCTGCCGCATCTTCCGCGGAGACCGCAGCAGCAGGGACAGCTCCTTGATCAAAGCCTGAACTTCGCGATACTCTTCTTCTATCTTTTTTCGCTCCAGCGCCGCCAGCCTGCGGAGCTGCATATCCAGAATGGCCTGTGCCTGAGTCTCGCTCAGGTTGAATCGCTTCACCAGGCGCGCCCGGGCTTCATCCGCGTCCGGCGCACGGCGGATCAGGCCGATCACCTCGTCCAGGTTCTTCAGGGCGACCCGCAGCCCTTCCAAAATGTGGGCGCGGTGGCGGGCGCGCTCCAGGTCGTATTCGCTTCTGCGCCGCACAACCTCCAGACGGTGCTCCAGGTAGACCCGCAGCGCCTGCTTCAGGGAGAGCAGGCGCGGTTCCCCGTCTACCAGGGCGAGCATGATGATGCTGAAGGTGCTCCGCATCTGGGTGTTCTTGTACAGCTCGCGCAGGACCACATCGGGATCGGCGGTCTTATTCAATTCGATCACGATGCGCATCCCCTGCCGGTCCGATTCATCGCGCAGGTCGGCGATGCCCTCGATGCGCTCCTCCCGCACCAGACTGGCGATGCGCTCGATCAGCGTGGACTTATTCGTCATGTAAGGCAGCTCGGTGACGATGATCCGGTTCCTTCCCCGGCTCATCTCCTCGAGATGCGCCCGAGCCTGGACCGTCACGCCCCCTCTGCCGGTTGCGTATGCACTGACCAGGGAATCCCCGTCGACATCCTGCAGGATCACGCCCCCCGTGGGGAAATCCGGGCCTTTGATGAAACGCATCAGGTCTTCGACCGAGATGTCGTCCAGCTTTTCCCAGTTCTGGAGGAGGTAGACCAGAGCATCGATCACTTCTCCCAGGTTATGGGGGGGAACGCTGGTCGCCATGCCGACCGCGATGCCGGTCGCCCCGTTGACCAGCAGGTTCGGGAAGGCGGCCGGGAGGACATCCGGTTCGGTCAGCGTGCCATCGAAGTTCTCGGTAAAATTGACGGTGTTTTTCTGGATATCCGCCAGCAGGTGCATCGCCAGCTGCGTCAGGCGGGCCTCCGTGTAGCGCATCGCCGCCGGCGAATCGCCGTCCACGCTCCCGAAATTCCCCTGCCCGTCCACCAGCAGGGCGCGCATCGAAAAGTCCTGCGCCATGCGCGCCATCGCCTCGTACACCGCCATGTCGCCGTGCGGGTGATACTTGCCCAGCACCTCCCCAACGATGCGCGCCGATTTCTTGTAGGGAGATCCAGGTCCGATACCCATATCGTGCATGGCGTACAGAATCCGCCGGTGCACTGGTTTGAGCCCATCCCGGGCATCAGGGAGCGCTCGCGCCACGATCACGCTCATCGCGTAATCCAGGTAAGCCTGCTGCATTTCACTGTCAATGTCGATCTTCCGGACCAGGCCGACTTCCATGGTTAACTCCTGAGACCTTTTGAGGAATTAGAATATATGTGCTGTAACCTTATCTTAAAGGCAAATCGGGGTTTCGTCAACCTGAAATGAAAACCCTGAAGGTGCGCAGAAACCTTCAGGGCGATTAATAATCTGTGGGCGGTATAGGACTCGAACCTACGACCTTTGCGATGTCAACGCAACGCTCTAACCAGCTGAGCTAACCGCCCGATCGGAAGGTATTATACCGGGGTAGCTTAAATCCTGCAAGCGAGAGCGACAGAGGGCGTGCACGCAGTTCAAACTTCAAAGGCTTTGGGCTTCCCTTCCCTGGGGGTGTTTGGACAGGGGGAAGGGGGGAACAAATAGTTATCGGCGCTCTCTTAAGAGTGAACATGGGAAGAGGCGACGAGTATTCACACCAGATTGAAACCCCCTTTTGTGACGGGATTCAAGGATTCCACGCGACGTAAATGGGCGCCAGCGTGATGGACAGCTTCGCCGGAGTAGGGAGAGAGATTGGGTTCCCGAACACGTCCCAAACAGCATCCGGAGGGCTGGCAGGCACGACCTCATTGGATGCCCGGTTTCGCGCCCAGATCACCCAGATCAACTCTCCGTAAGGTCCCTGGAATTTATACCCCTGCAAGCCGCCAACGCCGCCGGTATCTTGATCTACGATCGAGCCCAGGTAGGTTGCATCGCTCAGCATCTGCCTGGCAAAGCGGTAGGCGAACATCGCCGGACGCGGGTAGGCATCCGTGTAAAGCAGCCCGGAATTGCGCCAGCCCAAATGGCTGTACCAGATGTTCGCCCGCAATCCTTCGGCGATCGCCGCAACGTAAGATTCAGTAATGTAATAAGCTTTGGTCAGCTCATAATCCGAATCCGCGGCGGCTTCACACCCTGGGCTTCCCGGCGGGTCTCCAGACGCGCCGCACAAGAGCGCGGTCTCGGAGTTCATCAAGAACTTTCCGAAGACATTGTAAGTCTCCAGCATATTCTTGATAAAGTGCGCTTTCGCGATCAGTGCCGGACCGGTGTCATCCCACGTGCTCTCCCATTTCCGGCTCCAGTACGCCCCGAGCTGGTACATGAAGATGTCGTAGTTGTGGAATGCGACGCCATCAAAGGAATTACCCCCCTGGTTTACCAGGATGCCCTCGAGAAATTTCGAAGCCAGCGCTTCCTCATCGGAACTGCATTTTCCGGTCGCGGGGTTGCAAGACAGCAACACGCCCCCAATGAGCACCTTCGCATCGGGGTCCGCCTCTTTTATCTTTGGGTAAACGACCTCCAACATCTCCGCGTAGTATCCGCCGCCGTAGTATGGGTCGGAGGCGTCACCCCAGCAGCCAAACGCTGAGGTGCTTTTCGGGACAATTCCCGGAGAGATATCCGGCTCGTTGTAGAGCTCCCAATATTTTACATGGTACGGCGCGGCGCTATAACGAGAAACCAGGTCTTTCATGAAATTGGCGAAAGCAGCCAACTTAGATGGCTTAATCGGGCCGCAGAAGTACCCGGGCACCTTCTGCGCCCAGGCTGGCGTGTGACGAACTACCAGCACCACACGTAAACCGTGTTCCGCAGCTTTCTTCAGCTGGTTTTCCTTTCCAGCCAGCGCACCCCAGTTTCTTGCACCCTCCACAGGCTCAACATTCGCCCAGAGGACGCCGTTCAGGCGGGTGAACGAGGATCCTGCATCAGCGATTTCCTGCAGGCCTGGAAGATCACTTAAGGGTTTAACTTCCACACCGAATGGATTTTCAATAAAAACCTGTCCACTCCCGGCGCCTCCGGCTACCAACGGCAGATGTATCGAAATGGACTGATCACTCTGCCCTTCAGAAGCCAGTGCCTTCGGACCCCCATGGTGCTGAATACCTGCTGGGAGTAATAAAAACAGCAGAATCGCCAAAGGGAGAACAAAATTGATCCTGATCATCTTATCCATACCAGTAAACCCTTTCCAACCAAAGTAAGGAGAAAGTGAATTCGCTCAACCGATCGAAGGATTAATGCTTGAAGCGGATCCTGCCAATAGATAATTCGAGCCATGTTCAGGGTTTGGCATTGATCAGCGGGAGGAAGATCTCCCCAATCAGGAGGGACGCGATCTTCCCGTCTGATGACCCGCCGTCATCTTCCACCTTCAGTGTGACGATATATCTCCCCGGGGAAGGATATACATGAGCGACCTGAACGCCGCCGGACGAAGTACCGTCGCCCAAGTCCCATTGGTACGAGATCAATTCCCCGTCCAAATCGAATGAATTATTCGCCTCGAATTGGACCGACAGTGCATCTCCACCCGCTGTTGTATAAACGAATCTTGCCACCGGTGGCTGATTCTCCGGATGCTGGAGGCTCTCCTGGAAGGCAACGATCTCACCCTGCAAATAACTGACGACCTCCGGGTGTTGGGAAGCCAAGTTCTCCATCTCTCCAGGGTCTGAGCGTAGGTTGTACAGAGAAAGTGGGTAGGGTTCCGAGCCGCATTCGTCCATCCAGTCTTGACCGCCCGGGTACGCCAGGAGCAGCTTCCAGTCCTCCGCTCTCACGCCGCGCATTTCCTCATCGAGCGAAAAAATGACCTCGTCGTCGGCCCTGGCGCCTGTGCCAAAGAGCAGCCCCCGTATGTCCTGCCCATCGATCACGCGGTCTCCCGGAAGCGCAGCGCCAGCCAGATGGAGAAGGGTGGGAAACAGGTCGAATGTGGCAGCAAAACCATCCACGATGCGGCCAGGCGGGATTGTCCCCGGCCACCGGGCGATGAACGGCACGCGCACGCCTCCCTCGAAGAAGCTCCCCTTGCCGCATCGATAGGGGCCAGAGCTGCCAGCGTCCTCCCCCTGGTACGTCCATGGACCATTGTCACTGGTGAACAAGACCAATGTGTTCTGGTCGATCCCCAGCTCTTCGAGCTTCGCAAGGATCTGTCCCGTGCTCCAATCGATCTCCTGGACGACATCCCCGTAAAGACCCGCTTGCGATGTGCCTAGGAAAGCCGGACTGGCGTGCAGAGGCACGTGTGGAAATGTGTGAGGCAGATACAGGAAGAACGGTCCTGCCGAGTGCTGCTCGATGAAAGCGATCGCTTCCTGTGTGTACCGCTGGGTCAGGTAATTTTGGTCTACCGGGAATTCGATGATCTGCGTGTCCCGGTAAAGGGGAATGTCCCCGTTATTGTAGTTGTTGGAATAAGGGACGCCGAACCATGTTTCGAACCCATGGAGGGTGGGATTGTACATGTCCTGGTGGCCCAGGTGCCACTTGCCGACGATCGCGGTCGCGTAACCGACCTGGCGGAGGATTTCCGGCAGCGTAACTTCGCTCGCGGGCAAGCCGTCTCCGCTGCCAGGCCCGCTTAAGGGGATTGGCCCATCCAGCCCCACACGGGTGGAATGCCTGCCGGTCAAGAAAGCAGCCCGGGTCGGCGTACAGATCGTGGAATTGGAATAAAAGCCCGTGAACCGGATCCCTTCGGCTGCCATTTGATCGAGGTTCGGGGTGTCGATCCCCTGCGCGCCGTAAACGCCCAGGTCGGCATAGCCCAGGTCGTCGGCGACGATGACGATGAAGTTTGGCTGGTTGGCCTGCTGATCAATGGTTTGCTGCCCCGGAAGATGGGCCGACAAGGAAATCCCGAGGAGGAGAGAGGTTTGGAGGAAGACCGAAGAAATTCTCATACCCGGTGGGTCATCAACGATGACTTCTGCCCGTGGTTGGTCATTGTCCAAGTGTATGATCTATTGCACTTCTGTCAATGGGAAGTTCGGGGGATATGCTCTATCTATTTAGGAGTTACGCAGTTCAGGAGAAATTCCGTTCGAAGGCAGGTCTAATCTGCCATTCTAGAACCAGGTATCATTTATCGCCTGAATTTATTAGGAAACCACAGATCAATTCCTTTACTCTCTCCGGCTGCTCCAGCATAATCATATGCCCCCCGCCTGAGACAATCTCCAACCTGGCATCCACCATCCGCTCGACAAGATATTGAGCGTAGCGCGGTGGGGTCATGCGGTCTGCCTCTCCGCAGATGACCAGGGCTGGCTGCCTGATTTCTCCAACCCGGTCCATGACATCGAAGGCGTCGCAGGCCAGGAAATCGCCATACAGCACCTCCTGGGGGGTCGCTGCCATACGCTTCTCTGCCAGCTCGACCAGCCTCCCCGGCGTCCCCTGGCCAAAAGAATGCGCGACGACCAGGCTGACAGCCTCCCGATAGGCGGCATCGCTGGCGCACTTCGCCAGGATCTGAGGATGCACCCGCAGGCGAGCCCCTGCCCCAAGCAGGACCAGCCCGCCAACGCACTCCGGTTGCTCTAGAGCCAGCCAGAGGGCAATGGCGCTCCCCATGGAATGCCCTCCCAAAATAGCGCGTCCCACTCCAAGAGAGGCCAGGAATTCGAGTATCCGTTCGGCGTAAACCTCGATCGACCGCTCCCCTTCCCCACCAGATTTCCCATGCCCCGGCAGATCTAATGCAAGCACCCTGCTTCCCTCGATGCGGCGGAGGTTCGGCGGGAAGAACAGGCAGTTACCGCCCGCGCCGTGGATCAGGAGAAGCGGAAGCGAACCTGTCGCTTCAACTCCGTGTTCGGAATAATACATTCCAGAAGCATACGGCATGGCGTTCAACTTCTACCAGGTACGGCGGTGGACAAGCCTGGCCAGAACAGACCCCAGGGTAAGCCCTGAAAGAGCGAAATAAGGGAGCAGCCCAATAACCGCTTGAACCTGGGCCGCGCTGAAATCAGGAAAACCGTGCCCGTGGAGCCCTCCCTTGAAGGCCATTAACATAACAGCCAGCGGGGAAACGAGCAAGCCTGAAAGAGCGCCAAGAACCGCACCGCGCGCAGTCTGACCCATGTTCCCAAGAACCTTCTGGCTGGCATACAGCTTCACACCGTAAAAGCAGCAGATAGCCGCAGCGAAGCCCAGCACCCACCTTGTAGTCGTATCTTCGAATGGAATCCAGAGCAGAATCCCCATCCCCAGCAGGAGTCCAGCTAGGCGCAGCACTCTCATCCGCAGCTTGAAGGTTCGACGCTCAAACTTTCGAGCGATTATACTTTCTATCTTTTGCACATTTTAACATTTCAACGTTCATCCACCCTTCCTCCGGTTCAACCGGTCAGCAGCAGCCTCGGTCAGCGGGATGGCGACCTGGACCCGGGTACCTCTTCCTTCGGCAGAGCTGATGTGCAACACGCCGTTCACCAATTGCGCCCGCTCCCGCATATTGACCATGCCGAGGCTGTCTCGCCGGTCGTAAGACTGGCTCACCGCCTCGGGGTCGAAACCCACTCCATCGTCTTTGATCTCGAGCAGTACCAAGTCCTCGTCCACCTGCCTGAGATTCACCCAGACATGCTCCGCCCGGGCGTGCTTGCGGGCGTTGTTGACCGCCTCCTCAGCGATGAAGAAGATCACCGACTGCTTGCTCATCTCGATCCGATCAATGACCTTCTCGTCGACTGCGATTAATACTTCCTGGTTATAGGTGTCTTTCATTTTTATCGCCATCGCTTCAAGGGCGGCACTCAAGCCCTGCGACTCCAGGACCAGAGGCCGCAGGGTGAACAGCATGTGACGGATTTCCTGTGTCGTCCGCCGAGCGAGGTCTTCTATTTTGACCAGTTCCTCTATCGCAACTTTTTTGTCGCGGTCCATCATGCGGCGGGCAAAGTTGACCCGCATTGCCAGGGCCGCAACAGACTGTGTAGGCCCGTCGTGCAGGTCGCGCGCCAGCTTGACCCGCGCCTCCTCCTGAATCTCCAGCATGCGTTCTTTTTCGAGCTCCAGGTCGCGGTAAAGCCGGGCGTTCTGGATGGCAATCGTTGCCTGGCTGCCGATGATGTCCAGGACCTCACGCCTTTCTTCGGTGAAGTAACCCTCCTGCTGGTGCGCAAAGAGCATGACCCCGTAGGTATCCAACCCGGTGCGGAGCGGGACGCAGAACGCCGACCGGCATCCCCGCAGCGCGACGATGTGGTTTAACTCTGGATCGCTGCTGATATCCGTCGAGACCATGGATTCGGCCTCGTCGATAGCCTTCCCCAGCAATCCCTGCCGGCCCTCGAGGGCGATACGCAGGTCAGCCGGGGTGAACCTGCGCGCAGACCCCACTTGCAGGCGCGGGCCGGATTCGTCATTGTCAGAATAGAGTAGGACGGCGCTGATCAGCGGTTCGGCCGGGCCGGTCGATGGCGCCAGAGCGGTCGCACATATATCGAGCGCCGTGTCCAGAACGCGCTCGTAATTCAACGTTGCGCTGAGAGTGGATACGAGCTTGTAAATTGCTTTCTGGCGCTCAGCCCCGATGCGCTCAGCTTCCAGATGGGACCTGTTCATCTCCTCCGCCCAGGCCTGTTCCTGGCGGAGGATGCGCCTCCGAATGAGATATACCGCAGCGCCGCTTGCAGCGAAGGCTAGGCCAGCCAGCCCGCTCGTGGCCAACGCGTCCAAAGGCTCTGTGAAGATGAAGCCCTGCCCACCAAGAACAAGCAGGACGGCCAGGACGACCAGAGCCAGGCCCCTGATTTCAAGAAAAAAAGCTGCGGTAAAGACCGGCAGGATGCCTGCCCACACCATCGATCCACCCTCTATCCCGGCGAGGAGATTCAAAAGTAGGGCGAAAATGAAATCGCTGATCAAGATCGGATATCTAATTTCCCCCAAGGGGCGGGCCAGGTAAACCAGCAGGCTGAGCCCCGCCGTCCAGGCACTCTCAGCCAGCAGAACGCCGACCAGGTACGGTGACCCAAACTGTCCGAGGATTATTGAGGCACTGATACCGACAACCGCCAACCAGCGAAGCAGCAATGCGAGCCAGTCGACAAGGCTCGGTGATCCCATCCTGCGCATGGTTCAATCATAACCGATAAAAAACTACACGGCAGATCGATCCCCAGCGTGAATTAATTACAAAAGTGAAAGAAGGTGCGGGATCGCAGCCCGGACCGCATATGCCCGGTGGCTGAGCTTGTTCTTCTCCTCCAGGGTCAGCTCAGCCATCGTCTTATCGATGCTGGTTATCAGAAATATGGGGTCATATCCAAAACCGTGCCTTCCCCGCTCTTCTGGAATGATTTCCCCTTTACAGATTCCTTCGGTAACGATCACAGTCCCGTCCGGCGCTGCAACCGCCGCACAACACCGAAACCGGGCCGTCCAGGGACGCGGCATACCCCAGAGGTTTTTCAGCAGGTATGCCCGGCGGTCGGCATCCGTCGCCCCGTCTTGGGGGAAGTATCGAGCCGAGTACAGCCCCGGCGCTCCGCCCAACGCATCGACTTCCAGCCCGGTGTCGTCCCCAAGGCTGATAAGGCCGGAGGCGCACGCGAACGCCAGGGCTTTTTTGCCTGCATTTTCGGCGTAGGTCTTCCCCTCTTCCAGGACCTGCAGGCTAATCCCTGCCTCGCCTGGCGCCAGGACCTCTACCGGCAAATCCCGCAGCAATGACCGGATCTCCCGGACTTTATTTGGGTTCATCGTCGCCAGAAGAATTTTATCCACCATATCCTGTGCCAGCCGACTATCTAAAATAAGATTTTTGACAGTGTTTGACGCTCCAGTCTAATTATGTTATAATATAAATAATTAAATAAAATTTATTTTGCGAACGAACCATTCGATGAACACCAATCGCAACGCTCTCCGGCTGAACGTCGGCTTTTTAATTAACCAATCCGTCGGCTCCAGCCGGGATTTTATTTTTGACTACCCTGAACTCCCCTTATCCCCGGACCTGGAATTATCCGACATCAAAGGCTCAGCGCGGATCACACGGACCGCCCAGGGTCTCCTCGTGCAGGTCAAGATGCACGCCAGCATCACAACCGAGTGCTCGCGCTGCCTGACGGAAATGCAGCAGCCCCTCGCAGTCGAATACACGGAGCTTTATGCGTTCTCTCCACGCGCCGTCAGTGAATCCGGTCTGATTCTACCTGAAGACGGGCACATCGATCTGGCACCTCTGCTCCAGGAATACATGTATCTGGAAATCCCGATCAACCCTATTTGCCGGCCTGACTGCCGGGGGCTTTGCCCGGTCTGCGGAGAGCTCCTTGGAGAAAAGCTTCACACCCACGATAACGACCCGATCGACCCGCGACTGGCAGCTTTGAGGTCTCTCCTTGAAGATAATCCTTAGAACGGCAAATCGCCTTTCCATATCCATGATCGCCTATCTTCGCTAACCCGGAGGGGTATGAATGTCAGCTTCGGAAGAAATTCACCGCAGACCACAAGAAGCCAAGATCACAGCCAGAGACTACCCGGAGCCAAAGTATCCGAATCACATTGCCAGGCGAATTGACGATTCCTGGTTTGACGATCCTTTCAACGATCTCTCCATGGACCAGACAACCCCGATGGAGGAAGCTGAATTCCAGCCAGTCCCCTACTTTGACAGGCTGACCGGTGGGCTTCACCCGATCCAGCATCAGGATGACATTCCTTTTACTGATCACACAGCCGACAGTCTGGACGACCTCGCCAGCGACGACACCATTGGACTGTATTTTATGGAGATGTCCCACGTCCCCTTACTTTCCTGCGCAGAGGAGCTGGAACTGGCCGAATGCATCGACCGCGCCCGGCAGGCTGCCTGTGAGCTCTCAGATCGGAAAAGCGGGTTCAGTCGAAAGCAACGGCGAGAGCTCGAACGTCTCATCGAAGAAGGTCACATGGCGCGTGAGCGGTTGATCAAGTCGAACACGCGCCTCGTCGTGAGCATCGCCAAGCGGTACGTCGGGAATGGCGTCCCTTTCTTGGATCTGATCCAGGAAGGCAATCTGGGGTTGATGCGGGCGGTCGAGAAGTTCGAATATCGGCGTGGTTTCCGGTTTTCCACTTATGCCACCTGGTGGATCCGGCAGACCATCACGCGTGCGATTGCTGACCAGGGTCGCACGATCCGTGTACCCGTGTACCTGACCGACCGTATCCGTAAAATGTACCGCGTTTCCTACCAGATGGAGCAGTCTTTAGGCCGTCCGCCGAGCGTGGACGAGCTGGCCGATGCCCTGGAACTGGATCCGTCGAAGGTGAAATGGATGTTCAAAGTCTCCCGCAATCCGGTCTCCCTCGAAAGCCCGGTGGGGGACGAAGAGACGGAACTGGGGATGCTGGTCGAGGATGATCGCTCCCCCTCGCCGGCCCAAATCGTCTACTACCAGATGCTCAGGGAGCGTATCAACCAGGTCCTGGCAACTCTCACCCCGCGAGAAGCGCGCATCCTGCGCCTCCGGTTCGGACTGGACTGCGACCGCCCGTATACACTGGAAGAAGTCGGTCAAAAATTCGGCCTCACCCGAGAGCGCATCCGCCAGATCGAAGGGAAAGCCTTGCGAAGGCTGCGCCATCCTCGCCAGGCGCGCATGCTGCGAGAATATCTATAACCGCTCTTGACAAATCACCCCCCCACGTATAGACTTGGGTCTATGATCTGCTCTGTCCTTTTTGCTCCTCTTCGCATCATGCCCATGCTGGAATCCGGTAAAGTGGGCGTATTGCGGCGCGCCAGGTCACGGACAGCGACCGAGCAGAGATTCGAATGAATCGACCCGCAAATTGGTGAAACCCCACAGGCTGTCCACATTATGGACAGCCTGTTTTTTACACGAGGTGGCTCATGACAAAAAATATCCTGGTAGCAGTAGCCTGGCCTTATTCGAATTCCCCCATACACGTCGGCAACATCACCGGCTCGTACCTGCCAGCTGACATCTACGCCCGCTACCAGCGTCTGGCAGGTAACCGGGTGCTGATGGTCTCCGGCTCGGATGCGCATGGGACGCCTGTCACCGTGCGCGCAGACGCCGAAAAAACAACACCCCTGGCGGTATACCAGAAATATCACCGGTCTTTCTTGGAGCTGTTTCAAAAGGCAGGCCTGACCTACGACCTTTTCACGAGCACGCACACTGAAAACCACTTCAAAGTGTCCCAGGCGATTTTTTTGGCGCTGGACAAGAACGGATACCTGTACACCGACCGCCAGCTCCAATGGTATGCTCCTTCCCAGGGGCGGTTCCTCCCCGACCGCTACGTGGAAGGTACCTGCTATATCTGCGGTTATGTCGGCGCGCGAGGCGACCAGTGCGACAACTGTGGCAGCGTGCTGGACGCTACCCAACTGATTGATCCACGCTCGAAGATTGACGGCTCCACTCCGGAACTGCGTGAGTCGGAGCATTACTACCTGGACTATGGGAAATTGCAGCCGGCGATCCTCGATTTTCTCCGCCAGCGAGAGAGCTACTGGCGTCCCAACGTGCTCCGCCAGTCTCTTGGCCAGATCCAGGCGAATGCACTGCACGGCCGCGCTATCACCCGCGACCTGGACTGGGGGATCCCTGTGCCGATCGATGGCTGGGATGGGAAGTGCCTTTATGTCTGGTTCGAAGCTGTCATCGGCTACCTTTCAGCCAGTGTGGAGTGGGCAGCCATATCCGGAAATCCGGAAGCCTGGCACGACTGGTGGTACGATTCGGAAGCACGCAGCCTGTATTTCATCGGAAAAGACAACATCCCCTTCCATGCAGTATTCTGGCCTGGGCAGCTGATCGGGGCGGGAGAATGGTTTGCCCGGATCTTCGAAGGACGCCCTGGTCCTCCACTGGTCTTACCGTACGACGTCCCGGCGAACGAGTTTATGAACCTGGAAGGTCTCAAGATCTCCGGAAGCCGCAACTGGGCAGTGTGGGGGCTGGATTTCCTCAGCCGCTACGACCCAGACCCGCTCCGGTATTACCTCACAGCCAACATGCCGGAGAGCAAAGACACGGACTGGGACTGGCAGGACTTCCTCAACCGGAACAACAACGAGCTGGTCGCCACTTGGGGCAACCTGGCACATCGGGTACTTTCGTTTGCGTACAAACACTGGGACGGGAAAGTCCCCGAGCCAGGGGAACTGCGGCCCCCCGACCAGGAGATTATCCAGGTCGTCGAGGGAGGCTTCCAAACGATATCCGAACACCTGGAAGCGGTGCGTCTGCGCGCGGGGTTGAATGAAGCCCTGCGCCTGGCGGGAGAAGTCAATAAATACCTCGACCAGGCAGCACCCTGGTTAGAAATCAAGGACGACCGGCGTTCTGCCGCCACGAGCATCTACACGGCTCTGAAAGCGATCGACACGCTCAAGATCCTTTTCTCCCCTTTCCTCCCCTTCTCGAGTGAAATGCTCCACCAGTACTTCGGGTACGAACGCCCATTGTTTGGGGAACAATATGTAGAGACTATCACGGATACCCTTGGAGAACACGTTATCCTGCGCTACAATCCGGAAGGCGCCAGTGGTCGCTGGGAACCCA
>CAYQDF010000003.1:19781-31440 GCA_964416175.1 uncultured Anaerolineaceae bacterium
CTAGTGCCTGGACAGGGGCTGCGCCAGCCAGCACCGCTTTTCAAAAAGCTGGAGGAATACATCGTCGAAGAAGAAAGGTCGCGGCTCGGTGTGTCTGAATCAACTCTCGAAAGTTCATGAAAACCCTCCTCATCCTGCGTCATGCTAAATCGAGCTGGTCCGACCCCAAGCTGGCGGATATCGACCGGCCTCTGAACAAGCGTGGGAAGCGTGATGCGCCAAAGATCGGGGCCATGCTCAAAAAGAACGACCTGGTGCCCGACCTGATCCTCTCGTCCCCCGCCGTCCGTGCCCGGAAGACTGCCGAAGCTGTGGCAGAAGCCGCCAGTTACACGGGAGAGATCGAGTATGCGGAGGATTTCTATCCCGGAGATCCTGAATCTTACATCGAAGTCCTCCGGGCATTGCCCGACGTTGTCAATTCTGTGATGGTCGTAGGGCACAACCCTGGATTGGAGGAACTGCTCGATACACTGACTGGAGAGTCAGCTGCACTGCCCACGGCGGCTCTTGCCCAGGTGAATCTGCCGATCCGGACCTGGCTCGAATTGGACGACGAACCCGTGGGCAAGCTGGTCAACCTGTGGCGTGTGAAAGAGCTATGAGCTCAGACCCTTTTGAGCGCGCTTCCTAAAATCACCAGCGCAGCACCGCTGGCAGCCAGCCCAATGACCGCGAATAAAAGATAATCCGGACCGTCTTGTCGCCCCGACGGTGGCATGTCCGCACCGATATTTTGGGGAGTAGTCAAAAGGGCATCCGGCGAATTCATCGCCATCACAGTTGCGGAGGCACTCGGTGTGGAAGTGTCCGCCGTACGTCCAGAGGCAACTGTGTCGTCTGCCAGGACGAACCACTCCGGGGATGGTTCAGCTGTCGTGGAGCTGGAGAGCGCCGATGCTGATTCACCCAGGGGAGGCGGTGTGACTCCGACTTTCACCAGCAGTTTATCTCCCTCATAAATGATCGTATCCCTGGTGATTCCGTTCAGGGCAAGCAAGTCCTCGAGAAACACCCCGTAAGCTGCGGCAATATTCTCGAGGAACTGTCCCGGTTGAACAACGTGGATGACCGTGCCATCCGGTCGCGGCGTGGAGACCAGGATCGGCACCATTGCCTGTCCGGTCGGTCCCGGCGTGAATGTAGCTCCGCCGGGAGTGACGCCTGGAGCTGGTGTTCCATCAGCAGCGGAACCTGGGGCGCCAGCGATGTAACCCACATCGATGGTGTAGAAGACGTGATTTCCGTTGGAATCCACGCCCGCGCCAATGTGCCGGTAGACGGAAGAGATCATGGTCTCGAGGTGGATGGCATCCTGCCATACCTGGTAGACCACCTGGCTTGGGGTCATATCGACGCCCATGGCAACGTTTTCAGAGATATAAACCGGGGCGCCGCCGCCGTACCCGGCAGACACGGCTCTGTCATGGGGGCGCGAGCCGCCCGGGCCGGTGTGCGTCCAGGTTCCGAGTTCAGCCTGGTATTTGCTGTGGGCCTGGGCAGCGGACATCAGGGAGGCATCCACCGCGTAAGGCGCCAGGCCGTAGGAGGCGCGCAAGGCGTTTACCTCTGCTATCAACACCGCGGCATCGCCAGCCTGGGCTGAAACCCGCAGCCGAATATCCATGAAAATTGGTAGAAAGAGAATGAGGGCAGTAAAAATAGGCGTGAGTTTGCGCATCGGGGTTCGAAAGCGCTTTATTATTGAGCCAGTGCTGCGATTATACGCCAGAATTGCCTCGTCCCGCCAACCGACCTTGCAGATAATCGATGAGCAGCTCTAAAGCTTTCTGCGCAGCCTGTTCTTTCACCTGCATGCGGCCTCCGGAAAAGATGAAATGCCAGCCTCGCTCGACATCCGGTACACTGAGACCAATCCAGGTCGTTCCGACAGGTTTTTCCGGGGTCCCCCCAGCGGGCCCGGCGATCCCGCTGACCGAGATTCCGAGGTCAGCACTTAGGACGGCACGAACACCGCGCGCCATCTCCAAAACTGTCGCCTCGCTCACCGCCCCATGTCGTTCGAGTGTCTCCACGCGTACGCCCAGCAGCCGGGTTTTCGCCTCGTTCGCATACGCAGTGATGCCGCCCCGGTAATAAGCCGACGAGCCGGGGACATTGGTAATCAGATGGCTGATCAGGCCTCCCGTGCAGGATTCGGCAACTGCCAGCCACAGGCCGCGGCTGATCAGCAGCCCGCCCAGGGTTATTTCTAGGGGCTTTTCCATAGAGAGTCTATTATACCGTTCAGGTGCCCAAGGCAGGCCACCTACGAATCCAGCTGGGCAGGGCACATTCCACCAGCTCTCTAAACCAGTCATGTTAAAATTGGCAGGTACGAAAATGGACACGAGCGAGAATATCAAGGGAATTCTGGATACCGTCCCGCCAAGACCGGGCTGCTACCTGATGAAAGACGCCGAGGGCAAGGTGATCTATGTCGGGAAGGCGATCAACCTGCGCAACCGCCTGCGATCGTATTTCCACGCCAGCGCACAGGTCTCCCTCAAGACACGCCAGATGATCAGGCGCATAGAAAGTATCGACTGGATCGTGGTCGATTCCGAACTGGAAGCGCTGATCCTCGAAATGAACCTGATTAAGAAACACCGCCCGCACTTCAATGTCCGGTTGAAAGATGACAAGCGGTACCCTTATATTAAAGTTCATTGGTCGGATCCCTTCCCCAAAGTTACCGTCACCCGCCAGATGGTCAACGACGGCTCTCGCTATTATGGACCTTATACGAGCGTGTGGGCTGTCCACCAGACTCTGGATGTGCTGCGTCGAATCTTTCCTTACCTGACGTGTGACCGGACCATCACCGGACAGGACGAAAGGGCCTGCCTGTATTACGACATAAAACTCTGTTCGGCTCCATGCATTGGCGCCATCGCGCAGGAGGGCTACCGCAGACAGATCGACGACCTGTGCCAGTTCCTCGCCGGGCGCACAGAACCGATCGTCACTCGGCTTCAGGGAGAGATGCAACACGCCGCTGCGGAATTGAATTTCGAACGGGCGGCGGCGCTGCGCGACCAGCTCCAGGCGATAGACCGCGTCGTCGAACGGCAGAAAGTGGTCTCGAACGAATACATCGATTCGGACGTCATCGCCATGGCGCGCTCGAATGGCGAAGCCTGCGTCCAGGTGTTCTTCATCCGCGGGGGGAAATTGATCGGCAGGGAATACTTTCTCCTCGAAGGCGCGGCAGACGCGCCAGATGCGAACGTCATGTCCGAGTTCATCAAGCAGTTTTACGATCAAGCGCCGGTCATTCCACCCCAAGTGTTGCTGCCGCACGAGATCGAAGAGGCGCAGATCATCAAGCAATGGCTGAGAGCTCGCCGGGCTGGGGAGAGCGTGGAGATCCTGATCCCGCGGGCCGGGCAGCAACAAGAGTTGATCCAGATGGCGGCGGAGAACGCCGCGGAAACGCTAGCTTCCCTGCAGGCACAGTGGCAGGCGGACAAACACAAACAGGAACAGGCCCTGGGGGAGCTCCAGGCTGCTCTGAACCTGGTAGGCCCGCCTAACCGGATCGAGTGCTACGATATCTCGAACACCCAGGGCACCTCGGCGATAGGGAGTATGGTGGTCTTCGAGCAGGGCATACCTCGTAAGAGATACTACCGGCGATTCAATATTCGCAGCGTCACCGGCCCCGACGACTATTCAAGCATGGAAGAAGTGCTCCAGCGGCGGTTCAACCGATGGCTGGCATCGCAGGATAGCGCGCAGACTCCAGGCAAGAAACCTGATGCAGCCTTTGCCCTGCTCCCTGACCTGGTTCTGGTGGATGGTGGCAAAGGACAGCTCAGTCGGGCAGTCTCTATCCTCGAGAGATACGATCTCAGCGAGAAAATCCCGGTAGCTGCACTTGCCAAACAGAACGAGGAGCTGTTCGTGCCTGGAAGACCAGAACCCATCCTGCTGCCCAGGCAGTCGCAGGGATTGTTCTTGATACAACGCATCCGGGACGAAGCGCACCGGTTTGCTATCACCTCCCATCGAGATCAGCGCACACGAAAAGGCCTGGCATCGCGCCTGGATTCGATCCCGGGCATCGGGCCAAGCCGGCGAAAAGCTTTATTGGTCCGCTTCGGATCGATCCAGAAGATCCTGAACGCCAGCATGGAGGAGTTGGTCTCCGTGCCCGGCATCTCGGAGCAGCTGGCTTTGACGATCAAATCTCATCTCGATTAAGAGAGGAGGAGTTCAAGGGCCTTATGGCAAAGAAAAAGAGAACCCTGTCCAGCGCAGAACGCCGGCGTCTGCGCGTCCAGCAGATCCTCTTCGTTTCGATTGCGGTCATCATCATCCTGACGATGGTGATCTCACTGGTTGTTAACCTTTGAGAGCACCAATCGGCGCACGTATTTCCCTGACCTTAACTGACAATATCAACCCGATTTGTATATTGAATAAAGGGTGAGATGTTGGTAAAATAACAAAAATGTAAGGTGTGGAAGTAAAGTAGATTACTGAGGGTGGGGATTTTTTCTTAACAGGGTGAAGAGTATCTGATCCCTTTACAGATTCTTATTGGTAATTACCAGAGGATCCATGAGAGCTGATGTACTACCTGGACAGGTCCAACCAGTTTCTAATTTATGGAAAAATTCCGAAAAGGAAGGAAACGATGAGACAGGCGAAGTTGACCGTAATTTTATCCATCGCACTATTCTTGGTTTCGATTGTATCGTATAACAAGTCGCTGGCGCAGGGAGCCGTATCGGTGATCGACTTTGAAGGCATTCCAGCCGGGACGATTGTCGATTCCGTCTATTCCGGATTCGGGATCAGCGGTGCTCCCATCGAAGGGGAAGTGATCGTGGACGGTTTCAACCCCAGGTTTGGCGAAGATGTCAACGCTGCCATGATCTTTGACGCCACCTGCCCTCCCGGAAACATCCCCGCCGACTGTTCCGGGGGTGACTCCGATCTGTTCAACCCGGACCTGGGCAATACGCTGATCATCAGCGCGGATTTGAATGGCGCGGACCCGGATGACGGTGACGAGGTCGGTTCGATTTTCGGGTTCGAATACACCTTGCTCGGGGATGGAAACGGAGTCTACGTGGAGAGCATCACTGTTCATGACGTGGAAGAAGAAGAGACTGAAGACGCGCGGATGTACTTCTTCGAGGGAGGTCTGGGAGGCACCCTGTTGTTTTCTGTTGACATCCCTGAAACCGGCGACGGACAGACAGAAATCGTACCAGTGAACGTGGATAACGTCGACGCCATCGAAGTCGACCTGCAGGGATCCGGGACCATCGACAACGTCCGTCTCTCGACATCCCCAACAGCGGTGGAACTGCTGTATTTCCGCGTCGTGAAGGCCAAGCAAGGCGAGGTGGTGCTGAACTGGGCGACGGCGGCTGAAATCGACAATTACGGCTTCTACTTGTACCGCACCCCACATAACGATCTCTCCAAAGTCTCCAAAATTAACGAGATCCACTTCGAACCTGCGGGAGGCGGAACCGCTGGACATTCGTATTCGTTCACGGATTCTCCTGGCAACGGCGGACCGTATTGGTACTGGCTTTCTGACGTGGATACAAAAGGAAAAACGACCTACCACATGCCAGCCATCGTCTGGGTGGTTGCAAACTACTATAATTTCCTGCCCATTTCGATCAGCAAATAGTGGATCTCAGGCGAAGCATACACCTCTTCCTGCTCTTCGGGTTCCCGTTGATCCACCCACTGGCTGCCTCCGCTTCATCCCATGGTCCGATCCCCGTGAAGCCTGTCGTTTCTCTCGCCGAGGGAGGGTTGACCGTGGAGTGGTCGGCGCGCGATCTGCACGTCGAAACCGATGACCAGGGAAGGACGATTCTGAGCATCCCCGGGTTCGATCTGGCAGCTCAGCCTGGCGCTCCAAAGCTGCCGTTCCAGGCCATACTGGTCGCCCTGCCTCCGGGCTCCGAACCCAGCCTCGCCATCGATTCCATCCAGGAGTCAACCCTCGAGCTCCCTGGCCCTCTTCCCATCACAGGGCTGCCGGGAGGAGTTTTGGTGAATGCGGATGGACTGATCTCAGGAGGCTCCTTGATCCCCGCTTCCCAGGCCCGGGAGCTCAGCGACCAGCCGGTGCAGCTGGAATTGCTGGGAGTTCTGCGCGGCGTGCGCCTGGCCCGCCTGGTCTTCTTCCCCGCTTTGCCAGCCGGCAACATTCTGCGAATCACGAACGAGGTGAAAGTCAGCCTACGCTATAACGCGCCCATCCTCCCTTCTCCGAGGGAGGTCGTGGCTGGCGATCCTCTGCTCTCTCAGCTCCGAGAGCATCTGGCCAACCCTGAACACATCCAGATTGATCCTGAAACCACGGCAGCCGCGCATAATGTCCGGACGACCCTGGTGGAGGGAGCCCCCACGGTAGCCATAGAAATCTCAAAAACCGGCATAACCAGGATCACCCGCGCTGACCTGACAGGCGCCGGCTTTCCTGTAGCTACCGTTGACCCCAAATTCCTGACTATCACCCGCGCAGGTGAGGAAGTCGCCTACCATTGGGACGGGGACGGCGATGCGGCGTTTGAGCCTGAAGAAAGCCTGCTCATATTCGCTGACCCGCGTTTCAACCGCTGGTCCAATTACGATACCTATTTTCTTTCCATCGGAGCGGACCCGGGTTTGCGCATGGCGTCGCGCCCCGCAAACCAAGGCAGCCTGCCAGATGGGATTGCATCTATCGATGCCGCTTTCGAAACAAACGCCATCTACACCCCAGATTGCTACTGCTCACCGATCCCGGCCGGCCGGGATGGGGACCGCTGGGTCTGGGACAGGCTGCAGCTTCCCAATCCCTCCAGCGCTTCGTATCCCTTCGATCTCGCAGCGGTCAACCCGCTCCAGACTGCCAGATTGACCCTTTGGATGATCGGCTTCACCGATCCCCCGCCTGCGCTGGACCACCGAGTTGCGATCTCGATCAACGATGTCGAGCTTGGGATGCTAGAATGGAGTGGGAAGAACACCGTTCAGGGAGAGTTTGAGGTTCCACCCGGCGCCCTGGTCGAAGGCGGCAACACACTGTCTCTGTCCCTTCCCGGCATCCCCGGCCTGGGCATCGACGGCGTGTGGCTCGATGCGTTCAACATTCAATTCTCACGTTCTTCCGATCAGGCAACGGGTCATTCGCTCCTCTTCACCGGAGAATCGAACCCGAAAGAATATGCGGTCAGGCTGGCTTCCTCGGAAGGACTGAAAGGTTTCGATGTGACCAACCCGGAGCAGCCGGTTTTCCTGACGGGAATCGCAACCGGGACGCCGGGTGAGGTTAAGATCGGCGACCCCTCCGGAACATCAGCACACCGCTACTGGGTTACTACGAGCGCTGGAATCCTCGTCCCCGACAACTTGCGCCCGGTTGCGACATCCATGCTCGCCCCGGATTTCACTGGCGCGGAATACATCTTCATCGCACCCGAAGCGTTCATCTCCTCTCTCGGACCTCTCCTTCAGCTGCGCGCGCAGGAGGGTCTGAAAGTGGCAGTAGAGGACGTCCAGGCGATCTACGACCGCTTTGGAGAAGGCCTGCCCCAACCTGCGGCAATTGCTGCCTTCCTCGCGGATGCCTACGCGCATTGGACTCCCAAACCTGCCTATGTCCTGCTGGTCGGCGATGGGACTTCCGATCCGAAGCAGTATCTCCCTTCATCTTCTGTAACCTTCATTCCACCTTTCCTGGCTGATGTCGATCCCTGGGCTGGAGAGACTGCCGCCGATAACCGCTACACCACCGTGGATGGGGAGGACAACCTTCCCGACCTGTTGATCGGACGGCTGCCGGTTAACAATAGCGCTGAGCTGCAGGTTGTCGTGGACAAGATCGTGCAGTACGAGAAAGGGGCACCGAAGGGCTCCTGGCAGCGCAAGGCTGCCTTCGTCGCAGACGATCCGGATGACGGCGGTAATTTCCACTTCCTGACGAACCTCATCTTGAAACAGTTCGCAACCCCGCCCTTCTGGCCACTCCGCCTGTTATTTTCACCATTCGATACTCCACTTGACCAGTTCCAAGAAGACTTGCTGCAGGTCTGGAACACAGGCGCAGGTCTGATCATGTACACCGGACACGCCTCCATCCACCAATGGGCGGTCGAAGTCTTCCTGCACCTGGAGGATGTGGATGACCTGGCAAACGGCGGCAGGCTGCCAGTTCTCCTCGAGATGACCTGCTTCACCGGCTCGTTCCAGGTGCCTGGTTTTCCCACCCTGGACGAAGCGCTGGTCCGCCAACCCGAAGGAGGCGCGATCGCCGCCTGGGGTTCGACCGGACTTGGCATTGCCACCGGCCATCACTGGCTGGCAGAAGGATTTATGGACACCATCTACAGGCAGGGCCGGGTGGATCTGGGCTCGGCCGTGCTTGCCGGAAAAATCCACCTCGCCACGAGCAATGCCAACCTGGACCTTATCGACACGTTCACATTGCTTGGCGACCCCGCTTTGGACGTGATCCGCTCTTACAATCTATACATGCCGCTCACAAGCAATTAATTCACCGGAGGTTAGACGATGAACCGAACCAGCACCAGTACTCTTATAATGGCCCTTCTGATCGTGTGTGCACTCGTGGTCTCCACTGGAGGGACCGCGCTGGCGGCGCAGCCGATGGGGATCACTCCCACGGCCACCGACACCACCGAACCGCCAACGAATACCCCCACCCCAACCAACACTCAGCCTGTCACCAACACGCCAACTCCAACCTCGACCAGCGATGTGGGGATACCAACTTCCACGGATACTCCAACCCCCACAGCAACGAGCGATCTGGGGATTTCCACCGCCACACCGACGCCGACAACTGACATTTCGATTACCGCGACCGCTACAGCCACGGGCACCGTGATCGTCAATCCGCCAACCGACGACCCAGGCAAGACTCCCACTCAGGTCCCCATCCTGCCTTCTACCGGAGAGTTCCCATTCGATCCGACTCGGGGACTTGAATGGCTCTTCGCGTTCCTGTTGGTTGTAGCCCTGGCGGCGCTGATCGTTCGGAACATCAGCAGGTCTAAAATAGATCAGTAAACCCTTCCTTCTGAATGCGCAGCGCTGGACTGATCCTGTTCTTATCCCTGGTTGGGATCATCCTGGTCGTCTCGGCTGGACGGTTTATTACCGGAGCGTCTGCCCCGAGCGAGCTCGCTGCGCCTGTGGCTGATTCTGGGATGATTTGGACAGATTTGCCGGCTGAACCCAAGGAAGGCGCAGAAGTATTAAAAACCCGTGCGCTTTCGTTTGATGTCCGTGAAGTCCGTAGCTCTGCTGTCCCAACCCAGGTCTCGCCAGGTCCAGAGCCAGCCGAAGCCAAAGAAGCCCTCTCATTTGAAGTGTTTGGAAAGATCAAGCGACTGGATATCCCCTCCATCAAGCTGACCGCGAAGGTCATTTATCTCCCTTTTGAAGATTTCACCTGGGATGTATCGACGCTCGGGCAGGACATCGCCCGGTTGGAAGGGATTCAGGGCGATGGAAACAGCAACCTTGTCCTTGCAGGACATGTCACGCTGCGGGATGGAAGGAATGGACCTTTCCACTCCCTGGCCGCGCTCAAGCCCGGCGAATCTGTCCTGGTCCACGCGGAAGATAGAATCTATACGTTCAGAGTGCGGGAGAGTCTCGTCGTTTATCCAGAGGCTGTGAATGTGACGGCGGACTCCATACTGCCACAGTTGACTCTGATTACCTGCACGAGCTGGGATCAGGAGACCCTGAGCTATCTGCGGCGTCAGGTCGTAATCGCCGATCTGGAAAAGGTGGAGTTTATCCACACAGTTGAAGAGATCAATTGAATCATCGTTAGAACCCCGGAACACCCGGGTTGACCTCCCGAAAGCATGGTGAAACAAATCAGCCGTCCCGAATGGGACGGCTGGATCAATTAGGGGTTATACGGTTGAGGGGAATTATTGCCTCTGGCAATAACCTTGGAAGCGGCAGACCTTGTTCCGTCAGCGGCCCGTCCGATGAGACTCTCATCGGACGATAAACTCCAGGCTTTCCTCCATCTCTCCGGATTGCAAAGCAGTCTGGCTGGCTGCCCCCAGGACCGAGAACGACCAGGTGTATTTTATCCCGTTCACCGTGATCGAAACCGTGTAGGTAGCTCCGGGTTCCAGCGGCTGGCGAGGGATGAGCACGATCGCGTCCCGCGAATCCAGGACGGCACGCCCTAAATTCTGTGAGTTCGCGTCGGGGTTTTGGTAACTCGTCTCATCAAAAAGGCACGCTTCCAAGGTTTGGGCACCTTTCTTGAAGCTGTAGCCGGTGACATCTGGCGTTTTATCCCCCGCCCCGATCTGGAGGAGGATGGGCAGGCCGGAGGGCCGCTGGTACCCCGGGCAGCTGCTGAGCGGGTCAGGGTATTCTGTGAGATGGCTCGTCAACGGCACCGCCATGTTATTGCCTGGCCAGGCAATCGGATAAGCCGTACCTGCCGGAAGGGTTTTCAGGCCCCGGATGACATCCAGGCTGGCGCCCATCTGCAAGCCGCCGTCCCCCTCCCGGAAGCTCCCAAAGCCGACTTCATGGAGTTCTGGATCCAGGATTCCTATCGCGTGGAAGGGGGCCTGCATCCACAATTCGATCGCCTGGGCATCCGAAGCATAGATGTTGGACGTAGCGACCAGGTTGCTCGATTTTGCCGCCGCGTCGCCTTCCGGTGTGTACCAGGTGTTTTTGGGGTCTTCGCTGTGGTCGACATAATCGTTCTTGACCATGTACCGCGAATGCAGCCAGCCGCCCTCCCCCCAGCCAGGGTTATCCGCCAGCGGATCAAGACCTGCTGTCGCACGGTAGAAATTCAAGAATGCCAGCCATCCCGAGCCCTCAGGGGGGTAATCTGAAGGCGACCCCGGGGACCCCTGATAGGGATCGGTGTGTACAATCACCGGCAGGTAGACCCCGGGTGGGGTGCCGGTCGTTGCCTGATCCGCAGAATATGTCGTTACGACGCTTCCTGCGCCGGGGAAGAGAGAGACCACCAACACGATAGAGAATACACTGAAACAAATTATTACCTTTTTATTACCGGTTGCCATCCTGATCCTTCCATCCTGTCGCACAAAACATTAAGTATTTTCGTGGCAAACCAGCCGGGACAATCGAAAAGCCCCTTTCAGGCAGGACTGCCTGGAAGGGGCTTCTATATAGATAGCCAAAACCCGATAGGCAGTCCGGCTGTCGTCCAGCGCCGAGTGTAAATCGCTCAGGCGGCTGCTTAGATCCGTGACTTTGCGTCCTTGCCTTTCGACAAGTTTGCCTTTATCTATTTGGTTTTATAACCATTTTATAACCGAAAACTTCAGGATCAATAGTACAAAAGTACTGCCAACAAATCTGTAAAGAGTCCCGGAAGATCGGTTGGGCCTTGACGATCGGAAGAACCGGGCGTAAAATCACAGCACAATCGAATACTGGATCGATCTGGGTACCTGCAACCCCCGGATGGGAAGGTTTAAAGGCGAAGCCGGTGAGAGTCCGGCGCTGTCCCGCAACTGTCAGCCAGTGCCTCGTTCAGGAACGCACTGACAAGCCAGGCCGCCCGCCCAGATCGTGTTTTCCACCTCCTCGCGGATAGTGGGTGGGAATGCTGCCTGACCTCAGCTTTCCAGCCCCTGTCCTAGCGACAGGGGTT
>CAYQDF010000003.1:31450-82421 GCA_964416175.1 uncultured Anaerolineaceae bacterium
GGCAAAGAAAATCTGTGAAATTCCGACTATCCCCATCCTGCTGACCTGGCTGGTCGTCAGCTGTGTCGGTGGTCCCATGCGCACTGCGGAGCCAACCCCCGAACCCACCCCTGAGGCGATCTCGATCATGGATGGCCTCGATCGGGAGGTCGTTTTGCCGGCTCCCGCGCAGCGAGTGGTTTCAATGGCTCCCTCCAACACCGAGATCCTGTACGCCATCGGAGCCGGAAGCCAGGTCGTCGGGCGGGACGAATTTTCAGACTTCCCCACCGAAGTGCAGGCCTTGCCCAGCATCGGCGGGGGTTTCGGCGACTTCAACCTCGAAGCCATCGTTGACCTGGAACCCGACCTCGTCCTCGCAGCAGAGATCAACACCGCCGAGCAGGTGAAGTCAATCGAGGACCTCGGCCTGAATGTGTTCCTCCTCGCCAATCCAACCACGATCGCAGAGATGTACACCAATCTCACCACCGTGGGACAGCTGGTTGGCCGCGCAGACGAGGCTGCATCGCTGATCAGCTCGCTCGAATCCCGCGTGGCCGATGTTGAAAGCCGCCTGGCGGGCGCACCTGACCGTCCGAAAGTCTTCTATGAGCTGGACGGCAGCGACCCCGCCGCCCCGTGGACCGCCGGCGCGGAAACGTTCATCAATACGTTAATTGAGCAGGCGGGAGGCGAGAACATCGCTGCCAGCGTTGACAGCGGGTATTTCCAGCTCAGCATAGAGGATCTCCTCGTGAAGGACCCGGATATCATCTTGCTCGGCGACGCAGCATTCGGAGTGACGCCCGAGGCAGTCGCCTCGCGGGCTGGCTGGGATGCTTTAGGCGCAGTCGAGACGACCGCTATATTCCCCTTCGACGATAACCTGGCCAGCCGACCGGGCCCGCGGCTGGTAGATGGTCTCGAACAGCTGGCGATGTTGTTCCATCCGGATCTGTTCGATGAGTAAAGCCGTCACCAGCTCGATGGGCAGGTCATCGCAGCAGACGTACCTTGCAGATTCAATGAAGCCACCGAGAATGCTGCGCCGATACCTTTTGATCTTTGGCCTGCTCCTGGTCGCGTTGGTCCTGTCCGTTGCTTTTGGGGCTGTTTTCATCCACCCGGCTACACTTGTGAGATTGCTCCTCGCCCGGCTTCCAGGTCTCTTCGGCACGGGGAACACGCCCGGGACATATGCCACCATCCTTTTCCAGATCCGCCTCCCGCATGCCATCCTGATTGCGCTGACGGGCGCCGCGCTCGGTGGCAGCGGCGCTGCGTACCAGGGGATGTTCAGGAACCCCCTGGCAGACCCCTACCTGATCGGCGTCGCGTCCGGGGCAGGGCTGGGGGCCGTCGTCGCGCTGTCGATCCACTGGCCGGGAGAGTTGTTCGGTTTCCTGGCTGTGCCGGCTTCGGCATTCATCGGGGCAGCCCTCACGGTTGGCCTGGTCTACAGCCTCGCCCGCCGCGGGGATACCCTGCCCACCACGACGCTGATCCTGGCCGGAGTGGCCGTCGGATCCTTCGCCTCCGCCCTGACCTCTTACCTGATGCTGCGCTCGGAGGGCGAGGTCAGGCGGGCGCTTGCCTGGCTCCTCGGCGGGTCCACGATCAGCGGCTGGGCGCCGGTCATCGCCTCCCTCCCCTACCTGGCGCTCGGACTGGGGGTCCTGGGGGCGACCAGCCACGCGCTGAACGTCCTCCAGTTCGGCGACGAACAGGCCCAGCAGCTCGGCCTGCCGGTCGAAAGGTTCAAGCTCCTCCTCGTCCTAGCTGCCTCGCTGACGACGGCAACCGCGGTCGCGTTCTCAGGCGTGATCGGCTTCGTCGGGCTGATCGTCCCCCACCTGGTGCGCATCCGATGGGGATCGGATTACCGTCACCTGCTCCTTCTCTCGATTGCCGGCGGAGCGACGATGCTACTGATTGCCGACCTGCTGGCGCGCCTCCTGCTGGCGCCCCAGGAGCTCCCCGTGGGCGTCATCACCGCCCTTGCCGGAGCGCCGTTCTTTTTATGGGTGCTGAAGCGATCCCAGCGCAGCGCCTACCAGCCGTAGAGGACCAGACGCAGCAATGCTTGAACTGCGCTCCGTTGCCGTTGGCTACCGCGCCCTTCCCGTCCTCGAGGACGTGACCCTCGACGTCAGCCCGGGAGAGATCCTCGCCCTGATCGGTCCCAACGGCGCCGGGAAGACCACTCTGCTGCGGGCGGTCAACGGCTTGCTCCCGCCTTTCTCGGGATCGATCAGGGTGGACGGCAAGGACATTCGCGCCCTCTCGATCCCTGAGCGGGCGCGCTTCATGGCCGTCGTTCCCCAGGCTCGCCGGCTCCCCCAGGACTACACCGTGTGGCAGACGGTGCTCATGGGTCGCACTCCCTACCTCGGGTGGTTGGGCAAAACGAGCGTCAGGGACCAGGAGATCTGTCGAGAAGCTCTCGAACAGGCCCATTTAGCCGGCATTGCCGGGCGCTACATTGGGGAATTATCGGGCGGCGAACAGCAGCTGGTGCTTGTCGCCCGCGCCCTGGCGCAGGACACCCCCATCCTTCTGCTGGATGAACCGACTGCCCACCTCGATCTCCACCACCAGGCAAAGGTGCTGAACCTGATCCGAAAGCTGGCCCGGGAACGCCGTCTGGCGGTGCTGATGTCTCTCCACGACCTGAACCTTGTCGCGCAGTTCAGCGACCGGGTTGCCCTCCTCGGCAGTGGAAGACTACAACGGATCGGGGCGCCGGAAAAAGTCCTCGACCAGCAGCTGCTTTCGAGGGTATACCGCGTGCAAGTCCACGTCATCCTCCACCCAACCCACGGAACCCCTCTCATTCTGCTGGATGGAGACGAATCGCTGGATTAAGGTTATTTCTTCAATAGGACTTCTACTGTCTGGAAAAATTCAACCACAGAAAACGGCTTCTGCAGCCAGGGGACTCCGCTCTTCTCAAGGACCTCCTGGTCCCGGTCTTCCAGCGGATGGCCGGTGACGAAGAGCACTTTGACTTCCGGCCTGCGCTTGCACAGTTCTGAGTACAGAGATACACCTCCCATATCCGGCATCACCACGTCGCTGACGACCAGATCGAATCCCCGCCTGTCGATCTCAAAGAGCTGCAGGGCGTCGAGGCCGTTCGCCGCCGTCGCCACCTGGTAATTCTGCGCTTCGAGCAGGGCGCGGATTGCATCCATGGTGATGGGGTCATCTTCCACGACCAGGATTCGCTCCCCCTTGCCTTCTGCCAGGGCCGGTGCTGACTCTTGCTCGTCTTCGACTTTAGAACCCTGGAGCGCCGGCAAGAAGATCGAAAACACAGCCCCATTGCCGGGAGAATTCTGCACATCGATATACCCTCCATGCTGCTTGACGATCCCATATGCCTGCGCCAGGCCCAAACCGGTGCCCTGCCCGACCGGTTTGGTGGTAAAGAACGGTTCGAAGATGTGCGGCAGCACTTCCTTCTGGATCCCACCGCCACTGTCGCTCACCCGGATGACGATCCAGTCTCCCGGGGTGATGTAGGCGGTGGGCAGCGGATCGCCCGGCTGGAGGGTGAGCCGGTCCAGATCGATGCGGAGCGTGCCACCTTCCGGCATCGCATCCCTGGCGTTGAGCGCCAGGTTCATCAACACCTGCTGCAGCCGGGTCGGATCGGCATTGACGGTATAGCTCCCCGGTTGGAAGGTCAGTTCAACCTTGATCGTCTCCGGCAGAACCCGTACCAGCAGCTTATCGAACTCCTTGATGAACGGCAGGATGTCCAGTGTGCTGTACTCCAGGACCGACCGGCGGCTGAAGTCCAGGATCTGCCGGATCAGGCTCGCTGATCGCTGGATCTGCTGGTGGATGATCCCCAGGCGTTCGCGCCCGGTGGGGCTGCCGGCCAGGTCTTTCTTCAGCAGGTCTGTGTAGACCATGATGGTCGCCATGATATTGTTGAAGTCGTGGGCGATGCCCGCCGCGAGCTGCCCGACGGTCGCCAGCCGTTCCTGCATCTGGACGCGGGCCTGGTTCTCGCGCTCCTGGGTGACGTCACGCACCATCAACACCCAAAAGAGGCGCTCGCCTCCCAGCGGGCGGGTCACCACCTCGTACACGCGCTGCGGCGGACCGGTGTGGACGATCTCGACCGGCTGCTGTCCCCGGTGCCGTTGGATCAACTCTTCGATGGTGAACGAGCCCAGCTGGTCGATCTTGTCCAGCCGGCGCGTCCCAGAGCGGAGGATCGCCAGGATCTCCCTGCCGGAAGTGTTGATCAGCTCCAGCTTGTAGTCCTGGTCCAGCAGCAGGACTCCGACCGGCAGGTGTTCCACCAGGCTTTCGAGACGCTTCTGCTCGACTGCCAGCAGGTCCGCCAGGTGTTGCACCTGCTCGTACAGGCGGGCGTTCTCGATGGCGATAGCCGCCTGGTCTCCCAGCAGGTGCAGCATCCGCAGATCGGCGTCGCTGAAAGCTGCCGCCCTTGCGTGTGAAACGTTCATCACGCCCACCACCCGCTCGCCGATCTTGAGGGGGAGGCCGATGATCGACCCTGTCCAGGAAGGGGGTGTGTTCGCGTAAAGGAAATGGGAGCGCATGTCCGGCACCAGGACTGCCCGCCCGCTGCGGGCGACTGTAAAGGTCAACCCATCCTTCCGCGGCTGTGCAAAAGCTTCCGTTTTGCGCCCGTCTCCCCACAGGGCTGCTCCGAACTCCAGACTACCCCCATTTTCCGGGTGATACAGGAAAATGTGGCAGTTGTTCGCGCCCGGGATCAAGTCGAGGGTGCACTGGGCGATCGTGTTCAGGACCTCGTCGAGGTCGAGGCTGGCCGTCAGACTCAAGCTGGCCTGGCGTAGCGTCTCGAGCTGGGAGAGCTGCTTCTCCTCCGCCCGGGCGCGCTCGCTGATGTCTTCGATGGCGCAGTCAAAATAGACCTCCCCGCGCGCGGCATCGTCGGTCACCAGCCGGGCGGATACCAGCGCCCAGATTGGCGTGCCGTCCTTCCTCTTCAACCGCAGCTTCACGCCTGCCACCGAGCCTCTTTCCAGGACCTGTCGGGAAAAGATCTCCCTGTCCAGTGGATTGACGTACAGGTCGGCGACGCGGATGTGCTTGACCTCCTCCTCAGATTCGTAGCCGAAGATCTCGAGGAAAGCCGGGTTAATCAGGATGAATCGGCCCTCCGGACCCGGCGTGGTGCGCGAGATCCCGATGGGGAGGCTTTCGATGAACGAGCGGTACTGGAGCTCGGACTCGGGGGGGTTGCCTGGGTTCTCCCTGGCAGGACGAGGCGTGAAAACACCCTCGCTGCCCTGGGTCCGGGCGGATTTCGAATCTTCTATGGGGATCAACGGCATATCCCTGATTATAGACGATGGGGGTGGATCTCCACCCGCCGCCCCCTATCTGTTGTGTTACCTGACAATTTTGAAAGTCCCCTGCGAGGGCTATCCCACCAGCTCCCTGACCAGGTAGAGCTCCCCCCGCCGGAAACCTCTTTCCAGGTAGTACTCCCGGGTGCCGACTGCGGCGATCACTGCCAGGCGGGAGAAGCCCCGCGCCGCGGCAACCTCCCCCGCCCTGGCAAGCAGCCGTGTACCCAGGCCCATGTGCTGGGCGACGCCCTCCAGCTTTGCGCCGACCTCCAGCGACTGGCCGTACACGTGCACCTCTCGGACGATCGCCGCGCCCTTCAATTCTGCCAGCCCGGTCTGCTCGCCGCCGTCGGCAGGCAGCGAGAGGCGCAGGAAGCCGGCCAGCCGGTCTGCTTCCGTCACAAAGGAGAGGAAGTGCTCCTCAGCCGCTCCAGCCGGGTAGACAAAGTCCACCAGCTCCAGCGGACCGGAAGCCACGCCTTGCCGGCGCACCTCCCGGCAGCGGATGCACTCGCAGCGTGTGCCGCGCCGCGCCAGCTCGACTTGGACGTCCTGGCGGAGGCTGGTCCGCCGGTTGCCCGCGACCACATTGGTGGAGGGGATGTCGCGGACCACGCGGTTCACACGGCAGTAGCGCGGAATGGAGGGCTTTATGTCGGCTATCAGGTCGACCAGCTCTTCCGTCGTATAGGGCTGGAATTCGCCGCGCTGCCAGTACTCATATAGCTCAGCGTTTTTCAGCAGCTGGTTGGGGTAGATCTTGATCTCATCGGGGCAGCCGGCCTCCCACATGCGCAGGAAGTCCTGCCGGTCGGATTCGGGGGTGGCGCCGAGCAAGTTGGGCATCCAGTGCAGGACGATCTTGAAGCCGAAGGCGCGCAGCAGGTCCACAGCTCGCTGGGTGTCCGCTGCGCTGTGGCCGCGCTTGTTCAGTTCGAGAATGCGGTCATCGAAGGACTGCGCGCCAAGCTGTACTTTGGTCACCCCCAGACGCCGCAGCCAGAGCAGCTCCTCCCGGTCGACGTGGTCCGGGCGGGTCTCGATCGCCAGCCCCACGTCCCGGTGCTCCGCTCGCTCGTTGATCGCCTGCGCCTCCGCGAGGCTGCGCGAGGGGACGCCGTTCAATGCGTCGAAGCATTGTTGAATGAACCACTCCTGGTAATCACGCCGGTATGCGCTCCATGTGCCGCCCAGGATCAGCAATTCTATTTTGTCGGTGGGATGCCCAACAGCTTGCAGCGCCTGCAGGCGCGCCGCGACCTGCCGGTAGGGGTCGAACTCGTTCTGGAGGGCGCGCATCGCTCCCGGCTCATCCGGCAGGTAGCTCTTCGGCATGCGCACGTCGGTTGGGCAGAAGATACATTTCCCCGGGCATGGGTAAGGCTTAGTCAGCACTGTGACCACGGTCACGCCGGAGAGGGAGCGCACCGGCTTCATGCGGATCCGCGCCAACAGCCGCGGGTCCGGCGCCCATTCGCCTGACTTCACCAGCTGGCGGTAGGCAGCGACCAGGACATGCTTCCCAAGATAACCGTCCCCATCCGGCAGAGGGTGCCGGCGGACGGCATCGACCAGCCGCTGGCCGGCGCGCACCTCTTCGAGCACTTGGCGGGCGAGCGCCATCTTCTCCCCGGTGTACGTGCGGGCCAGCGCCCAATCCTGGCGATCGATCATGGATATTCCACCGATAGAGTCCGCATCGTGATGTTCAGAGTCAGGTGCTTTCGAAACGCTCAGGGCATGCAGTTCAACAGACTCCGGGTGCCCCTGCTATAATCCGCATATGGACGAGCACACAGCCGCCCGACTCCTCGATCTTAATCGGCAATTTTACCAGACCTTCGCCCTCCAGTTCTCCGCCACCCGCCAGCGGCTCCAGCCGGGTGTGCAACGTGCCCTGGCGGGCATCGATCCCCGCCATCGCCTGCTCGACCTGGGCTGCGGGAGCGGCGCGCTGGCCTGGGAGCTCGTCCGCCGCGGCCATACCGGCGGCTACCTTGGCATTGATTCGACCCTCGCCCTGCTCAACCTGGCGCGCGCTTCCATAACCGACCAGTCCGGCTTCGACTTCCTCGAGCGCGACCTGGCCGATCCGGCCTGGCATCAGGGTCTGCCCCTGGGATCGTTCGACGCCGTCCTGGCCTTCGCTGTGCTCCACCACCTGCCGGGCGAGCCGCTGCGCCGCACCGTGCTCGCCGACGTCCGGTCGCTGCTCACCCCGGGCGGGCGGTTTACTTTTTCTGTCTGGCAGCCTATGAACAGCCCGCGCCTCCGCGCCCGACTCCAGCCCTGGTCCGCGGCCGGCCTCTCCGAAGACCAGGTCGACCCGGGCGACTGCCTGATCGACTGGCGGGAGGGCGGGGCCGGCCTGCGCTATGTCCACCACTTCAGCGAAGCGGAGCTGGAGGCGCTGGCAGCTGCCGCGGGGTTCAAAGTCGTCGAGACCTTCTACTCGGACGGCGAGGGGGGGCGCCTGGGACTGTACCAGACCTGGACGGGTGTATAATAAGCCAGACCGCCGGCAAGACCGGCGCACATCCATCCCAAAAACTCCCCGATGCGCATCCTGGTGATCTCCGACATTCACGCCAATCTCACGGCCCTGGAAGCTGTGTTGGCTGACGCGGCCTCTTTCGACGCGGTCTGGTGCCTGGGCGACCTGGTCGGCTACGGGCCGGACCCGAACGAGTGCATCCAGCTTGTCTGCCAGCTGCCCGGCCTGGTCTGCCTGATCGGCAACCACGACGCGGCTGTGATCGGATTGATCGACATCGGTTCGTTCAATCAGGAGGCCCGCGCCGCAGTGCGCTGGACCCAACGGGTGCTGACGGAGGCCAGCGAAGCGTATCTGCGCAGCCTGCCCGAAATCCACGTGGCCGGAGAGGTGACTCTGGCCCACGGGAGCCCGCGCCAGCCCGTTTGGGAATACCTGCTCGACACGCGCACCGCCACCCAGAACTTCGCCTATTTTTCCACGCCATTTTGCTTCGTCGGGCACAGCCACCTGCCGGTGTTGTTCCAGATGAACGACGGGTGGCGCCACGCAGACCTGGCCGTCCCCGAGGCGCTGCGCTGCTACGAGATGATCCCTCGCGCCATCTTCAATCCCGGTTCCGTCGGGCAGCCGCGCGACCGCGATCCCCGCGCCGCCTATGCCATCTACGATTCCGAGGCCATGACCTGGACCCTCCGGCGCGTCGCCTACGAGATCCCCGCCGTCCAGGAGCGCATGCTCTCCGCCGGCCTGCCGGACCGCCACATCGTTCGCCTGAGCGCGGGGTGGTAACGAGGCGAAGGAAGATTGGTTAGTTGGGCGGTTGGGACATTCGGACGCTTTGACCTTTCTCAATAAGCGCGGAACTTCTCCACCACCTTCATCGTCATACGATCAAACACGCGGCCGGGGCAGACCTCCCGCAAGAGCTGCCCCGGGACTAAACTGAGGAGGAATCGCTATGACCAAGAAATCCCTTGTTGTGCTGGTCTTATCCCTGATCTTACTGGCCGCCTGCGCGCCAGCCGCCCTGGCGCCCGAAGCCGAGACCATCGAACGGACCTTTGTTGATGAAGCGATGGGTGTTGCTCCCATGGAAGAGCCCGCACCGCCGAAATCGGACTTCGACTTCGCGAACCAGCCCCCTGCCGAAGACCGGATCGTGATCAAGAACGCCACGCTCGAGATCGTCGTGGACGCCCCGGAGAAGTCGATGGAGGCGATCGCGGAGATGGCTGAATCCTTCGGCGGGTACGTCGTCTCCGCCAACCTGCGCCAGAACGTCCTCGCCGACGGCCGGGAAGTGCCCCAGGCGTCGATCACCGTGCGCGTCCCGGCGGAGCGCCTGGATGAGGCCATCGCCCGCATCGAAGCGGAGAGCGACCGACTTCCGCTGAACAAGGATATCCAGAGCCAGGACGTGACCACTGATTACACCGACCTTCAGTCTCGGCTGCGCAACCTGGAAGCCGCCGAGGCGCAGCTCATGGAGATCCTGGACGACGCGGTGCGGACCGAGGACGTGCTGAACGTCTTCAGCCAGCTGACCTCGGTGCGCGAGCAGATCGAGGTCATCAAGGGACAGATCCAGTACTACGAGCAGTCGGCGGCGCTCTCGGCCATCAGCGTCGAGCTGATCGCCAACGCAGCCGTCCAGCCGATCTCGATTGGCGGCTGGGAACCGGTGGGCGTGGTCAAGGACGCCATCGAAGCCCTGATTCGGGGTCTGCAGGTGCTGGCGAGCGTCGCCATCTGGCTGGGCCTGTTCGTGCTCCCCATCCTGGTCGTGATCGGCCTGCCAATTTACGTCATTGTGCGCCTGGTGATACGGGCGCGGCGGCGGAGGAAAAGCGGGGCCACACCCCCCACCCCCGCCCAGGCGGACTGACGGGGGCGCAGTTAAATCGACAGGGAGGGGCGAGCCATCAATCGCCCCTCCCTTTTTATTGGTAGTGGTATCGCGCCAGCTTAATCACTGCCTCACGAGTTTTGAGCGCCAGGCTCCACCTCGTGATGCGGCGACTCCAGGGTGATGGGTGGAGTCTTCCTTTTTACGCCCGGGTAAGAGCAGTGAGCAGACGGGCCTCGTTCGCCGGCGACCGAAGCATGTGGGCGGTCTCGAGCAAGCTCTCCAGACGCCCCCCGGACCAACAGCTTACCTGAAGATTTACCCTGCGCCTCTCTGCCGCATGTACGCCGCGCCGAAAGCCACTCCCAGAGCCAGATAAATCACGACGGTGGTCCAGCCGAGCGTGTTCGCGACCCCCTGGAGCTGGTAGATCAGAGAGAGGACGAAGCCGAGCAGGTCTCCGAAGGCAAAAGCCGCCAGGATGGCGCGCAGCTCCCCCGACCCGGTCGCGTTCCGGACCATGAAAGAGATGATGGCGAACCCCAACAGAGCCGACCCGTACAGCCGGGAGATGTACGTGGCGGCTTCGTCCAGCGTGACCCCGTACCAGGACACAACCGTCCCGGGGATCAGCACGAAGCCGAGGCCGAACAATAAGGCGACAATTCCGTTGATGAGGAATAAGGTGCTGAGTTTCATGACAACCTCCTTTGAAATCCTGCCCTGAAAAATCCGCGGCCGGTCACCAGGCCCGGTCCGGATGCCAATTTGCATACAGAATAACACAGACCCTTCCGAAAAGTTGCGCCATAGCTCAATCCCGGGATGCGCTGGGTCGTCCTCCACGCCCCTCCCCGGGCATGACGTCTTACCCCTTTCGGGGCTCTTGCCGGGCAGGAAGCAGGAATGCGTAACCAGAGGGGGAGATTATCGTTCGACCATTAGATAATCGAGTTCCCCCTCCCGGTTATAATTCCCTCCATGCGAGAGTTCGCCGCGCAGGCGCGGGATATCGCCGGGGTGACCCTGACGCCCGATCAACTCAGAGCGTTCCGGGAGTACGAGCGCGAGCTGCTGGAGTGGAACGCAAAGTTCAACCTGACGGCGATCGACGACCCGCAGAAGATCCGCGTCAAGCACTTTCTGGACTCGCTGACCTGCCTGCTGGCGATGGGGGAGGGCTGCAAGGGGCGCGTCGCCGACGTGGGGACAGGCGCCGGGTTCCCCGGCATCCCGCTCAAGATCGCCTGCCCGGGGATGCGTCTCTCCCTGATCGAGTCGGTGGGCAAGAAAGCCGCCTTCTGCCAGCACGTGGTGGAGCTGCTGCGCCTGAAGGATGTGGAGGTCTTCCCACAGCGAGCGGAGACGCTCGGGCACGACCCGGCGCACCGGGAGCGCTACGACTGGGCAGTCGCCCGGGCGGTGGCCGCGCTGCCGGTGCTGGCCGAGTACCTGCTCCCGCTGGTGCGGGTGGGGGGATTCGCCCTGGCAATGAAGGGGGAGAGCGCCCCCGCGGAGGCCCACGCCGCGGAGAACGCGCTGCGCATCCTGGGAGGAGAGCTCCGGCGGCTGGTGCCGGTCGTCCTGCCTGGGGTGGAGGATGAACGCTACCTGGTGGTCCTCGAGAAGCGGGCGGCGACCCCGGCGGGGTATCCCAGGCGGGTGGGGGTGCCGGCGAAAAGACCGCTGTGAGGGGGAGAGTTAACGCCATTGCGCGAAGGCGCAAAGGAATAGTTTCAGCTCTTCGCGCTTTTGCTTCGTTGCGCTTTTGAGAATAAATTAATCGACGAGGAGGAAACCCGCCTTACTGGGTCTCGAGCCGTCCGGCGGTGATGTGCCACAGCGCGGCGCGACGGAGGAACTCGGGGGAGAAGAGCGCCAGGTCTGTGGTGGTGAGGAGGATCTGCTGGCCGCTGGAGAGCCGTTCGAGCAGGTCGGCGCGGCGGGCGGGGTCGAGCTCGGCGAGCGCTTCGTCCAGCAGGAGCACCGGCGACTGGCCCGTCCGCGCGTGCATCCAGGCCACCTCGGCGAGCTTGAGCGACAGAAGGGCGGTGCGCACCTGGCCGCGGGAGCCATAGGTCCCCAGGTCAACCCCGTTCTCCAGGAATCGGAGCTCGTCGCGGTGCGGGCCCAGCGTGGTGGCGCCGCGGGTGATATCCTCCCGGCGTTGGGCGAGCAGGCAGTTGTGCAGCCCCTGGCGCACCTGGTCGAGCTCCAGGACAGACCGGTCGACCGGGGCTGCGAGCGGCAGGCTGTACTGCCCGGGCGGCCGGGGCAGCGGGTCGAAGGAGGGTTGGTAGGAAAGCCGGAGGACGGACTGCCCATGGGTCAACTCCAGGTGCTCCCGGGCCGCCAGGCGCTCGAGCTCCTGGATGGCGCGCCCCCGCGCCTGGATCAGGGAAGCCCCCCGGTCCGCCAGCAGTCCGTCCCAGTAGTCGAGCTGCCGCTCATCCCCGCCAGATTCGGAGAGCTGCCGAAGCAGGGCGTTGCGCTGGCTGAGGGCCGCGCCATAATCCGACAGGACCTGTGCGTACCCGGGGAGCGCCTGAGCCATGGCCAGGTTCAGGAAGCGGCGGCGTTCCTCCGGCGCGCCCTCGATGACCTGGACCATCTGCGGCAGGAAGAGGACGGCGGTGAACTGCCCGACCGCCTCGCCGACTTTGAGCTTCACGCCGTCGAGCAGGACTTCCTTGCGCGTCCGCGGGTTGCCGTTGGCGCCGTTTGTCTCCTGGATCAGGCGCACTTCAATCCGGTGCGGGCGGGTCTGGCGGGCGCCGGACCCCTCCTGCTCGAATTGGGCAACGATCCGCCCGACCGCCAGCAGGTCGCGGGCGGCGACGAAGTTGATCATCTCCCGGTCGTGGCTGGCGTGGAAAGAGGTGAAGGTCGCCAGGAAATAGATCGCTTCCAGCAGGCTGGTCTTGCCCTGCCCGTTTGCTCCCAGCAGGAGCACCGCGCCCTGGGGGAGATCGACGTCCAGGCGGGCGAAGTTGCGGAAATTGGTGAGGGAGAGGTGGGTCAGGCGCATTGCGGATTTTGGTCCGGCCAGGAGGAGGGACAGGTGGGTGAGGCGTAGTCGTGCCCTTCGTGATCCCTGTGGTTTCGACCTCCCTCCCTCTGGTGTAGCGGCTGCCAGGGTCAGGAAAGTTGTTTACTCGAAACGAGCTGGCGCCTCAATGCCAGTGATCGGGAGGGTCCGTCTTTATACTCGATCTGCCGGGGCAACCTGGGCGGGAGCGGTCTCGACCTGCCAGATGCGGTCTGTGCGGTCGACGAAAAGCACCCCGTTCAGATGGTCGATCTCGTGCTGGAAGATGCGCGCCAGCCAGCCCTCGGCCTTGACCTTCGCAGGTCTGCCGCGACGGTCCTGGGCTTTCACAGTGACGGCGGAAGCGCGCTCGACCTCGCCGACAATGCCGGGGATCGACAGGCAGCCCTCGGTGCCAGGCTCAGTCTCGCGGGACTCGCGGGTGATCTCCGGGTTGACGAGCGTATACAGCACGGGGGCCTTGCCGTCTTCCGCAGGGTCCCCGTATTCGACCACGATCACGCGCAGCGAGACGCCCACCTGGGGGGCGGCCAGCCCGACTCCCGGAGCGGCGCGCATCGTCTCGACCATGTCGTCGATCAGGGTCTGCAGCGCCGGTCCAAAATCGGTGACCTTGCGCGCCTTACGGCGCAGGACCGGGTCAGGGAGGGTGATGATTTCACGGATAGCCATCGGATCCCAATTCTACCCCGAAATCCTGTTCATAATCGTCGAAAATATCATCCTCGCGGTACTCTTCCACGTTGCGGTGATAGATCTCGATGACATCCACCAGGTGCTGGCGGTCTTTCGCAGCCTCGGCCTGCTCCTTCTGGCGGCGCTGGGCGTAGATCCGGTTAAAGATATCTTGCTGGACGCGGGCTGGCTCGTGAACGTCGCGGAACACGAACTGCGTCTCTCCTACGTTGATCGTGACGTAGCCGAAGTTCAGGATGTAGCCGAGGAAGCCTTTGCGCTTGTGCTCAAGGCTGAGGATATTTTCCAGCGGAGCTGACTTTTTGATCTCGGTGCCGAGCGGCCGGCGCTCAATGTCAAAGATATACTTGTCCGTCACCTGGTAGATATCATTGCGCCAGTCCACGTACATGTAGAGCCACCAGGGGAAGAAGACGAGCAAAATCAGGAGGGAACCAACGAGGATCGCCGTCTGGAGCAGCCCCAGGGTAACCGTCCCGCGAGCGAAGCTGCGCCCCAGGAAGGCGAAAACAACCAGCACCAGGAGCGCGAAGAGCGCGGGAAGCCAGGTCTTCCCGATCAGGGTCGGCCAGTACTTGCGGTAAGTGATCACGCCGTCCTTCTCGAAGCGCATGGTGAAGAAGCCGCTGAAGAAGCGTTTGAGGGGTCCGGGCTTGACGACAGGCGCCGCGGCGCCAGCGGCCGCCCGCGCTTCGCTCGTGGAGGCGCTCTCCCGCCAGAGCCGCTCGCGCAAGGTCTGCTCGATGCGGCGCTTCTCGAGCCGCTCCGACCCGGACTGGAACCGGTGGCGGTACTCCTCGATGATCGCAGCCATGCGGTTCGGCGTCGGCAGGTTGCGGAAGGTGATCTCGCCAGTGAAGGTGCGGACGACCACGGTGCCGTAGCCGAGCAGCCGCCCGAGGAACGTGGAGCGGGTGTTGACTGCCAGGATTGTGTTCAACGGGGCCTCGTCGCGGCTCTCGTAGAGCCAGATCACCTTCTCGACCCACACGGCGCGCTGGTTGGTGACGATGTAGTAATCGTTTCCCCAGTCGATGAAGTTCCAGGCGCCCCACAGGAGCGCCCCCAGGGCGAGCAGACCGGAGCAGGCGGCGCCCGTCGTCCACCAGCTGGTGGCCACGCCCGCCGAGGAGACCAGGGCGAGCAGGGCGAGGGCCGCCCCGAAGGCGGCGAACGGGCCAGCCAGGCTGAAGATGAGCATGGCCTCGTGTTTGCGCGCCAGGAAATAAATGACCTCGTCCTCCCCGATCCAGTCGAAGTCCTGGCGGCGGACGATCATTTGCGCCTCGCGGGTCCTGGCCAGGCCAGGTTTGACGCCGGGGTGATCGGCCAGCAGCTTATAAAAAGCGCCTTCGTCCAGGTGGAGCAGGTCCGCCGATTCCTCGGCGGTGATGATGGCGGAATCGGGTTGCCCGTAGAGCAGGTCCTCCTCCGTGAAGTGCTGGCCCTGGGTCCGCCGGGGCGGGGCCTCCCCCTCCTTGCCGTATTGGACGACCACCGTCCCGGATCGGACGATATAGAAGTCGTCCTCCGGGGCGCGGCCGGTGAAGAGCGGCTGGCCGGCCTCGATGTGGAGCAGGGTGAGACGCGCCGCGATGCCCTCCAGCGCCGCGTCAGCTAAGCTGCTGAAGAGATCCAGCGTCTTCAGGAAGGGCACAAACTGGCGAGGGTCCTCAGCCATGATTCCATTTTAGCATAGATGGCAGTCGGAACGTTCGAACGTTTTATGGAACGTTCAAACGCAGGTATGTTCGATGATAGAATCAATCCCTCCGGTGAGGGAATCCATTTGCAGCAGGAGCGAGGTACATGCCAATTCACTTTGGGACCGATGGCTGGCGGGCGGTCATCTCTGACACGTTCACCTTTCACAACCTGAGGCTGGTGGCGCAGGCTATCGCTGACGCCGTCCGGTCGGAATCGTGGAACAATGGCCTGGCAGCCGGGGTAGAACCGGACGCCGACCGGATGGTCGTTGGGTTCGACACCCGCTTCCTCTCTGACCGCTACGCAGTGGAAGTGGCCCGTGTGCTGGCCGGCAACGGCTACCGGGTCTACCTGAGTCAGGGAGACGCGCCGACCCCGGCGATCTCCTTCACGGTGCGGGATATGCGCGCCACAGCAGGTGTGGTGATCACGGCCTCCCACAATGCGCCGCGCTACAACGGGGTGAAGCTCAAAGCTGCCTACGGGGGTTCTGCCCTGCGCGAGCAGTGCCGGCGGGTGGAAGTCTATTTGAACGACAACGAAGAGCGCGGCCGCGGGCCAAACCTGATGGACTACGACCAGGCCCGGCAGCTCAACCTGATCCAGCGCTTCAACCCCCTGCCGGCGTACTACGACCACCTGCGGTCGATCATCCGGTTCGACACCATCGCGGACAATCCCCAGCGGGTGGCCGTCGATTCGATGTACGGCGCCGGGCGGGGGATCATCAAGAGCATCCTGAAAGGCACCGGCTGCGAAGTGCACGAAATCCGCGGCGAGATGAACCCCGGCTTCGGCGGGGTGCACCCTGAACCGATCGCCCGCTACCTGGGGTCGCTCGCCGGGGCGATCAGCACCGGCATGGGCGACCTGGGGCTTGCCACCGACGGGGACGGCGATCGCATTGGCGCGATGGACGGGCGAGGGACGTATGTCGACCCGCATCGGATCATGGCGCTCGCGCTGCGCTACCTCGTCGAGGTGCGCGGCTGGCGCGGGCCGGTGGTGCGGACAGTCTCCACGACGCGCATGCTCGACCGAATGGCGCAGGCTTACGGGCTGCCGTTGTACGAAACGCCCGTGGGATTCAATCACATCGCCGATTATATGCTCAAAGAGGATATCCTGATCGGCGGGGAGGAATCGGGGGGGATTTCTTTCCGCGGGCACATTCCGGAGGGAGACGGCATCCTGATGGGACTGCTGCTGGTCGAGATGGTGGCTGCCACCCGGGCTTCCCTCCACGAGCTGGTGGAGGACCTGATGCGGGACTATGGCCCGGTGCATTACCAGCGCACCGATCTCCGGCTGAGCCGCCCGATTGCCAAGGAAAAGATGACCCAGCGCCTGGTAGAAGAAACGCCGCCGGAGATCGGCGGCGAGAGGCTCGCTCACATCCAACCCCTCGATGGGGTCAAATACGTATTGGAAGACGATTCCTGGCTTTTGATCCGGCCTTCGGGGACGGAACCGCTGCTGCGGATCTACGCCGAAGGGCGCACTCCGGAGATGGTCAGGGCGCTGCTCAGCTATGGGGAGAAGATCGCAGCCAATTCCACCTGATAGTCTCTCCGGCTTCAGCCAGAGCAGCGAATCCGGGCGGTTAACCGCCTGCCAGGCGGAAGCGCCGGGCCAGGAATACGACCACGATCAGGACCAGCGCCAGACCAACCAGCCCCGGGATGCCAACGTCGTCGGCGAAACCGGTGTCCGGCAGGCCGGTCGCGGTGGCGGTCAGCTTGCCAGCTGCCGCTTCCGTCAGCAGGGCAGCCACGGTCCCCGTTCGGTCGATAGTGGGAGAAGGTGAGACCTGGGTTGGCTCAGCGACGACAGGGGTGGGACTGGCGGTGGGCGGCGCCTGAGTTGCGGTGGGCGTGATCTTCGCAGCCTGGGCGGTCTGCTCCGCTGCGATGGCCACTTGAGTGTTCTGCGCGTTGATCGCCGCGACCTGCGTCGCCTGCTGGCTGCGCTGGCGGGGGGCATACCACAGAGCGTACGCGGCCAGGCAAATCAGGGATAGGAGCATCACAGCGCCGATGACGCCAGCCACGATCAGAAAGGTGCGGTTGCCGCCCTCCGGAGGCGTTGGTTCTTCCGGTTCCATTGCGACGTTGTTATTTTCCAGATCCATATCTTCGTATGCCATGATTCATTCTCCTCCAGTGCGAAATGGGTCGCGTTCCCAAGAGCCATACCTCATTTTTACACTAAAACTTCCAGGTTTGCCAGTGGCAAACTTACGATTTCACCGCTCTCCAGGCGTACCCGGGCGGTCGCTGCTTTGATGCCGCTGGGCAAAGTCTCTAACTCGGTTTTGATTGCAATGATCGTGCCAATCTGTCCGTGGTAGGGGGCGCGTATCACGCGCACACGCTGTCCAGCGGCAAAGGAAACGACTTCCGGCGGACCTTCCAGGTCCCCTTGGGCTGGCAGGCTGATGAAGACTTCCGGGACCTGGCCGGAATAAGGGGAGCCTGTCTCGGCGTTCACTGCGATCTCGCGCCCCTCGTTCGTGGTGAGCAGCTGGTAGGCAGCTGCATTCATCGGCAGCAGGCCGAAACCATCCAGGACCAAGATCGGAAATGAGGCGCGCAGGGCTTCCGGCACCAGCGCAGAAGCCATGCCAGCCAGGATCAGACCGCGCAGGGGCAGACTTTGGGCAGCCTGGAGGACGTCAACCTCCCCGCAGAAACCCCCGAGCAGGACACACCCCCGGAGACCTTCTTCCAACCGGTCTGCGGTCAGGATGTCTTCCGGGCGCTCTGCACGCACCCGCAGAATCCCCGATCCGATGCGGTTATTTCCCCACATTCCTTGGACGAGCGATCCGGTGGCTTCGATCACGCTGCCGCGCTCTGGAATGAGGGAGACCACGACGCCAGGCAGACCGGCCAACAGCTGGAATGGCGGGGTTTCCACCTCCAGCAAAATTTTACCCTGGCCGGCAAGGACCATCCGCCCGGAGTGCGGAGCACGCAGCACGCGTTTCGCCCAGCCTACCGGGCCGGCGAGGATATCTCCCTCCTCCACCAGTTCGCCAGGCTTGCGCTGGATGTATTCATTTGCTCTGCTCATCGGGAGCCCTAGTGCCCTGGCTGCATCGAGCAGGAGATGCCTTGGTTCGAGGACAGCTTCCGCCACGACATCCATTGCACCGACCTTCTGCCCCTTGCGCACCAGGACGCGCCCGATCCCTGGCAGCAAACGCTGGCGGCGGACTCTGGTCAATGGCAAGACGTGCCTGACAGGCGCTAACATCTATGCCCTCTCAGCCTCCCAGAGTCCACAGCCATTTCTTGTAGAGTTCCCTCCGCCGGACCAGGTCCACTGGGAGGTGCAGGGGGCGGCCGCGCGCATCGATGACCACGCCCAGGGCTCCGCCAACCACGCGCACGCTTCCGCCGCGCCCCGGTCCGCCCATGCCTATGTCAGCCCGGTGTAGAGGCTGCAGCCGCAGCCGGGCGGACTGCCCCTGGGGAAGCGGCAGGGCTTCCAGCGCCCCCTGCTTTACGTCGAAGTGGATCTCTTCTCCCGATTCGTAGGTGACCCGGATGTGGAGGATCGGAGTGCCAGGGCGCGCCTGCGCTACCGGGGAGACCACAGTCGCCAGGCTCAGGAAGGCGGGCGATTCCAGGATCTGGACTGCCAGGATGGGGTTGACAGAGGAAGCAGCACCGAGAGCCGGGGCCAGGCTGTTCTGGTCCAGGACCAGAGTGGTGATGCCAGCGGGCTGGATGGCGTCCAGCAGGATTAATAGGCTATGCGCAATGGATGGCGCCCGCGTCAACACGCTCCCCGACGCCAGGATCGGCTCGAACCAGGGCAGTACGCTCACCCCGGCGCGGCCAGCTTGCCGGGGAAATCCAGCCTCGGCCTGGACCAGCGCAGCGCGGATCGCCTGGCGCGCCACGGCGTGCTCGATGGCGAGGTCCTCCGGCGTGGCAGGCAGACTCGCCGGATAAACCGCCTTGTTGTACAGATAGTCGCGCACGTAGTCCTGGCTCACCTCAATCGCCAGCCAGCGGGTCACTGCCTCGATCGGAAATCCCTCGAGGATCCCAGTCACCCCGCTTCCCAGTCCAAACTGTGGGTAGACTCCCAGGTGCAGGTCCCCCCCAAAAGCTGCCGCAATCGTGGTCGCCGATGCTCCCACATCCACTCCCAGGACGCCCTTTGCAGGGCCATACACCTTGCTAAGAAAACGGACCACGCGTCCAAACGCGGAAGCTGTCGGCAGCAGGCGCTTCCCCGACCAATCGACCAGGTCAGAGACGCCGGGCAGCTGGCGTGAACGAATTGACCGGAAGACCTCCACCAGTTTTGCCCGGGCTGGAGCGAGCTGTTCCACTTCGATCGCTGGCCGGACGTTCGGCGCCTGGTAAAACCGGCCTGCCTGGCCGATCCGGTTCCGCACGTGTTCGGCCAGGGCCTGGTTGCCGGCAAAGAACACTTCCGGCCTTGATTCCATAGGCATGAGAGAGCAGGCCAGCCTGACCGATTCAACCAGCCGCAGCAACGAGCTGGCAGCTCCCCTCTCGATCCCACCCGCGATGACGATCAGGTCAGGCTGGGTGTGAAGGATCGCATCCAGGCGTTCTTCCGGTTTTCTATGGTCGTTTAAACTGACGGACCCGACCACCTGCCCGTATGTGGAACTCACGAGGCGGCCGGCGCTCCGCAGGGAGATATCTTCCAGCAGCCCAATGGTGAAGACCTGCAATGGCGGGCCGGCAGAAAGCGTTGCAAGGAATACGTCTACCCCGGCCGCGTCGTTCCGTTCCGGCACGATCAGGCGGTTGTTCTCGCCGATCAACCTCCTCCCGGTGATCTCCTCCAATTCGTCAATCGCCCGCAGCACACCTTCGCCGACGTGGCTGACCGGAGGCCTGGCCGTCGTCGGCGCAATGCCGATCGCAAGGAACCGGTAGCGTCCTTCGACCACGTCGAACAGAACCGCCCGGGTGTTGATCTCCCCCACATCGACTGCCAGCATAGAAGCTCCCTCACGAATCGGGCCAGCCATCGCAATCATACTGGAGGGAGCAGGGACCCAAGGACGCCCTTGACCAGGTCGACGAGGGCGAAAATGCGCTCGATCAGGGCGGTGAGAGCTGCGCTGTAAACACCTGCAAACAGAAAACCGAAAGTGATGGCGATGAACACCTGGCCAGCCTGGGTCAGCCCATCGAGCCAGCCGCGCACCTGCGGTGTTGCCTGTGAGCGATCCCCAAAGTGGAAATAAGCCAGGGTGGCAGCGGTCCCGAACAGAACGATGGCCCCGTTGACCAGGCGCAGCCCGAGGGTGGCATCTGGACCTCCAGCCCCCTGTAGGTCGAGCAGGTTGATCGAGGCGGTCACCTGCGGCAGAATCGTGCCTGTGACTGCCCCACCTACTGCTGCCGCCGCAGCCACCCCGACCAGCAGAGCCATCGGCAGGCCACCTAGAGGGGCCAGGCGGGACGAGATCTTGGTTAGGAGCAGCAAGCCCAGGACCACGGGCACCAGCGCCAAGAGGCGTTCTTCTCTGTCTCCGTTGATCAGCGGGAGAACCAGGCGCGGCAGGATCACGGTGTTGATCGCCATGATGGCGGCATAGCCGGCAGCCACTCCGATGAAGAGGTGAACAGCCAATCTGTACAGGGGGTTATCGCCGATCAGATAGCTGAACACCATAAGGGTCAGCAGGAATCCGACCAGCGCGCCAGCCGCGTCGAGCCAGTTCATCGCCCGACCTCCTCCGCCTGAGCAGGACGCCGGACCAGCGGCAGAAGGGTTGAGACCAGACCCCCAACAAGTACCACCAGCGCGCTGACGAACAGGCCGGCGCCGTACCCGTCCCAGAACCGGCCCGGCTGACCGGGGCGTCCCGTCAGACGGGCGTACACTGCGCCGCCGCGCAAACCCGCCACCAGGCCGTGCACCTGACGCGGGCTGGCGAGATAATACGGGAGGATCACTGGCTCGACCTGAGCGCTGGTGACCATCACCAGGCTGGTCAGGGTCTGCAACCCCCCAAGCCTGACCTCGAGCTGCTCCACCCAGGCGCGGGCGGTATCCGGGTCGTCGGCCAAGACCAGGATCATGGCGAAATCCTCGATGACAGCAACGCCCTGGAGAGGAGGCAGGCCCTCCTGCCCGGCAGTTTCCCAGGCCGGGACCCCTTCCAGGGTGTAAGGGAGACTGCGCTGCGGACTTTCCACAAAGTTGAGCAGGCCGACTGGTCCCCCAGGGATATACCCCAGGTTCACATAGTTGACCCCGCTGGCGTAGTCGTGCTCCGCCTGAATGACCTGCATAAACCGTTCAGCCAGGAGCGGTCCGGTGGGGGAAGTAGAGACCAGGGTCAGGTAAGCGCCGCGGAGCATCAGGTGATCGACCACTGTGGCCGCGGCCGCTTCCACTTCAGCTGATAACCCGGGATCATAATCAAACCCGATCAGGACCGGTGCCTTCTCGGGCAGCTGGTTCACCAGACGGTTGAGCTCGGCTGCCTCCTCCTGGTAGATCGGAAACGGGGCGCTGCGGACACCAGTGAGCGCCGGCCAGAGCAAGACCAGGAGCAAGACCAGAAAGATTCCCCAGCGCAGGAGATATTCAGACCTGATCGTCTTCCGCGGAGGCACCGGCTGCGGGGCTCCTTCGGTCTCGAGCAGCGCTTTCAGGAGATCGGCGTGAGCGCGCTGGTTTGCGGTGACCTTCAACTGGTCGGAGAAGACCACTGGCTTCCGCGATCGGATGGCTTCCGGCCGGGCGGATAGGACTCCCCTCAACCCCGCCAGCGGTCCGGTTGTTTCAGGCCTTTCCGGGCGGGATTCTTCTGGCCTGGTCGGCGTCTGGTCGTACGGCGGGCGCATTTCCTCAAGCCAGCTGGCAGTCGCGGCCGGCTCCCGCTTTCCAGGACCTGCCTCGGAGGCTTCCGAAATCCGGCTCAGCCAATCCGGTAGATCTGCCGACCTGCGCGCTGCTTCATCAGCTTCTTCTTCCGGTAGAACGCTCCCCTCGGCATCAGGAGCTGGGGGCTCGATCGGTAATACAGGAAATTCTTCAGGTTCTACAGCTGGGAAAAACTCCTCAGCTCCTTTTGTGGCCTCGCCTCCGAAGCCAGTTCCGTCCATGGCCTCGTGGTTGGATTCCTCTCGATTGACTGAACGGAGATCCTGTACCCAGTCCTCCGCGCCTTTTTCATCTGGCTGTTCTCCCACCTGGGAAGCTGGCAGGTGGGTTCCCCCTGAGCCAATCTCCGGTTCTTCCTGGGCAGCGGGAAATAGAGGTTTGAGCCTTGCCTGGCAGTAACCGCACACCTCTGCATCGGGCGGATTCGGTTTGCCGCACATCGAACAGACCAGGTCGTTCATCGATCAACTCTCGTAAGGGCGGTCCGCCCCAGTTAGAAGACGCAAGCCGGTGGTGACGATGCCCAGGGCAACGCCGAGGATCACCCCCCGCGCGCCGGCGGCGGCGGGCACCCGCCCGATCCAGGCGCGCAGCTCAGCCAAACCGGGCAGATCGTACCCGAAAAGCGGTCCGCTGACGAGCAGGACGACCACGGCGCTCAGCAGGAAGACGACCGTGAACAGGTTCAATCGGCGCTGGAAGAGCCTCGCTCCCGCGTACACCAGCACGACGGCCAGGATAGCCATCAGACTGGTCTCTACCGGTAGTTGGATGTTGTTGAAGATCCACAGGGCGTAAGGATGGGTCGGCCCGAGCCACCCGGCCACGATCAAGGTGGCGCTCAGAGCGATCACCAGCACCAGGCTGTAGATTCGGCTCGCTCCACCAGCACCATCAGCCGACCCGCTGGTGACTTTCCGCCAGTGTACTGCGAACAGGTTGACCACACCGATGATGAGCGCCACGGCGACCAGGATCGTCGCCCACTCGACCAGGATCGAGCGGAGCGCCGAAAGCATATCCACCGTCAGGAAATATCCTGCCAGGACGATGATCCCGACTGCCATCGCGATGGCGGTAAGGAAGGGGTTTTTCATAACAGGCCTGCAAGCTTCAAGATGGCGCCAGCCAGGATGGCGATGATCACTGCCCAGCGGAGCACATCTTGGGCGAAAAGACTTGCATGGTGCAGCCTGCCGGCTCCAAGATAAGCCCCACTGGCGAAAGTTTCCTCGCCGATCAGGGGTTGGTCCGCCGAGGCGTAGAGCACAGCCTGCCCGGAAAGATTGTCGGTGCCACCCAGAGCGGGACTGCCGGCGCGTTCGCCAGCTTCGACGATCAGGGCGACCTCGCTTCCCAGACTGCCCACGAGCAGGTTGGCGCCGACTTCGTCTTCATCGAGGAGTGCAGCTGCGCCTACGGCATAGGAGAAGGGGGTCACGCCGGTCAGCTGCGCCCGTGCCGGATCGAACTCCCCGCCCAGATCGCGGGCTGCGCTCCGCTGTATGTCCTGGGCAAGGATCGAAAGGATGGCCTCGCCGGCGCTAGAGACCGGGGGCCTGTCGCTGATCGATGTCGATCGGGCGATCAGGCCCAAAACGCTGAGACCGGCGAAGCCGACGCCGGCCTGAGAGCTGAGGAAATTCCCCCTGCCAAGGGAGAGGTGCAGGCGGCTTCCCGCTTCCACGGCTAGCCCGATCGCGCGCTGGAGACGCAGAAAGGTCTGGATCTGGCGCAGCGGCCGCGGTTCCCGTTTCCTTATGGTTACGGCATATCCCAGCATTAAAACCAGTGCCGCGGCCACGACAGCGAGACCGAGGAGATTCTCCAGGTTCAAGGCTCGTCCCCTCGCCGAAGTAAGCTGACGAAAGCAGCCTGGTTAACAGGCTCCTCGAGGAGGTCAACCAGCGCCTGGAGCTTTCCTGCCGACGCTAAACCGGCCAGGAGCGGTTGCCCCAGGTAGACCAGTTGCGCTGCGGGCAGCGCCAGGGGGCCGGCTGCTTCCAGGAGAGCTGCCGTTGCCTCATGCAACCCCCAGTTGTGGAGACTCTCCGCCCAAACCCGCCAGATGTGGTATTTAGACTCCATGTTCTAATTTTAACATAGAGTGTCCTCCCTGGATGATCAGAATGTCAGTTGGGGTCATGGCTGGACAAGCAATATGGAGGCATGGGTTCGAGAGTGCCACGCAGTATCCCCTAAAACAGACATCAAATATCTGAATATGTGACAGGTCGCGGCGTTTTATATGACCTATATAACTATATATTCCCGGAAAGTAGGACTAAACTAATGCTTTAGAAATCTCCCGGGCCGCTCACTCTCATCAGTGAGCCCGGTATCAAACGTTATGGAGATATCGATCATGAAAAGAAAGACCATTACAGTCGATGGCAACGAAGCGGTTGCCATGGTCGCCCACAAGGTCAACGAAGTCATAGCCATTTATCCAATCACACCCTCTTCGTCCATGGGCGAGTTTGCCGACGCGTGGTCGGCGCAGGGGGAAGTGAACATCTGGGGCACGGTGCCCCTCGTGGTCGAGATGCAGTCAGAAGGCGGGGCTGCCGGGGCAGTGCACGGCGCGCTCCAGGCTGGCGCCCTGACGACGACCTTTACGGCCTCCCAGGGGCTGCTCCTGATGATCCCCAACATGTTCAAGATCGCCGGCGAGCTGACCCCGACTGTGTTCCACGTCTCGGCGCGCACGCTGGCGACGCATGCTCTCTCTATCTTTGGGGATCATTCGGATGTTATGGCTACCCGCACGACGGGATTCGCTCTGCTGGCATCAGCTTCTGTGCAGGAGGCCCACGACACCGCCCTGATCGCCCAGGCCGCCACGCTGGAATCTCGTGTTCCTTTCCTGCACTTTTTCGATGGTTTCCGCACTTCATCCGAAGTGAACAAGATCGAACAGCTCAGCCTCGACGACCTGCGCGCAATGATCGACGACGACCTGGTCCAGGCGCACCGCGCCCGGGCCCTTTCCCCTGAACATCCTGTCCTGCGCGGGTCCGCCCAGAACCCGGATGTCTATTTTCAAAGCCGGGAAACCGTCAACCCTTACTACCAGGCCTGCCCGGAGATCGTGCAGCGCACCATGGACAAATTCGCCCGTCTCACCGGCCGGCAATACCACCTCTTCGACTATTACGGCGCGCCAGATGCCGAGCGGGTGATCGTCCTCATGTGCTCTGGTGCGGAGACTGCATCGGAGACTGCTGCCTTCCTTGCCAAACGCGGGGAAAAAGTGGGCGTGATCGCCGTGCGACTCTACCGACCTTTTTCGGTGGAAAGTTTCCTCAGGGTCCTTCCGGCGACTGCCAGGACCATCGCCGTCCTGGACCGGACGAAAGAACCCGGCGCAGCAGGAGAACCCCTGTACATGGATGTCGTCGCTGCACTCCAGGAGGGCGTTGCCAGAGGGATCGCGCCGTTTGAACATATGCCGCGCGTGATCGGAGGGCGCTATGGACTCTCCTCCAAAGAGTTCACGCCCGCCATGGTCAAAGGGCTGTACGATGAGATGCTCTCCTCTTCCCCCAAGAATCACTTCACCCTCGGCATTCACGACGACGTGACCCACTCCAGTCTGGAGTACGATCCCACCTTTTCCATCGAAGACCCCAAGACGGTGCGCGCCGTGTTTTTCGGCCTAGGCGCAGACGGGACAGTGGGAGCCAACAAGAATTCGATTAAGATCATTGGCGAAGAGACAGCCAACTACGCGCAGGGATACTTCGTGTATGACTCGAGGAAGGCCGGATCCATCACCACTTCCCACCTGCGCTTCGGCCCGTTCCCGATCCGTGCTCCGTACCTCATCGCTTACAACGACGCCAACTTCGTCGGCTGTCACCAGTTCAGCTTCCTGGAACGCTACGATGTCCTCAAGTACGCGGCTCCCGGCGCGGTGTTCCTGCTGAACAGCATCGCCGGTCCCGATGAAGTTTGGGACATCCTGCCGCGTGAGGTGCAGCAGGCGATCCTCGAGAAGAAGCTGCGGTTCTACGTCATCGATGGCTATAAAGTCGCAGAGGAGACCGGCATGGGTCGTCGCATCAACACGATCATGCAGACCTGCTTCTTCGCCATCAGCGGCATCCTGCCGCGCGACCAGGCTATAGGCGCGATCAAGGATGCGATCAAGAAGACTTATGGGAAGCGCGGCGAAGCAGTCGTCCGGCGTAACTTCGAGGCCGTCGATAAGACTCTGGCGAACCTGTTCGAAGTCAAGGTGCCGGAGAAAGTCACCAGCACGATTACCATGCGCCCGCCTGTCCCGCAGGAGGCGCCGCAGTTCGTGCGCGAAGTGCTCGGTGAGATCATCGCCGGCCGCGGTGACGAACTCCCCGTCAGTGCGTTCCCGGTTGACGGCACCTTTCCGACCGGGACGACCCGCTGGGAGAAGCGCAATATTGCTCTCGAGATCCCGGTGTGGGAACCGGATATCTGTATTCAGTGCGGGAAATGCGTTTTCGTCTGCCCGCACGCCGTGATCCGCGAAAAAGTGTACGATCCTGCCTGCCTGGAGAAAGCGCCTGCCACCTTCTTGTCTGCTGACGCACGCTGGAAAGAATTCCCTGACATGAAGTACAGCCTGGTGGTCTCCCCCGAAGACTGCACTGGCTGCGCACTGTGTGTGGAGGCCTGTCCGGCGAAGGACAAGACCCAGGTGGGCCGCAAGGCGATCAATATGACCCCACAACCACCCATCCGGGAGCGGGAAAATGCCAACTGGGAATTCTTCCTGACGCTACCGGAGATCGACCGAACCAAAATCAATATCAACTCGGTGAAGAACTCCCAGCTGCTCCAGCCCCTGTTCGAGTTCTCCGGGGCATGTGCAGGCTGCGGTGAGACACCCTACCTTAAACTATTAACCCAGCTGTTCGGCGACCGGATGGTCGTCGCCAACGCGACGGGCTGTTCTTCGATTTACGGGGGCAACCTGCCTACGACCCCGTGGGCGACCAATAAGGATGGGCGCGGTCCAGCATGGTCCAACTCGCTCTTCGAGGACAACGCCGAGTTTGGACTGGGGATACGCCTCACGATCGATAAGCACAGAGAGCACGCGCGTGAGCTGCTCACACAGCTGACCGGCGAAGTCGGTGAACAGCTCGTCGACGAACTGCTAAGCGCCGACCAGGGTGATGAGTCCGGCATCAACGCTCAGCGAGAACGTGTCAGGCTGCTCAAAGAACGACTCGCCGGATCGAAAGACCCACGGGCGCGCACGCTGGCGAGCATCGCGGATAACCTGGTGAAGAAGAGCGTCTGGATCGTTGGCGGCGATGGCTGGGCATACGATATCGGCTACGGCGGACTGGACCACGTGCTTGCCCTGGGGCGCAACGTCAACCTCCTCGTGCTGGACACGGAAGTCTACTCGAACACCGGAGGCCAGGCGTCGAAAGCCACTCCGCGCGCCGCGGTGGCCAAGTTCGCCGCCCAGGGAAAGGCCTTTCCTAAGAAAGACCTGGGGATGATCGCCATGGCATACGGGTACGTCTACGTCGCCCGGGTCGCCATGGGAGCAAGCGATCAGCAGACCCTCCGAGCCTTCCTGGAAGCTGATGCTTATGATGGGCCGTCTCTGATCATTGCCTACAGCCACTGCATCAACCACGGCTACGACCTGGTCCACGGGCTGGAACAGCAAAAGCTGGCTGTCCAATCCGGCTTTTGGCCGCTTTACCGGTTCAACCCCACCCTCGCTGCTGAAGGCAAGAACCCCCTGACCATCGACTCCAAGGAGCCGACCATCTCGTTCGCTGATTACGCCTATAACGAGACTCGCTACCGGATGCTTCTGCAGAGCGACGAGCAGCGCGCCGAAGCCCTGATGCGCCAGGCCGAGCAAGACGTCAAGAGCCGCTGGAAGCTCTACAGCCAGCTGGCAGCGATGCATTACGATGGCAACGGTACTGGCAAGACCGAATGATTGGAGAACACCATGGTTGACCTGACAACGACTTACCTCGGAATCCCCCTCAAAAATCCGCTCGTCGTCTCTGCTTCTCCCTTCTCCCAGAAAGTAGATACAGTTCAGCAGCTGGAGAAAGCCGGGGTTTCGGCCGTGGTGATGTACTCGCTTTTCGAAGAGCAGATCATCCACGACAGCCTGCGCCTGCACCGGGACCTGACCCAGGGCACCGAATCCTTCGCTGAGGCAACTACCTACCTCCCCGACTCGGGTCCGTATGAGTACCTGCGACGCCAGTACAGCATTGGGCCGGAAGCCTACATCGAGCACCTGAAAAGACTTAAACAATCCGTCGGCATCCCGATCATCGGCAGCCTGAATGGGATCTCGAGCGGGGGGTGGATTGACTACGCCAGCAAAATCGAAGAAGCAGGGGCGGACGCTCTCGAGCTGAATATCTATAGCCTCCCCACCAATCCCGAAGTGACATCCAGCCAGCTGGAGGCGGATTACCTCGACCTGGTGCGCGCCATCCGCGCCTCGATCAAGATCCCCATTGCAGTCAAGCTCAGCCCCTTCTTCACAGCCCTGCCTAATTTCGCGCGGCAGCTGAGCGAGGCGGGTGTGAACGGGCTCGTTCTTTTTAACCGCTTCTACCAGCCGGATTTCGACCTGGAGGAGCTGGTAGTCGTCCCTCGCTTGGTTCTGAGCACGTCCCAGGAATTGCGGCTGCCCCTGCGCTGGATTGCCATCCTCTACGGGCGCATCCCGGTGGACTTTGCCCTTTCTACCGGTGTCCACACAGCGGAAGATGTCATCAAGGCAACCATGGCTGGGGCGAGCGTTTCGATGGTCGCTTCGACGTTGCTGAAATACGGCATCTCGCACGCAGAACAGATCCTGGACAGCCTGCTCGCCTGGATGGAGGAACGGGAATACGATTCGATCACCCAAATGAAAGGCAGCATGAGCCAGCAAGCGGTGGCAGAGCCCGGGGACTTCGAGCGGGCGAACTATATCAAGGTGTTAAGCTCTTACGAATATCGCTTCGCACCGTAATACAACCCAGGGTCTGATCATCTTTCTAAAGGCAGATGGAGACAATCTGGCCAGAATTAAAACCGTGGGGAGCTGGAATGGCAGCTCCCCACGGTTGATGAACGTGGATAATACCGGAGCGTAAATTGAGGGAGATTTACTGCTCGGTCTCGGGCATGGAAGCGTATTTCTTCTGCCGGTAAACGATGCGACCACGGGACAGATCGTACGGCGACATCTCCAGTCGCACCCGATCGCCCAGCAGGATGCGGATATAGTGCTTGCGCATCTTGCCAGACAGGTATGCCAGGACTTCGTGGCCGTTGTCCAGCCGGACTTTAAACTGGGTCGCCGGCAGGGCTTCGACGACGTTGCCCTCCACCAGAATTTTCTCCTCATCTTTAGCCATTAACACCTCCAGGTCTGACAGGTACCGATTATGCGGGTTCAACTTCCCTGGGCGAACGGCGCCTCATCCTGCGGATGGTTTTCTTCTTCTGAATCCTGCGCAACTCGCTCTTCGAGACGTACCAGCGCTTTCGGCGTACTGTGCTCATAACGCCGCTCTTGGCGACTTTCTTCCGGAACCGCTTGAGCAACTGGTCCTGGCTCTCATTCTGCCGTAATTCGACTGTGATCAACCTTTTTCACCTCCTTTCCTCATCAGACCTTGTTCAAGACGCAGGACTGTTCCGCGTCCCGAAACCTGCCTGGGCTCCTATCCGCAACTATTTCACCGATGCAATAAAAAGCCCGGCTGAAGTTCAGGTTTCCAGCCGAGCTGTGCTTGGCTTTGCGGTGCAGTCATCACAATTTTCAATCTTCTTGGCCGCTTCGCACTCCAGTAAAATGCAATCACAGATCTCTGAACTTCATTCGAATTATAATGCAAGGCCATGGCTCTGTCAATTAACGCGCGTCACAGTTTCACACGTGCAGATCTTCTCTTCACAGTAAGAGCGCCCAACAAATGAGCACTGTTAAAGCATTCATCTTCGATATGGACGGAACGCTCGTCGACAACATGCAGTATCACACCCGGGCCTGGACTGCACTGCTTGCGGAGCGGGGGGTCCACATCGATTCGGCCAGTTTCGTCAAACAGACGGCAGGTCTAAACAACCCTGACATCCTGCGCCAGTTCATCTCCCCGGACCTAAGACCAGAAGAGCTGGCTGAACTGTCCCGGCGTAAAGAGCGGCTTTACCGGGAGCTTTACCATCCACACGTCCAGGGTCTGCCCGGCGTCGAGAAATTCCTCCAGGCGGCAAGCGACCGCGGGATCTCCTTGGGGCTGGCGACCGCTGCCGGGAGCGATAACATCGATTTCATCCTGTCGCGGTTGGGAGTGAAGCATCTCTTCTCCAGCATTGTCAGCAGCGAGGAATTGACCAACGGCAAGCCGCACCCGGAAATTTTCTTAAAATCGGCGGCAGCATTGGGCGTCCCGCCGGGAAGGTGCCTGGTGTTCGAAGATGCGTTGCTGGGAATAGAAGCTGCCCGTCGGGCGGGCATGCGGGCTGTCCTCGTCGCCACAACGCTCTCCGCCGCCCAAATCTCGGATCGAAGCGGTATCTGCGCGGTAATTCAGGATTTCACTGGAATAGAGTTTTCCAGTTTCTTATTCTAATCATGATCCCCCAACGCGTATCTAAGATCTTCGATTAAATCCTCCACATTCTCCAGTCCCACGGAGAGCCTGATCAGGCCCGGATCGACCTCCAATGGGGAGCCGGCTGTCGAGGCGTGGGTCATCGCAGCCGGGACCTCGATCAGCGACTCGACGCCTCCCAGTGACTCGGCGAGGGTGAACAGGCGTGTCCGCTCCGCTGCGCGCCGCGCCGCCTCCGCTCCGCCCTTCAGGACGAACGAGACCATCCCTCCACCGTTTCGCATCTGCCGGCGTGCGATCTGGACCTGCGGGTGGGAGTCGTGAAATGGGTACCAGAGCCGGGCGACTTTCGGGTGTTCCGCCAGGAAATCTGCGATACGGGAAGCATTCGAGGCGTGGCGTTCCATGCGCACCGGCAGAGTCTTGATCCCGCGCAAAACGAGGAAGCAGTCCAGCGGTCCTGGCACCGCCCCGACCGCGTTTTGCAAAAAAGCGAGCCGGGCGTGCAGCTCCGCGTGAGGGGTGACAACCGCCCCGCCGACCACGTCCGAATGTCCGCCGAGGTACTTCGTGGTCGAATGAATGACAAGGTCAGCACCAATCTCGATCGGACGCTGTAGATATGGCGTGGCAAACGTGTTGTCGACCGCCAGCAGCGGCGGCTCCGGCCTCGCTCGCAGGACCTCCGCCACGCCTCGAATGTCTGTGACGTGGAGCAGCGGGTTGGTGGGAGTCTCGAGCCAGACCAGGCGCGTCTCTGGACGGAGCGCCGCGGCTACCTGGTCCAGGTCGCAGGTATCCACATAGCTGAATTTCAGGCCAAAGCGCTGGAATTCCTTATCGAACAGGCGGAATGTGCCCCCATAGACGTCATTCCCGGCCAGGATGTGGTCATCCGGGGAAAACAGACGCAAGACCGCGTCCGTCGCCGCCATCCCAGACGCGAACGCCAGGCCGTACGCGGCCCCCTCCAGGGTAGCCACGCAGGCCTCCAACGCCGACCGGGTCGGATTTCCGGTCCGGGAATATTCGTAGCCTTTGTGTTTACCCACACCCTCTTGCGCGTACGTTGAGGTCTGGTAGATGGGCGTCATCACCGCGCCTGTCGTTGGGTCGGCATGCTGACCGGCGTGGATCGCCAGCGTCTCGAAGCGAAATGTCATCGATCTATCTCCTCAACCACTGCAGATGCCCCAAATACCCATGAAATATACCCGATTTTAGCCGTTCGTGTGAATTCGCGAGTTTCGTGTCCGACGAGCTGGTTGAAGCTTTGAATGGTTCGGCGGACGCGGATGGATCGTTTCTGGGTTATAATCGAAAATGCGACCTGGCATTCTCATGCCAGGTTTTCATGCCGCACATCCACTTTGTATCCCATGGATATCTTCTTCCAGGACCCGACAGCCATTCCCCTGCCTCCCGATGAGGTGCGCATCCGCCAGTTTCAGGCCGAGTTGTGGCCCGACAAACGCCGCGTTCGAATCCATCTCGTGATAACCCCCTTCCAGGTGCGCCCGAGTGGTGAGATCACCATCACCGACGAAGAAGGGACCGAGGTCGCAGCATTTTCGATCATCGAGACCATCAGCCCGCGCATGGAATTCACCGTACACCTGCGCGGCGACCAGGACGCGGGGAAATTCACCGCCTCCGCCTCGCTTTTCTATTACGAAGAAGAAGATCCGCATCCTTCCGGCAGTGAAACTGAAGAAAGTACCCGGCTCCCATCCCGGGTGAGGATCGTCGACCGGGCGGAGACCACCTTCGAGATCTAGCCAGTTCCCATTCCCAGGAATCGCGAAATGGCCGGCAGCATCGTCGATCTCTGAGAAATAGCCGCAAATCCCCATGAAATATCTGTTTCGCCTGCGAACGTTTCTTCGCCCCTACTGGAAACAGGTCCTGTTCGCCCTGATTTCGCTGACCGTGCTGACCGGGATCAACCTGGCAGTCCCGGTGATTATCCAGCAGGTGATTGACCGGGGGCTGGTTGAACGGGACACGCGCCTGATCGGTATCTCCGCGCTGATTCTGCTGGGGATCGGTGCGGCAAACGCCGCGCTGACGTACGGGCAGCGCTTCCTTACCGAATGGATCGCCGCGCACGTCGGCTACGACTTGCGCAACCGGATGTACGACCACATCCAGCATCTGCCGTTCACCTACCACGACCACGCGCAGACCGGACAGCTGATCAGCCGCGTGATCGAGGACGTCCGTTCCGTCGAACGCTTCACCGGCTCCGGGATCGTCGACCTGATCCACCTCAGCCTGCTCTTGCTGGGGATCGTGATCCTAATGTTCATCAACAATCCCCGCCTTGCAGTCATCGCCCTCCTCCCGGTGATCCCCCTCGTCATCGTGACCTCGAACTTCGGCAGGCGTGTGGGGAATTATTTCCTGGCAATCGATAATGCCCTCGGCGAGCTTTCTTCCCGCCTGCAAGAAAACGTGCTCGGCGTTCAGGTCATCCGGGCGTTTGCCAGGGAACCATACGAAATTGACCGCTTCAACCAGGCTAACCGTGTCCTGTTCAATGCCCGCGTCTCAGTGATCAGAGAGTGGGCCAAGATCATGCCCACTTCCCATTTGCTCGTGATCCTGGGCACGATCCTGATCCTGTTTTTCGGCGGCCAGATGGTCATCGGGGGAGAAATGACGATCGGGGAGGTGGTGGCATTCAACAGCTACCTGCTCATGCTGGCCACACCAGCCCAACAGCTCACCTGGATCGTCAACATGGCTGGCGAAGCTGTCGCTGGCACCCAGCGTACGTTTGAGATCCTCGACCAGGCGCCCGAGATTCAATCCCCTCCCGGCGCCATTTATCTGCCGCAGCTTTCCGGGAGGGTCGAGTTCGATTCGGTCTCGTTTTCTTATGCCGGGGAGAAGGCCCGCGCGCTGCACGAAGTGGACCTGGTTGTCGAACCGAACCAGGTCGTTGCCCTGATCGGTCCCACTGGCTCCGGTAAGACGAGCCTGGTGAACCTGATCCCGCGCTTCTATGACGTCTCACAGGGGAGTGTGCTGGTCGATGGCTACGACGTGCGCCACGTGGACCTGGCCTCCCTCCGCCGTCAGATTGGGATCGTCCTGCAGACCTCACTGCTCTTCTCGACCACGATCCGTGAAAACATCGCCTACGGCAAACCAGAGGCCAGCATGGAGGAGATCGTCGCAGCAGCTGAAACCGCCCAGGCGCACGAATTCATCACTGCCTTTCCTCAGCGCTATGAGACCCTGGTCGGCGAGCGTGGCGTGACTCTTTCGGGAGGTCAGCGCCAGCGCATCGCCATCGCCCGCGCCCTGCTCATGGACCCGCGCATCCTCATCCTGGACGACTCGACCTCGAGCGTGGATACACAGACCGAGCAGCTGATCCAGCAGGCGCTCTGGCAGCTCATGGAGGGCCGCACGACCTTTGTAATCGCCCACCGCCTGTCCACTGTGCGGCGTGCAGATCTGATCCTTGTCCTTTCCGAGGGACGCATCGTCGAACGCGGAAAGCACTCCGAACTGCTCGCCCAAGACGGCCTGTACCGGGAGATCTATAACCTGCAGCTGCGCGACCAGGAACAGTTCCAGAAGGAGCTGGAGACTCTGGAGCTGGTCGGTTATTCCGAGATTCCAGGGACCCGTCTGGGCGGGATGGAGGCGGAATGAGCGTAGTCGCCCCTCCTCAAGCCGATGAGGTGGCCTTCAAAAGCTACGACGCCAAAATCGCCCGGCGCCTGCTGAGTTTCATATACCCCTACCGCTGGAAGTTCGCCCTGGCGCTGATCCTGATGCTGGTCAGCTCCGCCGCGGCTGTCGCCGGCCCATATCTGATCAAAATTGCCATCGATTCAGTCCTGGACGCTGGTTCGGTTACCGTCCTGCGCCGGACAGTCCTGATCTACTTGATCGTGGCGCTGGTCCAATGGGCTGCAACCTACTTCCGGGTAACCCTCATGGCGCATGCGGGGCAGTCGATCATCTACGATATGCGGGCCAGGCTTTTCGAACATCTTCAGCAGCTCTCGCTTTCCTTCTATAGCCGGTACAGCGTGGGGCGGGTCATCGTCCGGGTGATCAACGACGTGGGCGTGCTGCGTGAGTTCATCATATGGGCAATGCTGGCGATCGCCCGCGACCTGTTTGCCCTGATCGGGATCGTCCTCGCCATGCTCAGTATGAACCTGCGACTCTCCTTGCTCACGTTTGCCGTCCTTCCTGTCATGGTCTGGATGACCTACCTGTTCAAGCAGCGCGCCCGGGAAAATTACCGCCAGGTGCGGTCCGCGATCAGCTGGGTCAATTCCGTGCTGGCGGAGAACATCAACGGAGTCCGCGTCGTCCAGGCCTTTTCTCGCCAGGAAGTTAACTATCGCATTTTTCGGGAAGAGGTCAACCGCAACAACCTGCAGGTCAACCTCCACGCTGCCCGCATCGCCAGCGCGTTCCCGGCGGTCATCGATCTGCTGGGCTCCCTGGCGACGGTCCTCGTGGTTTGGTTCGGCGGACAGGCAGCGCTTGGAGATCAAAGCGGCGCCAGCGCCATCACGCCGGGGGTGCTGGTCGCCTTCCTCCTGTATATCAACCGTTTCTTCGAACCGATTCGCGACCTAAGCCGGCGCTACGATTCATTCCAATCCACGATGGCAGGCGGCGAACGCATTCTCACCCTGCTTGACACGCCCGTCGAAGTCCAGGATGACCCGGAGGCGATCGATCTCCCTCTAATTCGTGGAGAAGTGCGCTTCGAAAACGTCTCATTCCACTACTCTGACGCGGGCCCAGGCGAGGGAAGCCAGCCAGTCCTGGATGGGATCAATCTGCACGTCCCCCCCGGACAGACTGTTGCCCTGGTTGGGGAGACTGGCGCCGGGAAGACGACCCTGGTGAAGCTCATCGCCCGCTTCCACGACCCGACCGAAGGGCGGGTGCTGATCGACGGCTATGACCTGCGCCGGGTCACCCAGTCCAGCCTGCGGCGGCAGATGGGCATCGTACTGCAAGATCCTTTCCTGTTCAGCGGGACAGTGGCTGAGAACATCCACTTTGGGCGGCTGGAGGCATCCGCTGCGGAGGTGCAGGCTGCCGCGATGGCTGTCGGCGCGCACGATTTTATCTCCCGCCTGCGGGCCGGGTACGATACCCCGGTCGAAGAAGGAGGCGCAACGCTCTCCGTTGGCCAGCGCCAGCTGATCTCCTTTGCCCGTGCCCTGCTCGCCGACCCCCGCATCCTGATCCTGGATGAAGCCACCTCAAGCGTCGACACCCAGACTGAACGCATGATCCAGCAGGCTCTGGCGCGGTTGCTGAAAGGACGCACCGCCTTCGTGATCGCCCACCGCCTTTCGACGGTTGTCCACGCAGACCGCATCGTCGTCATCCACCACGGCCGCCTGGTCGAAGAAGGGACGCACGAGGAGCTTCTGGCGAAAGGGGGATACTACTACCAGCTGTACCGCTCGGGCTTCGAAGAGATCGGCAGTTCAAGCCTGGATTAAAGTTGTTACAGCAGCTGGCAGGCAAGAGATTCGTTGGCAAAAATCGGTTTGTGACTCCGGGGGATGCAGTCTGGCTACACTGTCCAATTATTCGTCTCGGATTTGAAACGGCCTGAGATGGCCATTGCATATATTGCAGCTCTGCTCACCCCGCCTGATGACCGCAGAGCTGCTGAGATCGTTGGGGTACAATCCGGTCCTTCCATAACTATGCAGGGAAAAAGATGCGGTTATATCAGATAACCCCGGCCTTGAGTGGGCATAGAAGCCATGATCCCTGTGTTAGCGAGATCGTCGAGAACTGGTTGCTTTGCAGTTCAGAAAGTTTCAATGTGGTCCTTTCATGGCATATTGTCTGCATCCCGAATCAACCTGAAGGTTACAGAACTGATAGTTGATCTTACGCAGTAGGATGATAAACTCCAGAAGAAACCCCGACGGAACACGCCGGTCCTTCGCCCTACCGATCCGAGGTCCTGTCATGCTCCCGGAATCGCAGATTCGCCACGAGCTGCAACCCCATCCCTCTCCTCCGTATCGTTCACGGTTGGTGCGGTTGGGGGTCCTCTCGCTCTCGAGCATCCTCCTTTTCCTGGTCAGCTTCATTGCCACGCCGAAGGTCCCGGTGCAGGTCAACGCCTTGGATGAGACCGCCACAACCATCTCAGGCTTCTCCCAGCCAGAACCAACCTTTCTCTCGCCGACTGCAACATTAACAGCAACTAGGACGCCTGTCCGCCTCGTTCTTCCCCCGCAGCGCGCCTCCATCCAGGCAGGCCCGGCTGAGGGCACGATCTTCCTTTCGATCCAGGAAGGGGGATTCAGCCATCTGTTTGCTTTCCATCCAACGAACCTGCCGCTCACCCGCCTGACGAACGGTCCCTGGGACGACGCCGCCCCCGCCCTCAGCCCGGATGGGCTTCGCCTGGCGTTCGCCTCCAACCGCTCCGGTGTGTGGGACCTGTACCTGCTCGAGCTGGCGACCGGGAAAGTCGAACGCCTCACGGACACCCCGCAGTACGATTCGGCACCCAGCTGGTCGCCGGACGGGCGCTACCTGGTCTACGAGACATACGGCGCCGACCTGGAGATCGCCATCCACTCCATCTTCGACGACCAGCCAGAGATCAACCTCAGCCAGCATCCAGCTGCCGACTTCGAACCAGCCTGGTCCCCAGGCGGGCGCCAGATCGCCTTCCTCTCCACCCGCACCGGAGAGCGGGAAGTCTGGCTGGCGGACCTGGATCGCGCCGGGGAGGAGAGGTTCGTACTCCTGAGCTCCAGCCCGGGTGCCTACGAATCCCACCTTGCCTGGTCGCCGGATGGATCTGCCCTGGTCTGGTCTGCTGTGGAGAATGGCTACCACAGCCTGCGTATTTGGAAAAACGAAGGAACCGGGCAAGCCACATCCAATTCCTCATCATCTTTCAATACAGCGAACATCCCGGCCGGCGACTGGCCGGCGTGGAGCCCGGACGGCGGGACCCTGCTGACAGCCCTGGAAGAGCCAAACCGGACGTTGCTGGTCGGTTATTCCACCTCAGACGGGCTGCTGGCCCTCCCGCCGCTTGCCCTCCCTGGCCCTGTCACCGGCATCGACTGGTCGGATGCAACCCTTCCGGGAGAGCTCCCCGCACCACTCGCTGAGGCGGCGCTGGCGACGCCTGAACCCGCCTGGAAGCCAGATCTCAGCCAGGTCCCCGATGCTCCCAACGGACGCCACCGCCTGGTGGAACTGGAGGACGTCGCTGCGCCATATCCCCTGCTGCACGACCTGGTGGTCGAGGCTTTCAACGCCCTGCGCGAGCATGTCGCCTGGGGGGCAGGTTGGGATTTCCTGGCATCTCTCGAGAATGCTTTTGTCCCCCTCACCTCGCCGCTGCCTCCCGGGATGGGAGAAGACTGGCTGTATACCGGCAGGGCCTTCGCTTTCAACCCGGTCGCCGTGAACTCGGGCTGGGTCGTGGTGGTCCCTGAACAGTTCGCCTCGCAGACATACTGGAGGATATACCTGAAAGCGCGGCACCAGGATGGCCGGCAAGGCGCGCCGCTGCGCGATCGGGCCTGGGATTTCTACGCTCGCTACGGCGGCGACCCGCTCACCTACGAGGCGGGAGGCCGGCTGACTCCGGAAATCCCACCCGGATATTGGATCGACTTCACGGCCCTGGCGGGCGCTTACGGTTGGGAGCGCCTGCCAGCCCTATCGACCTGGCGTTCGGCGTATTTCACCGCCCGTTTCAACGAGTTCGTGTTCGCCGAAGGCCAGAGCTGGCGACAATCCATGCTGGAGCTCTATCCGCCCGAAGCTCTGATCACCCCCACCGCCGCGCTGCCTCCGACGCTCACGCCGACGCCAACACCCTGGTGGAGGTCCTCCCCATGAATCCCGTCCCCGCACGCCTGATTCGCTGGAGGCGGAGCGTCCTGCTCGGGCTTTGCCTGGCCGCACTGGTACCGCTGGCCAGCGGAGCTCTTGACCAAACAACTGCAATCGAATACTCCGATATTTCCATGAACCCTACCGACCTCGCGGGACAGCCAGATCTCCCCGGCGCCCCACGGAGTGAGCCGGAGCGGCCAGCAAGAAAAGAGATGGAGCAGCCTGGAGCTGCGATCGAAGATGAAACCCTGGCTCCAGGCCCCGGCTGGGGGGCAGAAGTCCCCCTGCGGTTCACCTTCCCGAGCTCAGCTGCTCCGCCCATCTCCGCCTGGCGGCCTGCGCTTTATCCAGTTCCCTGGGCGCTGACCCCATTCGACCATTTCTACTTCCTCCGCCCCATCCAGGCTGACGAGGTCAACTGGCCGAACGCCGACTACCGCTACGGCGGCGTCTTCTTCGAAGACATTGTCCACACCGGCGTCGATATCCCCGCGAAGAGCGGGACGCCGGTGCTGGCAGCAGCGGCAGGAAAAGTCGCCTGGGCTGGTTATGGTCTCTACAGCGGCTACTACGACGAAGCGGACCCTTACGGGATAGCTGTCCTGATCCGCCACGATTTCGGTTACAAGGGGGCCAGGCTGTACACCGTATATGCACACCTCAGCCGGGTGGACGTGGTGAAAGGTCAGCGGGTCGAGGCCGGATCCCGGCTCGGTCTGAGCGGGGAAACCGGGAAGACCACAGGCCCGCACCTGCACTTCGAAGTCCGCCAGGAGGTAGACGGCTTCTTCTCGACATACAACCCTGAGCTCTGGCTGGTGCCGCCGCAGGGATGGGGCGTGATCGCCGGCAGGGTGATGAACACGGGCGGGCTGAAACTGAAGGGGCAGCTGGTCCAGGTGCGCTCCCTGACGGGCGGCCAGATCTGGAAAGCATTCACCTACAGCGGAGGGAATACCCACGAGGATCTCTACTACCGCGAGAACGTTGTGATCAGCGACCTGCCGGCCGGCAGGTATGAGATCAGGATCAACTATCTCGGCAAGAATTATTCGCTGGAAGTGGAAGTCCAACCTGGGCTGGTCACCTACTTCACCTTCCGCGGCCGCAGTGGCTACACCTCAGAACCACTGAAAACCCCCGGGGCAGATTTCAATCCCCTTGCGGATCCCTGAACTCCCCTGCCCACCCTCCTTGAGTGAAACCGCCTCACGGGATTGAATTATGATCCTTGGGCGAATTTCCAGCCCTTGACAAACAGAACATCTGTGCTAAACTAAGGGGGCGTGGTACCACATGGTAAAATTCTGTTCGAACAGTGAACGCAGCCGCCCAATCCCGTCCACTGTCAACGCTAACACTGTAATCTTCATCTCATATCATCTCTTTAATTCGAATTTCCTGGAGACCCACGAAAATGGCCCGCAGAACAATTGATTCACCTGAAGACGTTGACGAATCACGCCGCGTGGCGCTGGAAAAAGCCCTGGGCGACATCACCAAGCGCTACGGGGACATGACGATCATGCGCCTGGGAGAGGCCCACCAGATGGCGGTCGAATTCATCCCCACCGGCTCGCTCTCGCTGGACATCGCCCTCGGCGTGGGCGGCGTCCCACGCGGCCGCATCACGGAGATCTACGGCCCGGAATCCTCCGGCAAAACGACCATCTGCCAGCACATCGTCGCCGAAGCCCAACGCATAGGGGGTACGGCAGCTTTCATCGACATGGAGCACGCCCTCGATCCCAGCTATGCCGCACGCTGCGGGGTGGATCTCGAAAGCCTGCTGATCTCCCAACCCGACACGGGCGAACAGGCCCTGGAGATCACCGAGACCCTAGTGCGCTCCGGCGCGGTGGACCTGGTGGTCGTCGATTCGGTGGCGGCTCTGGTGCCGCGCGCCGAGATCGAGGGCGACATGGGCGATTCGCCGATGGGCATGCAGGCCCGCCTGATGTCCCAGGCCCTGCGCAAGCTCTCCGGCGCGATCAAACAGACCAACACGGCAGTCATCTTCACCAACCAGCTGCGCCAGAAGATCGGCGTCGTCTTCGGCAACCCGGAGACGACCACCGGCGGCATGGCATTGAAGTTCTACGCTTCTGTGCGGATGGACGTGCGGCGGATCCAATCGATCAAGCTCGGATCGGAGATCATTGGCAACCGCACCCGGGTGAGGGTCGTCAAGAACAAGGTCGCTCCGCCCTTCCGCACCGCTGAGTTCGATATCATGTACACGGAGGGCATCTCCAAGGCCGGCGACATCCTCGACCTGGCGACCGAGCTGAACCTGGTCGAAAAGCGCGGCTCTTTCTACAACTACGGTGACATCAAGCTTGGCCAGGGGCGCGAGAACGCCAAGGATTTCCTGCGCCAGAATCCTGACCTGATGGCCGAGATCGAACACGCAGTGCGCCAGCAGGCCTTGAGCGGGTCCCTGCCGTTGCCGATTGGCACGCCTGAAGACGCTGACTACCCCTTAGATGGCAACGAGTAGCGCCTCGCGCCATCCGGATTCACAGATGCAAACAGGCAAACGCAGGCGGGCCTGGATTCTGCTTCCTCTTAAAGTGGATAGATTATCAACGTGAGTTCGGGATCAGGCCGATCTCGTCCCGGTCGCATTCGTAATCTTTCTTTACCCAGCAGGGTAATTTGGAGGATGTCCCTCTTGGTCAGCCTCGGGATGATGGTCGCCTGCGGAAGGCAGCCCACGACTCCCGACCTCTTCATCCCTCCCACTCCTGCTTCACAGGCGACCCCGCTCAGCATTGGGGCGAGCGAACCCATCCCGGCAAGTCCGACTGAACCCCCTCCACCTACTCCCACGCCCCCTTGTTCCCCGGATCTGACCTTCCTGGAAGACCTGACCATCCCGGACGGCACGATCGCCGCGCCCGGGGAAACTCTGGACAAGCGCTGGCGTGTGCAGAATTCCGGGTCGTGCAACTGGGAATTCAACTACAGCGTCATACTGATCGGCGGGCTGGACATGGGCGCTCCCGCCGAACAGGCGCTCTTTCCGGCGCGCAGCGGGACGGAAGTGGTGATCCGGATGATCTTCACCACCCCGACCGAGCCGGGTACCTACAGCAGCGCCTGGCAGGCGCGCGACCCGACAGGGAACCTGTTTGGGGATCCGTTTTTCATAGCGATCGTCGTACCCTAATAAAAAAAGACCCGGACAGCTGATAAATCCCATCCGGGTCTCCGGCTTCAATCATTAACATCAAGTTCCCTCTTCCCAGGAATTCAGATATTTCACCTGCTCGGAGGTGAGTACATCGATTGAAACGCCCATCGCCTCCAGCTTGAGACGGGCGATCTCCCGGTCGATCTGCTCCGGAACGCTGTAGACCTTCTTTTCGAAGGTTGCGCTGTTCTTCACCAGGTGTTCCAGGCTGAGCGCCTGGTTGGCGAAGGACATGTCCATCACGCTCGCCGGGTGCCCTTCAGCCGCGGCCAGGTTGATCAACCGGCCTTCGCCGAGCAGGTTGATTGCCCGTCCATCCGGCAGCAAGTACTGCTCGACGAACGGGCGCACCAGGCGCTTCTCTTTAGCCATCGATTCCAGGGCGGGGATGTTGATCTCCACGTTGAAGTGGCCCGAATTGGCAACGATCGCGCCATCCTTCATCACCTCGAAATGATTTTTGTCGATCACGTTGATATCGCCGGTCACCGTGACGAAGATGTCCCCGATGCGGGCCGCCTCCAGCATGGGCATCACGCGAAACCCGTCCATGACCGCTTCCAGGGCCGGCAGCGGGTCGACCTCGGTGACGATCACGTTAGCGCCCATGCCGCGTGCCCGCATCGCCAGCCCGCGCCCGCACCAGCCGTACCCGGCGATGACGAAATTCTTCCCTGCCAGCAGTACATTCGTCGCCCGGACGATGCCGTCCACCGTGGACTGCCCGGTCCCATAACGGTTGTCGAAGAGGTGCTTGGTCATGGCGTCATTGACCGCGATCACCGGGAAGGCCAGCGCCCCATCCGCGGCCATCGCTCGCAGGCGGATCACACCGGTGGTGGTCTCCTCCGTGCCGCCGATCACGTTTTTGAGCAGATCGCGGCGGTCCTTGTGCAGAGTGCTGACCAGGTCCGCCCCATCGTCCATCGTCAAATGCGGCTGGTGGTCGAGGGCAGCGTTGATGTGCCGGTAGTAGGTGACGTTGTCCTCCCCCTTAATGGCGAACACGGGGATCTCGAAATGAGTCACCAGAGATGCCGCCACATCGTCTTGAGTGGAAAGCGGGTTCGAGGCGGTCAGCACCACCTCTGCGCCGCCCTGGTGCAGCGTATCCATCAGGTGCGCCGTCTCCGTCGTGACGTGCAGGCAGGCGGAGATGCGCAGGCCCTGCAGCGGCCTCTCCGCAGCAAAGCGTTCCCGGATCAAACGTAGGACCGGCATCTCCCGCCCCGCCCATTCGATGCGCCGGCGGCCTCCTTCAGCCAGCTTGATATCCTTGACGTCGTAATTGTCCATCCTGGTCTCCAATGAAACAATAGATCGGGGACAGGGGACAGGGGAAAAAACTAGAGCTTTTCTCCCCTGTCCCCGATCCCCTGATTGATGTCATCCAGGACGAGCCCATCCAGCAGTCCCCCGTCGTCGAAATGCCGGCGGAAGCGGCTCACGAACTCCGCCCTGGTAAACACGTGGTTTTGCGGCCCTTCCTGTTCCAGGCAATAAGCGGCGCAGACCGCGCCCATGCGGGCGCAGGTAATCAGGTTATAGCCGCGGGCATAGCCGGCCAGGAAGCCGCCCCGGAAGGCGTCGCCCACCCCGGTCGGGTCGACGATCGCGGCCGGTGTGACCGCAGGGATCTGCTGTTCCCCGCCAGAGGAATAGACCGAAGATCCCCGTTCGCCATTGGTGACCACGGTGAAGGCGGGGCGCGTCTGGAGTTCCTCAAAGGTCAGCCCGGTCTTGTTCTGGATCATGCAGAACTCGTAGTAGTTAACGAACAGCGCGAGCGCACCCTCCAGCCCCTGGCGGAGGTCTTCTTGGCTCAGCCTGGGGATCTGCTGGCTGGGATCGTAGATGTAAGGGACGCCGAGCTCCTGGCATTCAGCCGCGTAGCGGCGCATCGCCTGGGGGTCGTTGGGCGAGATCAGCACCAGGTCAGGGCGTTCCCCGGGCAGGTCGTGTAGCGACAGTTCGGCAGCCCGGGCCATGGCGCCGGGGAAGAAACTGGCGATCAGGGCGTTCTCGCGATCCGTGTTTGCAAAGTACGAAGCGGTGTACTCGCCGGGGACGATGCGCACGCCAGAGGTGTCGATCCCGCGGGCCTCCAGCCAGCCCCGATACTCGGCGAAGTCCTCCCCCGCCGTGGCGAACAGACGCGGCCGCTGCCCAAGCAGGGCCATGGTGTAGGCAATATTGGGGGCGATCCCGCCGGGCTGGCGCACCATGCTCTCCACCAACAAGGACAGGCTGAGCCCTTCCAGGCGGTCGGGTAGGATGTGTTCCCGGAAGTAGCCGGGGAAGCGCATCAGGTAGTCAAAGGCGATCGAACCGGTCAGCAGGATGTTCATATATCAGCAAAAGCCGCCCGGAGTTCATCGGGCAGCAGGCGTTGGTCAACCTTGCGCGCCGGCTGGCGCGCCCCAACTCGTTCACTCGTCCGCATGATTCACCTGCCGGCAGCGCCCCCCATTCGAGAGCAGCCTCCTCAAGAGCGGACTGAGTTTAACATGGTTGAGGGACTTTGTCAAAGCCTGCAGGAAGAATGGGGTGAGCAGGCAGGGCAGCTCCGCAGCCTGCTCACCCGCCGCCCGATCTCCCCCCATCCAAAACACCCATACGGTCTTCGATCAGCTGGCGCAGGCGCAGGACCTCTTTGTGCTCTTCGAGCAGCATGGCCAGCAGGAAGGTCTCGAAAGGCAGGGCGTGGGCCGCGTAGGCGGCGGCCGCCAGGTGCCTGTGCGCGGCGGCGAACAGGTCGTCCAGCGCCAGCTGGTCGCCGCGGCGCAGGGCGCGCCGGAAGCGGGAAAACGATTCCTGCTCCTGCAAAAAGGCCTGGGTGATGGAAGGTAGTGTGCGTCCCATATGTGATCGAGCGAAAGATTATAACTGAGGTCGGTCTCCCGGCCTAAAACAGGCGCGGCGGCTCCCGGGGGGCCTCCGGCTCAAGCATCCAGACCTGGCCGGCGGCTGCCGCCAGGAATTCCAGCAGCTCCGGGCGGTTCACGGGCATCGCCGGGCGGGCGCTGACCGCCACCGGCGCGGCGCGGTTCAGGCGGGCCAGGTGGGCGATGCAGGTGCGCAGAAGGCGCCGGCTTTCGACCGCCGGCACGCTCTCGTCGTAGAACGTCGCCAGCAGGTCCAGCACGATGGTGGGCGTTCCTGCGGCGGGCGTGTCCCTCAACAGAGCCACCAGCTGGTAGCAGGTGAAGGCGCGCGCCAGCTGGATGCGCTCCAGGACTTCCCGCAGGGACCCGGGCGAGCCGCCGGGACCTCCTCGGTCCAGGGCGCGGGCAACCGCCAGGTTCAGGGCATAGACGTCCAGGCGGTTGCCGCCGTCCAGCAGGCGCAGGGGTCCCCGCCGGGCCAGGCGGGCTGCCAGGTCGAGCAGGATCGCCCCGCCGGCGCGCGGCGCCACGACGAGCAGCAGGTTGCCGGGGATGGGATTGAGCAGCGCGGCGCGCTGCGGCTCCACAATCGCCCCCGGGATGTGTACAGTGCCCTCGATGAGCTTTGTCTGGGCTTTGTCTGGGCGCTGTCTGGGCAAGGTCTTCATGCCCCTACAATAGCCCAGGCGGGGCGGGAAGGCAATCCCGCCCGCAGGGGAGAGAGGGATGGGATTGGGAGTAACCGGGCGGGTGAACCAGGGGTGGGGGAGAGGGAGGCCGGGAGGAGGCAGATATGCCGGTCCCCGCTCACGGGAGCCAGGCGCTGAAGTCCCAGCCGGCCAGCGCCCGGCGCAGATCGGCCTTGCTCTTCAGCCCGAACTTGCGCAGGATGCTGCGCACATGGGACTTCACGGTGGAGGGGGAGATGCCCAGCTCAGCGGCGATCTGGCGGTTGGTGCAGTCCAGGCAGATCAGCGCCGCAGCCTGCTGCTCGCGCGGCGAGAGGCGGTTCCAGCAGGCCAGGCGTCTCTCCTCCGCGTGGCGGTGGGCGAGGGCGGAGGCGAGCAGATCCTGGGCGACCTCGCCGGCCTGGCGCCTCTCCCGCGCGGCGAGCGCCTCCAGGGACCGGACCAGGTCCGGCCCGACGGGGAAGGTGAGGCGGGGAGCGGGGCGATATCCGATAGCGTGGAGGAGGCGGTCGAAGAGGGACATGGGATGAGAGAGTAGTGAGAGGGCGATCGGTTATAGCGGCGGAGCGGATTTACAGGTATAATTATAATAGAACGTATATTCTAGTGTCAAGGAATCTGGGGAAAGAACGAAGTGTGCCGCTCCGCGCTTCACTCTGAGCTTCGTTTGCTTCGTCCCTACACTTCATCCCTTAATCACAGCGACAGGCCGCAGCCGCGCCACCTTCCGGGCGATCCCCGCCCCGGCCACCGTCTCGACCACCGCATCCACGTCCTTGTAAGCCTGGGGGGCTTCCTCCGCCAGTCCGGCCAGCGATCCAGCGCGGATGTGGATGCCGCGCGCCTCCAGCTCCTGGCGCAGGTCTCCGCCCCACACGGTCTTCTTGGCCTGGCTGCGGCTCATCATCCGCCCTGCGCCGTGGCAGGTGGAGCCGAAGGAGCGCTGCATGCTGCCCTCGGTCCCGACGAGCACCCAGGAGGCGGTTCCCATGCTGCCCGGCACCAGCACCGGCTGCCCAATGGGGCGGTACTCGAGCGGCAGCCCTTCGAAACCCGGGCCGAAGGCGCGCGTGGCCCCTTTCCGGTGCACGCACACCTTGACCCGTTTGCCGTCGACTTCGTGGGTCTCGATCTTGCCCATGTTGTGGGCGATGTCGTAGACCTGGTGCAGGTGCCAGCTGGCGATCTTGCCGGCCAGGACCTCTTCGAAGGCTTTGCGGGCGAGGTGAGCCAGCACCTGCCGGTTGGCAAAGGCGTAGTTCGCCGCGGCGCGCATCGCGGCGGAATAAGCCTGCCCCTCGGGCGAGTCCAGCGGGGCGCAAACCAGCTCCCGGTCGGGTAATCTGATCCCGTAGCGCCTGACCGCCCCCTGGAAATCCCTGACATAGTCGGTGCAGATCTGGTGGCCGAAGCCGCGCGAGCCGCAGTGGATCTGCACAGCCAGGCAGCCCTCCCGCAGGCCCATCACGGCGGCGGCTTCAGGGTAGAAGACCTGGTCGATGATGTCGACTTCGATGAAATGGTTGCCTGCGCCGAGGGTGCCGATCTGCGGCCGGCCACGCTCCTTGGCGCGCGGGCTGATCTTATCCGGGTTGGCACCGTCGAGGCAGCCGCTCTCTTCCGTGCGGCTCAGGTCCGCTTCGAAAGCGTAGCCGTGCCTGAACGCCCAGCGGCTGCCCTCCCGGCAGAGGCGGTCCAACTCCTGGTTGGTGACGCGGACAGTTCCTTTGGTCCCCACGCCGCTGGGGCAGTAGTGATTCAAGGCGTTTGCCAGGTCGGACAGATACGGCTTCGCCTCCTCGAGCTCGATCGACGAAGCGAGCAGCCGGACGCCGCAGTTGATATCGTAGCCGATCGCTCCAGGCGAAATGACTCCATCCGGCAAGGCCGTTGCCGCCACGCCGCCGATCGGGAAGCCGTATCCCTGGTGAACATCGGGCATGACAACCACCTGCCCAACCAACCCCGGGAGGGTGGCGGCATTGGCGGCCTGCTCCAACGATTTGTCGTCTTTGATCTCCTCCAGCAGCTGCCGCGTGGCGAAAATCCGCACCGGGACGCGCATATCGGAGCGAAACGAAGTGGGGATCTCCCACTCGTATCGGTCGACTTGCTTTAAATCGCTCAGGGTAACCATGGCGCACCTCCTTCAAATGACGGTCGACGGAAGACGAAAGACGAACGAATTCTGTGGATATCCGCGGTCCACCCTCCTCCGTCCACGGTCAAACATCGAAAACAACATTCGCTTCAAAACCACTCTCAGTCCGTTTTATCTCAAGGTTATGGTAGGTGACTGCCTTGATCTCTTTCGCAAGCGACTCGATCGGAGCGCCGGAAAGGGAGGCTTCAAGGGAATCATCCGTTAAACTTAGTTCGAACTGGTCGAAAGCCAGCCTTTCGGTCTCGAGAAGGTAGAGCAACTCGGCAAGGAAATCGACCAGCAGGGTCTCGGGCTCCTGGTAAGCCAGTTTGAACCTGCACTCCAGGCGAGGCCCGGATTTCAGGCTTGCCCCTTGAAGATTATACATGCCGCGGGCTGCCTGCTCCAGCAGCGCCGCGAGGTCCGGCGCCCAGACCCTCAGCTCCCAATCCGCGGTGTGCTCGATCTCTCGAAAGCCAGCTGGCATCTCGCTTTTCATATTATGAGTATACCAAACCGGAGATTTCGCTTTCGTGATCTCGCCCCAACGAATTGAATTGCGTGAGAACCGGCTTCCGTGCGTATCCGCCGCTCCCCGGTGAGCTTGCGAGATATCCGCCTCTCCTCTATAATACTGGCGTGGACCTGGGAGTATTGAAAGCGAAGCTGGACTGGCTTGAGAGCCGACTGCAGTCGATTTTCGAAGGCGGCGCTGCCCGCATCCTGTCGGTGGGGAATCTACGGGAGTTACCCGCCAGCGTGGTCACGGCGATGCGCTCCGGTCTACAGTACGATGCGGAAGGTGTTCCCCTGGCGCCCGATATGTTCATCTTGAGGTCGTCGCCGGAGGACGCCGCGAAATTCGAGGGGAACCCGGCCATCCTGCTGGAGATCGAGTCGACGATCGAACAGGCCGGTGAAGACGCTGGCTTCAGGTTTCCCGCCAGACCGAGGGTCAGAATCGATGTTGATCCTGCCCTTCCTCCAGGGCAGTCGGAGATCCTGGTCCAAATCAGCCAGCAAAACCTGGAAGAAACAGGCCTTGTCGGATTGTCGCCAGAGGAGGTTGAAAAGCCTGGACCGCCGGGAGCCTTCCTGATCCTGGATGGTGCGCAGGTCTATCCGCTCGACCAGGCTGTGATCAACATCGGAAGGCAGGCAGACAATCACCTTGTGATTAACGATCCACGGGTATCCAGGACCCACGCGCAGATCCGGGCGATCAAAGGACGGTTTGTGATCTTCGACCTTGAATCCTCTGGAGGGACCTACGTTAACGGGGTGCGTACGGGGCAGAGGGCTCTCTTCCCGGGTGATGTGATCTCCCTCGCCGGCGTGTGTTTGGTTTACGGGCAGGAAACGGGTTACCTGGCCGATCCCGATGCAGAGGGGACTCACCCCATCACGCCCTTCCCACCGAGCCCCTGATCCCGGCTGTGCTCATGGCTGGTATTCTGCTGCTCATCCTGCGCCTGTTGTTGGCAGCCGTACTTCTCCTGTTTCTGGGTTGGGGGTTGCTCGTCCTGTGGCAGGATCTAAAACGCCATTCAGAACTCCTGGCAGACCGGCTGATCCCACCGATCACGCTGGCTGCTAATCTCGGCGAAAGCACGCTCGAGTTTACATTCCGGACACCGGAGGTATTCATCGGGCGGGAATCCTCCTGCGATGTGCTGTTGGAAGATCTGACTGTTTCGGGGAGGCACGCCAGGCTGGCATACCTGAAGGGTCAATGGTTTGTTGAAGACCTCCAATCGCGGAACGGGACCTTCCTGAACCGGGAGCCGGTCCTTTCGCAAGTGGTCCTGGCGGATGGTGATGAACTTCGAGTAGGCCAGGTGATCATACAGATCGCTATCGGCGACCGGTAAACCGGCTTCGCCGTCAGTATCATCTGGCATGCGTGTATTGAAAAGGAGCGCAGGCGTGGTCAAACTGGGGATCATCGGTGGTTCAGGGTTGTATGCCTTTCCGGGCCTGAAAGATGCCCGTGAACAGGTGGTGAGCTCGCCGTTCGGCGAGCCAAGCGCGCCGATCGTCACCGGCGAATTGGAAGGACAGGAGGTCGCGTTCCTAGCGCGGCATGGCATCGGGCATACTATCTCTCCTTCGGAGATCAACTACCGGGCCAACATTTTTGCCCTGAAGTCGTTAGGGGTCGAGCGGATCGTCAGCATCAGCGCCTGTGGATCGCTGCGCGAGGATTTTGTCCCGGGCGAGATCGTCGTCCCCGATCAGCTGTTTGACTTCACCCGCGGCCGCTCCCGCACCTTCTTCGAAGATGGCCTGGTGGCGCACATCAGCGCCGCGGATCCCTTCTGCCATGACCTTTCGAAACAGGTCTACGATGCTGTGCGGGAAGTCGGCTGCGCCGTGCACAAAGGAGGAGCGTTCATCACGATCGAAGGACCTCGCTTTTCGACGAGGGTCGAATCGAACACCTTCCGTTCCTGGGGAATGTCTGTGATCGGGATGACCACCTCCCCCGAGGCTTTCCTGGCCCGCGAGGCCGAGATCTGCTACGCCGTCATGGCGCACGTGACTGATTATGACTGCTGGCACGTCAGTTCAGAACCGGTCTCCGTAGAGATGGTGATCGAGGTGCTCCATCGGAACACAGAAGTCGCCCAGCAGGCTGTCCGAAACCTCGCCCGCAGCCTGAAGCCGCAGCGTGAGTGCCGCTGCAAGGACGCCCTGGCGTCGGCGCTGATCACTGACCCAAACCGGATCCCCCGCGAGACCCGCGAGCGATTGAGTCTCCTGGTGAGTAAATATTTAAGGTAAAGCTTATTAAGGGGATGGAGGATCGGGGGAGAAGGATTTCCCCATCTTGTGGATTGCCAGTTGTTCCCCGAACCCGCGCCCGTTACCCCTGACCGCATTCAAAGCCGCCTGCTCCAGCTGGCGGGCATCTTCCTGGGTCTTTATTCTCTTGCCCTGACGCTGTCGCCCGCGGTGCAGGCGAGGTCCTGGGAAGCGGCACTGCGGTGGGATCACTGGTTTGGCTACCTGGTATGGTGCCTGCTCTTTCTGCTGATTGACTGGCATACCAGACATCGCCTGCCGGCGCGCGACCCTTTTCTGATACCGGTTGCAGCGATGTTGAGCGGACTGGGGCTGCTGACGATCTGGAGGCTGGAACCAGCCTTCGGCTGGCGGCAGTCCGCCTGGCTGGCGGTCGATGCGGCAGTTCTGGTGCTCGGCACGCGCTTGCGGGACCCTCTGCAGCTTCTCCGCAAGTATAAGTACCTCTGGCTGACTGCAGGTCTGCTCCTGACAGCCCTGACATCAATCCTTGGGACAAACCCGACGACCGGCTCCAGTCCACGCCTGTGGTTGGGATGCTGCGGTGTATATTTCCAACCATCTGAGCCGCTGAAGCTGCTGCTCGTGGTCTACTTGGCGGCGTATTTCTCCGGGCGCGGTCTCTGGCTGGTGCCATCGGCGTCAAACGCTCGCAGACCAGCGCGCCGAATGCTTCTGCCTCTGCTTGCCCCGACGGTGATCATGCTCTGTCTCACTTTGCTCCTGCTACTCGTGCAGCGCGACCTGGGGACAGCTGTGATT
>CAYQDF010000004.1:0-47599 GCA_964416175.1 uncultured Anaerolineaceae bacterium
AGAGGAAATGTATAATATTCACCTTCTATCCTGATCGAGGAGAGAACGGGAAGAATATGGGAAATTTTTATGTACCAGAAAGCGCCATGTTCATCGTAGCACACCCCGATGACATCGAATTTTCCAGCGCCAGAACCGCCGCCCGTTGGGTCAAGGCCGGGACACGCGTGGCTTACGTGCTGTGCACCAGCGGCGAAGTGGGCATCGCCGAGAGGGGCATGACCAAGGCGAAAGCCGCAGAGATCCGGGAAGCGGAGCAGCTCGCCGCAGCCGAAATGGTCGGCGTCAAAGAAGTGATCTTCTTAAGGGAACCAGACGGCATGCTGCAGCCGACTCTGGACCTGCGGAAGAAGCTGGTGCGGGAGATCCGGCGCTTCAAGCCGGAGGTGGTGGTGTGCGGCGACCCAACCATCGTCTGGGCCGGGGACGATTACATCAATCATCCCGATCACCGCGCCGCGGCGACGGCAGCCCTGGACGCGGTCTTCCCGGCCGCCGGGCAGCCGAACCTGTTCGAAGAACTGGAAGAGGAAGGGATCCAGGCTTTCAAGCCGCGGAAGGTGTACGCGACCAGCTGGGGTGATGCCGACCTCTTTGTAAACATCGAAGAGACGATCGACCTGAAGATCGCTGCCCTGCGCGCCCATAAGAGCCAGATGAAAGATTGGGACCCAGAAGAGATGATCAGGCAGTGGGCTGCCGAGCGCGCCAAAGGTAAAGAGATGGCTTATGCCGAGGGGTTCCGCGTCGTCACCCTGGTGAGCGACGAAGACTGGGGGAAAACCAACGGCCGGGTGCTCGCAGACGAAGATCGTGCATAAACTGGCATGATTGTCGCCGAGACGCCAATGAGCAGAGTTGCAAAGCATTCATCCATGACTCTCGCGACTTTGTCCCCCCACATCTTTGCGTTAAGGTGAAAAGAATTTCAATAACCGCGACTCATGTCGACGAGGTTCAATAATGGACGTCCATCCAGATACCGCCGCAGGTTCTCTGCAAACAGGTCAATCGCGCGCTGGTCGTAGTGGGGAGAGATCCCTGCAATGTGCGGTGTGATGATGACGTTGGAGAATTTCCACAGGGGGTGATCGGCCGGCAGCGGCTCTTCGGGAAAGACATCCAGGGCAGCTCCGGCGATCCGGTGCTCGCGCAGCGCAGCCGCCAGCGCATCCTGATCCACGATCCCGCCCCGCGAGACGTCCACCAGAAAGGCTGACGGCTGCATCGCCGATAGCTCCTCCTGGCTGATCAGCCCTTTGGTATCTTTGGAGAGGGGGACAGCCACGACCACGAAATCGCACTCCTTGAGCATGGAGCGCAGCGCCTGCGGCGGGTAGAGGCGGTGGACCAGGTCGCCGCCCGGATCCCCCAACCCCTCCGGCAGGTAGCCGTCATCCTGCGGCCGCATTGCGTCGCGTTTTGTCGCCAGCACGGTCACGCCGAAAGGCTGCAACAGGCGCGCCAGCTCCCGTCCGATGGAGCCGTAGCCTACGATCCCGACGGTGCTGCCGCGCAGTTCCAACGGGCTGAAACGCTTCCAACGGTCCTTCGGCCAGCTGGCTTTCTGCTGGTGGCTCATCATATCGGCCAGGCGGTGCCCGAGCGCCAGGATCATCGCCAGGACAAATTCAGCCACCTGGGGAGCTGCCGCACCGCTAAGAGAAGTGGCGGTCACTTCCGGCTGCTGGAGGATCGGTTTATCAAGGACGCTCTCCAGACCGGCCCAGTGGAACTGGACCCAGCGCAGTTTCGGCGCCTGCTCCGGCGCGGGCAATACATTGCTCGTGTAGAGGATTTCGGTTTTCCCCCAGGCCTCAACTGGGACCTCCTCGGGTTTGTTTGCCTTGTACACAGTAATATTCAAGCGCGGTGATATTTCCTCCAGCTCTCGTAACAACTCTTCCGGGAAGGGCAGAGTGATCAGAACCTCGATGGGTGTAGTCATGGATTGTTATAGGTAAAGAGAGTCACAAATGAAAAATCAGATCGGCGATCATTACTAATAATTGTAATTCATCCTTCACGCACAATCTCCCCCAGATACCCCATCTCCGCCAGAGCAACCAGCACCTTCTCCTGCGCACCTGGCCTGACGATCACCGCCGTTGGTCCCAGAGGATCTCCCAGGAAGCGGGCCGCTCTGGAAGAACGCAGCCTACTAAGGATCTCCGGTGAGCTTACGCGCAGCACCACCAGCCGCTCCAGCCTGGCCGGCGTCCCCTCCTTCTCCCAGCGCTCCAGGGCAGTCGCCAGAGCCGGCGGGACGGCGGCCGCGTACCGGCGCAGCAGAGCCAACAGGTGTGCCACGTTCAATCCCTGCCCTGCCGCGCGTTTCAAGGAGGCTGGCGTGAGGCGGTAGCGGTAGGCCGACCCATCCCACCCTTCCCAGTCGCCAAAGCGCGCTATCTGGTAGCGGGCAGCGCGAGGGACGTGCGCAGAGCAGCGCAGCATGCCGCGCGAATCGACCTTTATAAGATCCTTCTCTTCAAGCAAATCCCTGGGAGTCTCGCCCTTCAGGAGCGCTTCCGCCCACCGGGAGCTCCGGAAGGCTGTGACAGGCTTCCCCTCCTTCGGCGCGGCCAGGTCGAGGACGCCCAGCCAGTGCAGCGGGCCGGCAATCGTAAAACGCACCAGCGCGCCGTCGACGTCCTCCCAGTGAACGAAGCCGCGCAGGTATTCCTCCGTGCCTTCCCTTCGGATAAACCAGGAGTCGTAATCGCCAGCAGGACGCTGGAAATCCGGTTGGCGGCGGCGAATGGCGGCGACGAATGCCTCCAGGCTCCACCAGGTCTCTTTGGGGACGGTCGCCAGGAATCCCAGGATCGATTGCCGCGCCCGCAGCGGTTCGTTCGACCATTCGCCCTCCAGGACCAGACCGGGGATCAAGGCGAGCTCGTTGAACGTCCTGCTCTCCAGCCAGGCTTGCACCAGCCAGGCGAGCGCTTCTCCACGCCCGGCTTCCAGGAATGCCCGAGCCGGTTCGACCTGGGGGAGGCCGTGAGGGTCGAGCAGGCCCGCGGCGGCAAGCAATTTCTGCAAAGGGATCGGGGAGAAGGGAGAGGGAAGAGCGGGATAAAATCCTGAAAGGGGTGGAGATGAGATGAGGGGAACATCGTCCAGGGGCAGGCCAAGGCGGAGGGCTGCCAGAAGGGTGCAGGCGTCGTCCAGGATGCGGTCCGCGGCCGGGTAAACGTGGGCGCGTTCGGATGGGGCAGCTGCCCGGCCCATCGGCTCTGTGCTGGATCGCGGGCCGATAGGCAACAGGAGCATCACGTCGCCGGGAATGAAGGCGAACTCTTCTGGGCCGGTCTCGGCGTCGAAGAAAGCCCGCCCGATCAGGGCACGGTACCAGAGCATCTCCGCCGGGGAAACCGGCTCGCGGTGCGGCTGCTCCCGATCGCGGCGCCCCGGCCCCATCTCGCGCACCTCGCCATAGCGGCGGGTGAACAGCGCCCAAGGCAGGCGTCCCTGGCTGCCCTGCAAGTCCTGGAGCGCGCGCCGGGCCGCTTCCGGCAGGTCTTCCAGGACTTCGGCGATCCGATTGGGATCCAGTAAGAGCGCCGCCAGTTCCACGGCTGCCTGGCGCGCATTGGACGGATCGAATTCGATCCCCCAAAGATCGGCGACGATGCGAAGGTGGCCTGGATCGAACCTGCCCAGGCTCCTGGCGAGGTCGGGAGGTTGCTTGCCATCTGGCATGATGGAATTGTACACGGATCGCACGCCCGACGAACCACTAAAGTATTAACAGGTTCGTCGGATACGGATAACAAGGATGCTTAACTCAACACCACCTCGCAGATCAGGGAGGTGGCATGTTCTTACATTAACACCGTTTAGGACTTACGCTGTTGGTTGGAGGCTGGGGGTGTTTGGGCCGGAATCCAGCATCCTCATCCCGTGAGCGTTGTCTTCATGCCCGCTGAAGAGCTGAACGGGGTAAGGCGCTGAACGCCGAGAAACGATATCTAAACGATCACCTCCAGCGCCGCAGGCAGCACCCTGATCGTCAGCTCGCGCACGTCGGTGCCAAAGCCGGCGAAGATCTCCCCGTCGGTGTGGATGTAGAGCGGGCGGTCCGAGGCGAGCTGCATCACCCTGACCTTGCCCAGCTTCACCTGTCGGAAGCGCCCGTGGGTGCCCTTCATCACCTCTGGGATCAGGCGAAACATCATGGCGCGAGAAACTTTCCGTATAGCGGCGTAATGGAGCCATCCGTCGTCCACCTGCGCCTCCGGCGCCACCTGGAACCCGCCCCCTTCCCGCGGCCCATTGCAGAAGACGAACATCAGGTATTCATCCTCCCAGTGCTCCTCATCCGCCGCCACCTGGAGGCGGGCCGGGTTGTGGTTGAGCAGGATCGTCTTGATGACCGCGATCAGGTAGACGAAGAACCCCCTCAATACCGGCACACCCCGCGAGTGAATGGTGGCGATGGCGTCGAACCCAATCCCCAAAGTGTTATCCCAGTATTCGCGCCGCGAGCCGCTCTCGATCAACCCCAAGTCGACCCGCTTCGGCTGTCCGGTAAAAGCCCGGCGCATGGCGTCCGGCGGATGGATCGGCAGGCCGACGTTGCTGGCGAAATCGTTGCCAGTGCCCACCGGCACAATCCCCAGCCGGGGGCGCCGCTCTTCGGATACCTGCATCAGGCCGTTGATCACTTCGTGGGTCGTGCCGTCGCCGCCTACGGAGATGACCAGCTCGTAGCCGTCCTCCGCCGCCTGGCGGGCCAGCTCAACGGCGTGGGTGGGGTACACCGTCCCCGACCAGTCCGCGCCGCCGAGCTCCTCGACGACCGGGCGCAGGTCGGCACCCCAGCGCCAGGCGCGCCCCAGGTCCGCGTTAGGATTGATGATCAGCTTGGTCTTGTATTTTGGCATATCGGCACCCTGTTAAGACAGGATAGGATCAAGGCAAAGTCGCACGGGTAAAAAGATTCTGATTCTCTGCTCCTCTGCGTCCTTGCGTTAAATAATTCATCCCCATCGCTTCAGGAATATTTGTCCTTAAGCTCGAGGACCGGTAAGACGATGCAGCCCTCTTCCGGGTCGCCGAGTCGGGTGATTTCCGCCGGTTTCGTCCCGGCCACCCAGGCGGTATACGCTGCCGCCATCGCATCCAATTCCTCAGGCTCGTAAATGCCTTCGAGCGGCAGGATCCCCTGGAGCAACCGGTGGCGTGTGATCTCCTCGAAGACCAGCATCGGATCAGATATCCTCATTTTGCGATCGTACAGCGCCAGCTGCCGCTGGAGGCGGCCCTCCAGGAAGTGCTTCGGGAACGGCAGCCGCCCCAGCAGCGCGGCGAAGCAGGCGTGCGGGTAGACCTCCAGGTACTGGCAGGCTGCGTCCGCCTGGGGGTAAGGATTGTATCCCAATTCTTCCAACCGCCGGTACAGAGTGAAACCCTTCCGCATCCAGCCCGGGCAATCCGCCGAGTCTGCGGGAGTCTGCGGGATGATGATGTTGTGCTGCCGCAGCTGGTATTCGGCTACCCGGAAATTCAGCCAGCGCCCTGGCCGGGGCGGCGGGACGAGGGCCTGCCGCACCTCCTCGCGCTCCATAAAACCCCGGTTAGGGCTGCGCGGGGCGCAGACTGCCACGAAAGCCGAGCGCTGCCCTGCGACGAACGCCAGCACGTCCCCCATTTCCCCTTTCCCCACTGCCAGCAGGGCCAGCTCGTGGTCCAGGGCGATGTAAACGAAAGGCCTGACGCCAGCCGTGGGGTCGATCCCGATGTAAGTCGTATTGGAATAAAACATGTCTGTGATCTGGCAGGGACACGACGGGGTCTTTTCGGAGCATCAATGGGACGCCTCCCAGCTGTGCCCCTGAAAAAGATTTCCGCGCCTGGATTTAGTTTAGCGCAAAAACTGCTCAGGCGCAATACGCAAATCAGGAAATCTGTCACGGGGAGTCGGATACACCTGTCTTTGACGGAATCTTACGCCTGGGCTATACTTATCTTCTCCAAGGTGGATTAGAATCGCATCCATCGCATACCGAAATGTATATACACTTTTACCTTCCGCAGGAAAACCCATCCAAAAAGGAGTACGCATGGAAAAGACCGCCTTCAAGTTGACTTACGCCACGATGTTCAACCCCCCGGAAGAACTGCACGAGCGCTTCGACGCCGCCCTGGTCAAAGTGAAAGGGAACCTGGGCAGGGAATACGGCCTGCTCATCGATGGGAAAGACCGCTTTTCTGACGAAAAGTTCGAGGATCGCTCTCCGGTGAACACGGATGTCGTGCTGGGAGTCTTCCAGAAGGGGACCGCCCGCGACGCCGAGGACGCCATCGCCGCGGCGCGCAGGGCTTTCCCCATGTGGAGCAAGCTGAAGTGGCAGGACCGGGTCGCAATGTTAAAGAAAGCGGCCGACCTGATCGACGAGCGGACCTTCGAGATCGGGGCGGCGATGGCGATGGAAGTGGGCAAGAATCGCATGGAGTCCCTGGGGGACGTGGCCGAGACCGCCGACCTGATCCGCTACTCCTGCTACCAGATGGAGAAGAACGATGGGTACATCGTCGAGATGGGGCGCGACCCGCTGGTGGGGTACACCGCCCGCAACCTGTCAGTCATGCGGCCCTACGGGGTCTGGCTGGTGATCAGCCCCTTCAACTTCCCCACCGCCCTGACCGGCGGCCCAGCGGGGGCCGCGCTGGCGACGGGCAACACGATCGTGATCAAGCCTGCCACCGATACCCCGTGGGTGGTGCGCCAGCTGGCCGAGTGCTTCCGAGACGCAGGCTTGCCGGACGGAGTGGTCAATTTCGTCACCGGTCCAGGCAGCACCCTGGGACAAGCCTTGATTGACAGCCCGGAAGTCGACGGGGTGACTTTCACCGGTTCCTTCGACGTGGGGATGCGCATCTTCCAGGACTTCGGCAGAGGCCGCTACGTACGCCCGGCGATCCTCGAACTGGGAGGGAAGAATCCAGCCATCGTCTCCCGCCACGCCGACCTGGAACGCGCCGCGATCGGCATCATGCGTTCCGCCTTCGGCCTGCAGGGACAGAAGTGCTCCGCCTGCTCCCGGGTCTACATCGAAAGTCCGGTGTACGACGCCCTCGTTGACCGCCTGGTGGACCTGACGGAAAAGCTGAGCATCGGCGATCCCACCGACCGGAACATCTACATGGGGCCCGTGATCAACAAGAGGTCCTACCAGGATTTCCAGGACTTCACCGAGGAGCTCTCCCAGGCCGGGCGCTTCCTGACCGGAGGTAAAGTGCTGACCGGAGGCGCTTACGACAAGGGCTACTTCTGCTCCCCTACCCTGGTGGCGGACCTGCCCCTCGATCACCGCCTGTGGAAGTATGAGATGTTCCTGCCCATCACGACCGTGGCGAAGGTGAACAGCCTGGAAGAAGCGATGAGCCTGGCGAACGACGTCAACTACGGCCTGACCGCTGGTTTCTATGGTACGCCGGAAGAGGCGCAGTGGTTCTTCGAGAACATCCAGGCCGGGGTGACCTACGCCAACCGCCCCCAGGGAGCCACGACGGGCGCCTGGCCCGGATTCCAGCCTTTCGGCGGGTGGAAGGGTTCCGGCTCGACGGGAAAGAACGCCGGCGGACATTACTACCTGCCGCTCTACATGCACGAGCAGATCCAGACTATTATTGCATGAAAGAATTCACCGGGATACCTTTTTCATCTATCCATCCCTCGCTTTCAGGGAATAGGGGATAAGGGATAGGGGACAGCACAATGCACGATTCCCCTGTTCTCTATCCCCTTTCCCCTTGGAACCTATGAACAAGCTCCTCACCCTCTCCGACGCCATCCAGCAGTTTGTCCGCGATGGCGATACGCTCTACGCGGCCGGGTTCACCCACCTGATCCCTTTCGCAGCGGGGCACGAGATCATCCGCCAGCGGCGCCGGGACCTGGTCCTGGCGCGCGCCACCCCCGACCTGATCTACGACCAGATGGTGGCGGCTGGCTGCGCCCGCAAGGTGATCTTTTCCTATATGGGCAACCCCGGGGTCGGCTCCTTGCGCATCTTGCGCGCAGCCATCGAAGCCGGACAGCTGGAATGGGAGGAATACTCCCACTTCAGCATGATCTCCCGCCTCCAGGCTGGCGCGGCCGGACTGCCCTTTATGCCAATGAACCCCACTGCGGCGGGTGACCTGGAACGCGCCAACCCGCTCTACCGCCGCGTGACCGACCCTTATTCGGGCGGCGAGGTGGTGGTCGTGCCCACCCTCAACCCAGACGTGGCGATCGTGCATGTGCAACGCGCCGACGCCGAGGGCAACGCGCAGATCTGGGGGATCATCGGCGAGCAGAAGGAAGCCGCCTTCGCCGCCAGCCGCGTCATCCTCACCGCCGAAGAGATCGTCCCGGCTGAAGTGATCCGCTCGGACCCCAATCGCACCCTTATCCCTGGGTTTATCGTGGATGCCGTGTGCCACGTCCCCTACGCCGCTCACCCCTCCTACACCCAGGGCTACTACGACCGCGATAACGCTTTCTACCTGGAGTGGGACTCGATCAGCAAGGATAAAGCTGCGGTCAGGTCTTACCTCGACGAATGGGTCTACGGCGTGGCAGACCGCGCCGAATACTGGGAGAAGCTAGGCCCGCAGGCGCACGCCCGCCTTAAGGTTGAGAGCCGACCGAGCGCGATCGTCGACTATGGGAAATATTGACAGAGAAAAGGGGATCGGGGAAAGGGGACGTTGGACTTCAATGGGTGCAAATATCGCGGAAGGCCATGGAAGGCAGATGACTTCCTATACACCATCAGAACTCATGACTATCAACGCCGCTCGCCTGCTGCGTGACGGCGACGTGGTGTTCGTCGGCGTGGGGCTGCCGAACCTGGCCTGCAACCTGGCCCGGCGCACGCACGCCCCGAATCTGGTGATGATCTATGAGGCTGGCGTCATCGGCGCCCAGCCCGCGCGGCTGCCCCTCTCTATCGGCGACCCGACCCTGGTCAGCGGCTCGCTGGCGGTGTGCAGCATGTACGACATCTTCGCCCTCTACCTCCAGCGCGGCAACATCGACGTCGGCTTCCTGGGCGGGGCGCAGATCGACCGCTTCGGCAACATCAACGCTACCGTGATCGGAGACTACGCGCATCCCAAGGTGCGCCTGCCCGGTTCCGGCGGCTCGATGGAGATCGCCGCCTGGGCGAACCGCTGCTACATCATGACCCCCCACCAGGCGCGGCGCTTCCCTGAGAAGGTCGACTTCCGCACCTCCGCCGGCTTCCTGGGCGGGCGCGCCGAGCGCACGGCCGCAGCCCTGCGCGGCGCCGGCCCCCTGGCCGTCGTCACGGATCTCGGCATCCTCGAGCCGGACCAGACCGGCGAGCTGGTGCTGACGGGTTTGCACCCCGGCAAGACCATCGAGATGGCTCGGCAGAACACCGGCTGGGAACTCAAGGTCGTCCCGGATCTCAAAGTAACCGAACCACCGGCAGCCGAGGAGCTGCGGATCCTGCGGGAGGAGCTGGATCCGCAGGGGATATACCTTAAAGGGGAACGGGGATAAGGGAACAGGGGCAGTGGTTCGAACAGCCACATTCTCTATCCACTGAAAATCGATGGCCGAACAGCTGGCGCGCCGCCCTCTCCTCCACCGCCTCTTCCTCACCCCCGGCGAGCCGCGTCTGCGCGCTGGCTGGCGGCTGATCCTTCAATCTGCCCTGCTGGTCGTCTGCCTGCTCGTCTTCCAGTTCCCTGCCGTGCTGGTCCTCAGCCGCCTGGGGCGGATCTCCAGCCCGGTCCCCCTGATCACATCGGCTCTGATCTCCTCCCTGGCGATCACTGTGTCTGTTTTCGTCGCCCGGCGCGCCCTCGACCGGCGCTCCCTCGCCAGCCTCGGGTTGAATTGGAACCGCAGCGCGTTGCTCGATGGGGTTTTCGGATTTGCCTTGACCGCTTTGATGATGGGGCTGATCTTCCTCCTCCTGTGGGGGGCCGGATGGCTACGGGTGTCCGCTTTTGCCTGGGAGAATCAGGGCTGGTTTCTTGCTCTCCTCTCGACCGGCCTCATGTTGCTCATCTTTACTCTGATTGGCTGGCAGGAGGAGCTGCTCGCCCGCGGCTACTGGCTCCAGAACCTGGGCGACGGGATTAACCTGCGCTGGGGCGTTCTGCTCTCCTCGGCGCTGTTCGCCCTGGCGCATTCCGCGAACCCCCACGCTTCGTGGGAGGCGATCATGGGTCTGTTCCTCTCCGGGCTTTTCCTGGCATACGGCTACCTGCGCAGCGAGCAGCTGTGGCTCCCGGTTGGCCTGCATCTGGGGTGGAACTTCTTTGAGGGCGTGGTTTTCGGCTTCCCGGTCAGCGGGGTGACCTTCTTCCAGCTGGTCCACACCCGGGTCGGCGGGCCGCCGCTCGTCACTGGCGGGGCATTCGGCCCGGAGGCCGGGCTGGTGCAGCTCCCCGCGCTGCTGGTCGGCGCGGTCTTTATCCATCTCTATACAAGGAGTCGAAAAATGCAGAGGACAGGGGAAAAAGGGTAATGTGGCTAGGATAATCCTTCCAAGACAACGAGGGTCTGCCCCTCCCCCCTGATCCCTGTTCCCTACGCCCATATGACCTTCCTCCTCGCCTTCATCCCGATTGCATTGATCCTTGCGCTGATGGTCGGACTACGCTGGGGGGCAGCGCGGGCAGGCGGAGCGGGTTACCTGAGCGCCCTGCTGATTGCGATCCTCGCCTTCGGCGCGGGTCCAGAGTTGCTCGGGTATGCGCACACCCGGGCTCTGCTGCTCAGTCTGGACGTGCTCTACATTATCTGGGCTGCCTTCCTGCTCTACCGGGTTGCCGACGAAGCCGGAGCGATCCGGTCCATCGGTCAGGCGCTTCCCCACCTGACCGCCGACCAGGGAATGCAGGCCCTGGTCATCGGCTGGGTCTTCGCCTCTTTCCTGCAGGGTGTGGGAGGGTTCGGCGTCCCGGTGGCGGTGATCGCTCCTATCCTGGTCGGCCTGGGCTTCACGCCGATACTGGCGGTGGTGATCCCTTCCCTGGGGCACGGTTGGGCGGTCACATTCGGGTCGTTGGGGTCTTCCTTCCAAGCCCTGATGGCCTCTACCGGCCTGTCGGCAGAGATCCTGGCTCCCCCGTCGGCGCTGTTTCTGAGCGTCTCCGGCCTGCTGACCGGGCTGCTCGTCGCCCACGCCGCGGAGGGCTGGTCTGCCGTGCGCCGGCTCGCGCTGCCGATCGCCGTATTTGGGATCGTGATGGGTGCAGTGCAGTACGCCGCGGCTACCGCCGGACTGTGGAACATCGCCGCCTTCTGCGCCGGGGTCGCGGGACTGCTCCTCGCGGTGCCGCTGGCCCGGCGGTTCCGCGGCCAACCGGGAGAGGCTAGGTCGCTGGACCGGCGCGGATTGGGGTTCGCCGTCTCCGGCTATCTCGTGCTGATCGCCGTCACCCTTGCGGTACAGCTGATCCAGCCCTTTAACGAATTTCTGGGTCAGGTGGCGATCCGGGTAGATTTTCCGGAAGTGCGCACGGCGCTCGGCCACGTCACCCCGGCTGGCCCGGGCAGAACGATCCCGGTCTTCCGGCACGCCGGCGCGATCCTGGCTTTTTCGTCATTCCTGGCTTATCTCATATACTGGTGCGCTGGCCTGTATTCCCCCGGTGCTGCCGGGCGCATCCTCTCCGGCACTTTGAGAAAGGTGATGTCGTCCAGTGTCAGCATCGCCTCGATGGTGGCGATGGCGGTCATCATGGAGAACTCCGGGATGACCGAGGCGATGGCGCGTGGCCTGGCGGGCGGCGTGGAGCGGTTGTATCCCCTGGTCGCTCCGTGGATTGGCGCACTGGGGGCGTTCATGACCGGCAGCAACACCAACTCCAATGTCGTCTTCGGTGCTTTGCAGCTGCGCACGGCCCAGATCCTGGGCTACACTGCAACGGTCATCCTTGGAGGGCACACGGCGGGTGCCGCGCTGGCCTCGGTCATTGCCCCCACCAAGGTTGTGGTCGGCGCGAGCACAGCCGGCATGGCCGGGAAGGAAGGCGATATCCTGCGCAGGTTGATCGGCTACACAGCGCTGCTAGTCGCTTTGATCAGCCTGCTGACCCTGCTGGCGTTGTGGTTCGCCTGAATCCGAGCAAGGGATTGCCATGGCAACCCTGAAGAACACCCTCCGCAAACGGCAGTTCCAGCTGCACTTGGTGGCGCTGCTGCTCATGTTCGCCCCGGCGGCGGGGACGTACTTCGCCGCACGGAGCGGCGCCGACTCCATGGTCTGGGCGCTCATCGTCATCGTGATCCTCGGCAACCTGGTGGCAGTGGTGGTGCCCTGATCGGAAACGAAACGGGTTGCAAATTCCTTGGGATAATTTCAGATATGGGCAGCCCCGAAGTTGTTATCATTAGTCTTTCTACGTAATCTTCGAGCCCTTAATGGTTCAAACCGAACATCTTTCCGGGATGACAATGGTGGAATTGACCAACAGGTTTATAGACCACTTCGGATCGCGGCCCGAGCTGGTCGCCCGGGCGCCAGGGCGCGTCAACCTGCTGGGAGAGCACGTCGATTACAATGCCGGGCCGGTCCTGCCCGCCGCAATTGACCGCGCGGTGAGCCTGGCCGCCCGACGGAACGAGGATGGCATTGTCCGCCTCTACGCCCTCGACCTCGCCGAGGATGTGCAGTTCGACCTGGCAGACCTGGACGCGAAAATCGACGTGGAGGGGAGAGCTTTACCCGGCTGGGCGCGTTACCCCGCCGGGGTGGTTTGGGCGCTGGTGAAGAAAGGCCTGGCGGTGACCGGTCTCGACGGGGTCTTCACCTCCGATGTGCCGATCGGAGCCGGATTGAGTTCGTCCGCAGCCCTGGAGACCGCTTTCGCCGTCACCTGGCAGCAGATGGGAGGCTGGGAGGTCGACCGCATGACCCTGGCGCGGCTCTGCCAGCGCGCTGAGAACGAATATGTGGGTGTGAACTGCGGGCTGATGGACCAGTTTGCCAGCGCCCACGGCGTGGCGGGCCACGCGCTGTATTTCGACACCCGCAGCCTGGAGTGGGAAGCCCTGCCTCTGCCACAAGAGGCGTTACTGGTGGTCGCCGACTCGGGAGTACGCCGCAGCCTGGCTGTTTCCGGCTACAACGAGCGCCGGGCGGCTTGCGAGCAGGCAGTGGCGCTGCTCAAGACTTTCCTCCCCCATATTGAGAGCCTGCGCGACGTCTCCCCGACCGAGTTCGCCGCGCTGAGCGAATACCTGCCCGAGTCAACCCGCCGCCGCGCAGAGCACGTGGTCAAGGAGATCGCCCGCGTCCAGTCGGCGGCCGTCGCCTTGCGCAACGACGACCGCCAGTCCTTTGGGGCGTTGATGTACGCCGGGCATGCCAGCCTGCGCGACCTGTACGAGGTCAGCACGCCGGAGTTGGATGCCCTGGTCGAGATCTCGCGAGGCTTGCCAGGCTGCATCGGGGCGCGCCTGACCGGGGCCGGCTTCGGCGGATGCACAGTCAACCTGGTGGAGGCAGGCGCTGCTGACGATTTTATCGAGGGGCTGACCGCGGGGTACCGGGAGTTAACAGGCCGCCAGGCGCAAGTCTACCTGTGCCAAGCGAGCCAGGGGGCTGAGGCAACGTTGATTTAGGAACGAATCCACATCTCACACCGTCCTCAGCTTCGCCACGGTCACCCCATCGCCCCCTTCTTTTTCTCCGCCCGCTTCGAAGGACGCGACGTGCGGGTGCGCGCCCAGGGACTCCCGCACCGCCTGGCGCAACTTTCCCGTCCCCTTGCCGTGGATGACGCGCACGAAGGGCAGACCCGCCAGGAACGCCGCGTCCAGGTAGCGCTCCATGGCGCTCAGGGCTTCGTCGGCGCGCTGGCCGCGCAGGTCCAGCTCCACACCCGGGGAGGCAAGCAAGAAGCTCTCCGGCGCGCTCCCGGCTCCCGGCGGTTCCTCAACGCCAGGCCGCCTGCGCCGCGCCGGTTTCGCCTCTGCTTCCGCCTCCTCTCCGACCAGCGTAACTTCCGCCAGGCGCGTCCGCACGCGCAGCGACCCCACCTGCACCTCGACCTCCTCCTCGCTCAGGGCCGAGACCACGCCCTGCGTGTCGAGCGAACGCAGCCGCACCCGGTCGCCCAGGCGGATAGGGCGCACTGCCTCGGTCTCCTGGATCACCGGGGGCTTCCTAACGACCGGTTCCAAGACGATGTCTTCCAGCTCTTCAATCTGCTCTTCGATCGGCTGCAAGACCTCCAGAGGCTGGCGGGTGCCCGCCAGGGCGCGGCGGGCGGCTTCCAATTCCGCCCTCAATTCTTCGACCTGTCGGGCGGCCTCGGCGCGCGCCTCCTCCAGGACGGCCCGCCGTTCGTCTTCAATGCGCTCCAGCCGGACAGCCAGATCGGCGCGCAGGCGTTCCACCTCCTGGCGCGCCTGCTCGGCCGCGGCGCGGGCCTGGTAAGCGAGATCCCGCTGCCGGTGGATCTCGTCCAGCAAGTCCTCCACCCGCAGGTCCTCCGGGCTGAGCTCGGCCCGCGCCGCGGCGATGATCGACTCCGGCATCCCCAGGCGCTGGGCGATCGCCAGGGCGTTCGAGCGGCCGGGCAGCCCGATCGTCAGGCGGAAGGTTGGCTGGAGGGTCTCCAGGTCGAACTCGACGCTGGCGTTGACCACTCCCTGTTTGGCATGGGCGTAAGCCTTCAACTCAGGGTGGTGGGTGGTGACCAGCGTCGTGATCCTGCGCTCGAGCAGGTGGGAGAGCAGGGCGCGCGCCAGCGCCGCCCCCTCCTGCGGGTCGGTCCCCGCCCCCAGCTCATCCAGGATGACCAGCGACTGGCTATCCGCCTTATCCAGGATGCGCACGATGTTCATGACGTGCCCCGAGAAAGTCGAGAGCGACTGCTCGATCGACTGCTCGTCGCCGATGTCTGCGTAGACGGAATCGAAAATGCTGATCTCCGAACCAGGTTCGGCCGGGATGTGCAACCCAGACTGGGCCATGAGCGCCAGCAGGCCAGCGGTCTTCAAGGTGACCGTCTTGCCCCCCGTGTTCGGGCCGGTGATCACCAGGGCATAGGTCTGAGCGTCCAGGTCCAGGTCGACCGGGACGACCGTCTTGGGGTCTAGCAGAGGATGCCGCGCGCCGAACAACCGGATCACACTGCCGGGATGGCCAGTCTTTCTCTCCCGGGTCCCTCGACCCTTCGGAAAGGCGTGCAGGGCCGGCTCGCTGGCCTGGATCGCTTCGGCAAACCTGCCGCGCGCCAGCGCCAGGTCCAGCTCGGCGATCACATCCACCATTTGCAGGATCGCAACGGCATAATTCCCAATCTGGGCAGAGAGCTCCGCCAGGATGCGCCGCTCCTCGTCGCGCTCAGCCAGCTGCAGTTCGCGGTATTCGTTGTTAAGCTCGATAACACCAAATGGCTCGACGAAGAGCGTCGCGCCGGAAGCCGACTGGTCGTGGACGATCGCCCGCACGCGCCCCTTGAACTCGGCCCGCAGGGGCAGCACATAGCGTCCATCCCGCTGGGTCACCAGCGCTTCCTGCAGGTAAGGGACGATCTTCGGGTCCGAGACCATGCGCTGCATTCTGGTCAGCAGGCGGTCGTGGGCGATGCGCAGGTCGCGGCGGATGGCTGCCAGTTTGGGAGAAGCGGAGTCGAGCACCTCGCCCCGGTCAGAGATGGCCCGGGTGATGGCGTCTACCAGACCTGTTGGGGGCGCCATCTGCGCGGCGATCTCTCCCAGGGCCGGGTACTGGCCCTCCAGCCGGTCAAAGAGGCGCGCCAGATCCCGCCCGGCGACAAGCGTGGACTTCACATCCAATAGGTCTACTGGAGTCAGGACAGCGGCGCGGGCGGCCAGATCGACAGCCTGGCGGATATCACGCGCCCCGCCGATGGTCAGGTCGGGATGAGTCTCCAGGAGCTGGACCGCCTCGCGGGTCTCCGCCTGCCTGCGGCGCGCTTCGTCGGGGTCAGGAGTCGGGCGCAGGGCGCGCGCCTTATCCGCTGAGACGGCAAACGATGCATACCCGGCCAACCGCTCCAGGATCTTGGGATACTCCAGAGTTTGCAGGGATTTATCATCCATGTACGCTGGTATTATACCCAGCTTGCGATGATATAATATCGCCCATGCCAGATATCTTTCACCCTCCCCGTTAAGTCTCACTAGCGCTTAAGCGCTCCCGCGCCCCGCCTCTTCCTCCCTCTCGGAAGAAAAACCATTCACTGGAGGAAGAGGTATTGATGCTTAAGCGATTATTAAACTGGCCGGTTCCCGGCCGCAATAAGCCCCTCTGGGGCGCAGTCACCCTCACAACCTTATTCATTTCAATCGAGTTCTTCGACGAGCTCTACTACGGCGTGGAAGGAGTCACGCTGCCAGCTCTGCGCGCCAACCTGGGACTGTCCTACGCCCAGGTAGGGCTGCTGCTCGGCCTGCCGGGCCTCGTCAGCGCCCTCATCGAGCCGGCCATCATGCTGCTGGGGGACACGCGGCTGCGGAAGAGCCTGATCCTTTCCGGCGGCTGCGCCGTCGCAGCTGCGGCGTTCCTGACGGGGGCCAGCGCCTCCTTCACTGTCCTCCTGGCCGCTTTTGCGATCGGCTATCCGGCCAGCGGGGCGTTCGTGACCCTTTCCCAGGCCTCGCTGATGGACGCTCACCCCGGGCGTGAGCAGCAGATGATGGCGCGCTGGTCCCTCGCCGGTTCGCTGGCGAACCTCGCCGCCCCCCTCCTCATGGCTGCCGGTTTCTGGCTGGGATTTGGCTGGCGCTGGGTCTACTTCGTACTGGCCGCCCTCGCGCTCCTGCTTACCTTCCAGGTCAGATTCCAGACTTTTTCACGACTGGCTCCGGGCGGGGACCCCCACCTAGTCCGAGTGCGCGGTTTTGGACAGGAGCTCCGGACGCTGCTGCGGGGCGCCGGAGTGCTGGCCAGAAATCGCAACTACTGGCGGTGGACCTTGCTGCTGCAGCTCTCCGACCTGATGCTGGATATACTGACCACCTATCTCCCCCTCTACCTGACCGACCTGGCTGGGTTGGACAACGCTCGGACCGGCCTGGTCATAGGTCTGGTTATGTTCGCCACCCTTGCAGCGGATGCAGCTCTCATCCCCCTCCTGGAACGCTTCCCAGGGAGGTCTGTGGTGCGCATCTCCGCCGCTTTGACGGGCCTGCTGTACGCCGTCTGGCTGCTGCTCCCCTGGTCGCCAGTGAAGCTGGTCCTGCTCCTCGCCCTGCGCCTGGGGACGTTAGGCTGGTACCCGGTGCTTCAAGGAGAAGCGTACGCCACCGCGCCCGGGAAATCCGGCTCTGTCCTGGCGCTGGGGACCATCACCGGTGTACTTGGCTCCGGGATGGCCTGGCTGGTCGGCTGGGTCGCCGGAGAAGCCGGTCTGCCAACGGCGATGTGGCTGCTGCTGCTGGGGCCGGTCAGCCTGGCGCTGTTCGTCCCCCGGGCCGGCAAGGTCCGTCCAGGATAGTGATTCCTTGCAGGAGATCATAGGCGTTAAGTCACTCGTTTTTTTGTGTGAACACGCTATGATATAAAATATATACCAAATCCTGTCATGATAAGCGGATTCACCGTACCCACAGTTTAAGCGGGAAGATTCCGCCAGGATGAGTGAATACCTTTGGCGTTATGATTGGAGGTCACACATGCCAGAACTGACCGGCCACATCCTCGAATTGATCCGTCTAACAGCAACCGATCTGCCACCGGACGTGGAAGAACGTCTGCGTCAGGCGTACGCTTGCGAAACCCCAGGGTCCGCCGCCAGCGGCGCGCTGGCGGCGATCCTCAAAAACGTCGAGCTGGCGCGCCAGAACTCGACGCCCATCTGTCAGGACACCGGCACGCCGATCTTCTACGTTTACCATCCGGAAGGCTGGAGCACCCGCCGCCTCAAAGAGCAGATCCGCTCCGCGGTCGCCGAAGCCACCCGGCGCAGCTACCTGCGCCCCAACGCGGTGGACGCCCTGACGGGCAGGAACAGCGGCGATAACCTGGGCGACGAGCACTTCCCCTCCATCCATTTCGAGGAGGTCGATGGCGAGGCACTGCGCATCGACTTGATGCTCAAGGGAGGCGGGTGTGAGAACGTCGGCGCGCAGTACTCCCTTCCCAACGCGGCTTTGGGAGCCGGGCGGGACCTGGCAGGAGTTCGCAAGGTGGTCCTGGACGCAGTTCACAAGGCCCAGGGAAAGGGGTGCGCGCCGGGCGTCCTGGGCATCGCCATCGGCGGTGACCGCGGCTCCTCGTATTACGCCTCCAAGGAAGTCCTCTTCCGTTCGCTGGACGAAGCCAACCCTGACGCGGAGCTGGCTGCCATGGAACAGCGCCTGACCGACGAGGCCAACCAGCTCGGGATCGGCCCGATGGGCTTTGGAGGTGCCACGACCGTCCTGGGGGCGAAGATCTCAGGCCTGCACCGCCTGCCAGCCAGCTATTTTGTCTCCGTCTCCTATATGTGCTGGGCGTACCGCAGGAGGAGCATGGTCTACCAGGACGGGGTTGTGGAATTCAAGTGATCCACAGACACGGTCCTCGGGACATGCCTGTGGAAATAGAGGAAACATGAGAAAACTTTCTATTCCCTTCGATGATGAAACCATCCTCAGCCTTAAGGTCGGCGACCCGGTCCTGTTAACCGGAACCATGGTGACCGGGCGAGATGCAGCCCACAAATGGATGGTCGAGACCTTCGTCAAGCAGACCCGCCAGCCCCAGGGGGACGACCTGGAGGTCCTCGCCGCGCTCGAGCCCCTGCTGAACGGCGGGGTGATCTACCATTGCGGGCCGGTGGTGGCTGGCCTGGAGACGCGGGAGTACCGCTTCGTCGCCGCTGGGCCAACCACCAGCACGCGGGAAGAGCCTTACCAGGGAGACGTGATGCGTCACTTCAAAGTGCAAGGGGTGATCGGCAAGGGCGGCATGGGCCCGCTGACCCTGGCAGCATGCCAGGAAGTGCCGGGAGTGTACTTCCACGCCGTCGGCGGGGCAGCCACCCTGATCGCCCAGACGGTGAAGCGCGTGGTCGGCGTCTACAAGCTCGAGTTCGGCGTGCCCGAGGCGATGTGGGTGATTGAAGTCCAGGACTTCCCCGCCGTGGTGACCATGGATGCCCACGGGAACAGCCTGCACGCGGAAGTGGAAAGCAGATCCCGGGAGAAACTGGAAGAGTTGTTGGTACAGGGGTGATGCCGCACTACAATAGATTCTTGTGTCGTTCTCAGTCTTCGTGCTCCAAAGATGGCATAAATCCTACTGCCCCCACGACAACACTCGGCCGCGGTTCTCGATCCCCCCGGCGCGGTCCGAGCCGCCGATCACGTACAATCTACCCCCAACCTCCACCGCCGGCACCCCATGCAGCGGGACCGGCATCGCCTCCGCGGTCGTCCACTCCCCCTCCTGTGGATCGAACACTTCCACGCTGTCCAGCGTCTCTCTGCCGGAACTGAGCACCTCGCCGCCAAGCACCACGATCTTCCCGGCCAAAGCCGCCGCGGCATGCCCCGCCCGCGCCCTGTTCAACGGCGCGCCCGGCGTCCAGACGTCCCGCTCCGGATCGTACACCTCGACCGAGGCCAGCTCGCCAGCCTCCTCCCAACGCCCACCGATCGCGTAGATGAGCCCATCCAGCGCCACGGCTGCCGTGTGCTCTCTGGCCTGGTCCAGCGCTGCCAGGCTTGTCCAGACGTCGCGGGCCGGATCGTAGCGCAGGAGCGCACTGCCGCCCCCCACTCCACCGACAATGTAGACAAAATCACCCAGCGCGACGGCCGCTCCGCCCAGGCGCGCCTCGGGCATCGGGCGGACTGCACGCCAGGAGCCATCTCCGGGTTCGTAAACAAACGCCTGCTCGGACGGTCTCCAGTCTACAAGGGACCTTCCTCCGCCAAAGATGTAAATCTTCCCCCCCAAGGCCGCGGCCATCAGGTGATGCCGGCTTTCAGGCAGCGGAGCAAGGGTTTCCCATTCATCAGCGAAAACATCGTAGACTTCAAAAGCGCTCTCCCCGCCGAACCCTCCCGGGATGTAAATCCTCCCCTCGAGTGCCGCGGCTGGCATCTCTGAACGCGGAGTGGGCATACTGGCGTGGCTCTGCCACTCCGATCCGAACGAGAGGGATTCAGCCCCGTCCGCCTGGCAGGCGGGGATGAGCATCCCGAGCAGGGCCAGCAGCAAATGAGAAAATCCCGGCCGTAGGCATCGCCCTGGCATGTTCTGAATATATCACAGGTTTCAGAGCAAAGTTATCCCATTACATCCTGCGGGTCTCTCGACAACTCCCCCGCTAACAAGAGTGTAAGGGGCTCAACAGGGTGGGGCTGGTAAGATACGACCGGGAACAGATCCTGGTTCTAGTCCAGGCAGGCCGCGCTTTGCAAATGTGAGCCGGATCATCGGAAAAATCAAATGAAGTTGAACAACTTGCTCAAGAGGACTCTCCCTTGCGGTTGGTATCTCCTCCTGGCGCCGAGCCTGCTCCTCCTCCACATCCTGCTGGATAGATATATCTTAATCATGCCGGATACCCCGTTCCGCCAGGTGGTTCTTTCCCTGGGGGTCTCGTTATCGCTGGTCTTGCTGCTGTCCGCGTTGCTCTCGAGATTGATTGGCAATATCCCGAGGGCCGCGCTGGTAGCCTCGCTGGCGGTCATGCTGCTGGCTGGCTATGGGCAGATCGATCGCGCACTCCAGTACATGCACCTTCCCGGAGCTTGGCTGTCAAACCATCTCTTCCTCGCTCCACTCTTGCTGCTTTTTTTTCTGTCTTGTACTTATCTTGTGATGAAATTTAAACCCCAGGTCATCGAGATCGCTGCGAAGTACGTCTTCCTCGTATCTGCGATCGTCCCCCTTTTTCCGGTTCACTCCATCTTGTCGTTTTCTATCCATCAGACGAACGATCCACTGAAGGCCTGGCAGACCGCATCAACCCAAATGTTCGAGTTGCCGCCTTTACCAGATCCAGCAATTGCAACGGGCAGATATCCGGACATCTATTACCTAGTCCTGGACAGCTACGGCAGGGCCGACGTCCTCCACCGTGAGTTCGCCTATGATAATTCTGATTTCCTGAACTTTCTGGAGGAACGGGGATTCTACATCGCCGATCGATCTCGCAGCAACTATCTGCTCACGATCCTCTCGATCTCTTCGGCCCTGAATCTCAATTATTTGAACCCCCTGGAGAAGGAGGCGCGCGACTCGGCAAACCGCCTGCCGCTCAAAGATCTGATCCAGCACAGCCGGCTGCGCTTCTTTCTTAGCGATCTGGGTTACAGGTACGTCGCTTTTGACAGCGGCTATTCTTTCACCAGGACAACGGACGCCGACCTGTATCTCTCCCCTTTCGCGAAGATCGGCGAATTCGAAGAGGTTTTCTTCACGCTTTCGGCTGCTATCCTGGCAGAACCGTTCGAAAACAACCCGCTCTCGTACCAGACCTACGACGCCCACCGCAGGCGGATCGTCTTTACGCTCAATAAAATCCAGGAAATGCCCGAGGTTCCCGGTCCGAAATTCGTCTTCGCTCACATGCTCCTCCCACACCCCCCGTTCATCTTCGGCGCAGACGGAGAGGTTCATGAACCCGATCGGCCATTCGACATCAACGACGCAGACCTGTACTCCGGCAGCCGGGAGGAATACCTCCAGGGCTACGCCAACCAGGTCGAATTCACCAACCAGCAGATCCAGGCGGTCATCGAACACCTTCTGACCGGCTCAGAGACTCCCCCGATCATTTTGATCCAGGGCGATCACGGGCCGCGAATATTCACGGAGTGGGATTCTCCGCAGAGCAGCTGCATCCTGGAATCCACAGCCATCCTCAATGCAATCTACGCACCGGATATCGACCCCGCCGCGCTTTACCCGACGATCACGCCGGTCAACACATTCCGCGTGCTCCTCAATGAAACCTTCGGCACAGACCTGGACCTTCTCGAGGACCGGACCTACTTCTCGAACTATTGGGAGCCCTATAACTTGCTCGATGTGACCAGGCAGGCGCAGGCCTATTGCAGCCGGGAGGATTGAGCAATCATAGACCGCCGAAGATTTGCACTGTATTCAGGGAGTCTTTGCGTGCTCCTGGGATATATCCGTATCAGGCGAGAAGCTGGGTTTCCGGTTGATCCAGGCTCGATAAGCCAGGCTGATGACGGCTCCAAGTAATCCCCCTCCGACTATCGCAATGACGATCCATTCAAAGAACTGGGCGAGAATGATTTTCTGAAACACCGCCGCCCAATCCTCCCAGAAACCGGGATAACGATCTCCAAAAACAATCATTCCCTCCAGGTGAGGGAGAACGCCCAGTGACAGCAGAACGGTGTAGTAAGCATAATAGCTGACAATGGCGCTGCACCAGGTAATCACACCGGCCAGGACCGGGTATAAGATGCCAACTTCTCGCCTGGATTCAACCAACACGACGGGCAATATGGGGACCAACCAGAATCCATAGTTGAGCAGAGACGGCTCCTCTGCCGGCGTCACGAATCCTTCTCCCCGATCTCCTCCAGCACTTCCAGGTCCTGCTCCAGGTTACGCCGGCGCAGAGACAGGCTGACCAGGTAGACGACCATGATGGTGAAGATGACGGCGTAGCCGGCGATCATATAGATGGTGGTATCAGCAGGGGCTTCTTGTAAGAACATTTCGTCTCCGGAAAATGAGCTCGCATGAAAATCTGGGACATGGCTGAGGCGGGCAGGCCACAGAGTCGCCTATTGCATGGTCTTCAATCGGACCTGCTCGACTTTCTCTGAAAGCCGTCCGACGCGGATGCGGTGCCAGAGCAGATCGGCGAAGACAAAAGTAAAGGTCAGCAAGCTGAACATGAATGTCTGGAGCATCTTCGGCGTCATGTTGAACTGGCCCTGGGCGTTCGGGTCGTTCGTGCCAATCACCACCGGGTGGATAGTGCGGAACAGGCGTGCTGAGTAAAAAGTCAGGGGGACGCTCAAGAATCCGACAATGGCGTAGACCGCTCCGAAGCGCGCCCGGCGATCCGGGTCTTCGATCCCCTGGCGCAGCATCAGGTATGCGATGTAGATCAGTTCCATCACCGTCGCGGTTGTCAGGCGCGGGTCCCAGGTCCACCAGGTGTTCCAGATCGGGCGCGCCCAGATCGAACCGGTGACGATGTTGATAAAAGCGAAGACGATGCCAATCTCGACCGCCGATAATCCGACCGTATCCCATTTCCGGTCCCCCCGAACCAGATAAGCCACGCCGGCGATCGCGGCGACCAGGAAGCTGAGCATACCCACCCAGCCAGCGGCGACGTGGAAATAAAAAACGCGTTGCACATTGCCCATGACCGCTTCCATTGGGGCGTAGAGAAAGACCAGCCCCACGGCGATCAAGAACAGAGCAGCAGTTGCGTAATCTAATACAGTCAATAAACGAGATTTGGCTTCCATCGAATCACTCCGAGTACTTCATCGAGATCGTGCAGCAATAACCTGGGGGCAGGGTTCGCCTGAGAAAGTACTTCGTCACCCGGATCAATCCTTCCGCTATTCTTCAACGACGTAATCGAAGACCATGAAGGCGACCGCCAGAAATATTATATCGTATGCACCAAGCAGGTTGAGCCAGGGACGGATCTCGTTGAAAGGCAGGCCGTCCAGGAACCCTGTGCTGCCTTTGACCGCGCCGAGCACGACCGGCAGCACCACGGGGAACAGCAAGATCGGCAGTAACACGTCCCGGGTGCGGGCGTGCACCGCCATGGTCGCCAGCAGGGTGCCGACCGCTACATAGCCGATCGATCCCAGCAGGGTAACCAGCAGCAAGCCAGCCTGGAAGAGGTTTACGTTGTAGAGCAGGCTGTAAATCGGCAGCACGATAGCTTCCACGACCAGCATGAAGATCAGATTGGCGAGAGCTTTCCCGAAATAAATCGCGCTGCGGTCCACGGGCGCCAGCAGCAGGCCGTCGATACATCCCCGGTCTTTTTCCACCGCCATCGAGCGGTTGAGACCCAGGGTCCCGGCAAATGCGAAAATGACCCACAGCACGCCCGATGTGATATTGCTCTGGCGGCGCGTGGCCGGGTCCAGATCGAGGGCAAAGTTGAAGACCAGGATGACAAGCAAAGCGAAGACCACCATCGCCGAAAGCAGTTCCCGGCTGCGCATTTCGGCAGACAGGTCCTTCCAGACGACCGCGCCCAGGGCGCGCAGGAAGCCAGCGCGCTGGTTTTCCCGCACCCCCTTCCTTTCACTGACCGCCAAAGTCGTCTGGTCTGCCAACGGGATCATTCCTGTTCCAGGGCCTGTCGATAGAATCCCAGGAGCTGGTCGGGTTCGATCTCGCCCCGTCGGACCGAGCCCCTGATCTGGCCGCGTGTAAGCACATCAAAGCGCGATGCCAGATCCGCAGACCTGGCAAGGTCATGAGAAGTCATGACCACGGTGCGCCCACGGGCGGCGACTTCCTTCAAAACAGCATCCAGCATGGCGCAGGCCTCCTGGTCGAGGCCGGTGTGCGGCTCGTCGAAGAGGACCACCTCCGGGTCGTGAAGCACGGCGCGGCCGATCGCCAGCCGCTGCTGCATCCCGCGCGAGAAGGTGCGCACCAGGTCGCGGCGGCGCGCGAAAAGCCCAACCAGTTCCAGCACTTCCGCCACACGCTTATCGAGGCCAGGGACGCCGTACATGCGCCCGTAGAACCGCAGGTTTTCTTCCGCCGTCAGATCGCCGTACAGTAGAGGCAAATGGGAGACAACGCCCAACCGCCTTCTGACAGCAGCAGCCTGCTCGGGCAGGCGATAGCCAGCAATGCGCACCTCGCCCAGGGATGGGCGTGAAAGAGAGGCGAGGATGCGAAGAAAGGTGGTCTTCCCGGCCCCGTTTGGCCCGAGCAGGGCGACGAATTCCCCCTGCTCCACCTGGAAGTCCAACCCCCGCAGGACGGTTTTCAGACCAAACCTTTTGACCAGCCGATGAACCTCAATCATTTCCCGGAATTTCCCCCTTCATCATCATCTGGACGCGGGCTTTCAGCGCAGCCCTGCGCTCCCGGTATGCTTCCTCCGGCAGCTCACCAGCCTGGTACTGGTCATCCAGGGCCAGGATGGCGTCCAGCATCGTATTGAGGTCTTCATCCAGGCCAACCCGCGCGAATCCAGCTTCCTCACCCTCTTCGGTGTAGGCTTCCCCGCTGCCAGCCCGGCTGCGCCTGAACAGCCATAAACCGCCGATAATGAGCACCCCGCCGAATGCCAGCAGGCCGATCACTAGGCTTGAGCTGGAGCTCAGGCTGACGCCGGCGCTGCCCCTGGGGCGGCCGGAAACCACCAGCCTGAGACCGGAGCCGGCTTCAATTCGACTGGTAGAGTACATTTGGTAAGTGATCCCCTGGACTTCTGAGAGCCCCATGTCCTGGAGCTGCGCGCCGCTGACCTTTAAACCGTCGGCAGGCAGCAGGATGGTGACTGCATTCACGGGCAGGTCTAACTTGTGGCTGAAATCCAATTTGTTCGAGTAAGGCAGGTCATACGAAAACACGACCTGGTGCTGGCTGATGCCGGGCCGGATCACAGAGGTGTCTCCGAATCCCTCCGGAGTTTGAACATAGCGCCCCCCCAATGCCCCGTCTTCAAACTGCAGGTTCGTCGCGCCGGGGGGGAGAGGGAAAGTGAGCACCGGCTCTCCTTCTGTTTCCGCGACCAGGATGCGATCGCTCCGGTTCGAGATGACATAAAGTTCGATCACCCTCAGAGTTGACGGTTCTATGTATTCGAATAAGAGGTGCAATCGATCGGTGAAGATGACGCTCAGATCCTTCGTTGTTTCGTAGAAGGGGATGGGGAGGGACAGCTCCGTGATGCCAGGTTCGACTACGCCTATATCGGAATTGTAAGCCACCCCCTGGTATTCCAGGCTGGCAAGAAAGGCGCGCCCTTCCGGCATCGCGATTTCTTCGAATTTGAAGGAACCATCCGGCTGTACTTCAGTCGTTTCCGTGAGGACCTGCTGCATCTGATCGAATCCATGGAGGGTGACGCTCAGGGTAGAAGGAAGGGTCCCCCCGCTCGTGGCGAGGACCACCTGCCCTTTAATGGTCCCGGTCCCGGCTGCCGGCGGAACAGGCGGTGTCGCCTCTGCTGTTTCCGCTGTGCCGGTTGCGACTGCCGGGGGTGTCCTCGCGGGCTCCAGGGCGGCTGCTTGTGAATTGAAGGTCAGGGAGCGCAGGAATCCAACCAGGTCCCAGCGTTCCTCTTCGGTCAACTGGTCTCCATAGGCTGGCATGTCTGGGGGGATGCCGTCCCCAATCGCCTGGAAGAGCTGCGCACCTGTTTTCTCCGCCATCCATTCCTGGCTGGTGAAATCCGGCGGAGAAGCCGTGAGACCTGCGGCTTCAATCCCGTCGCCCTTGCCTCCCACGCCGTGGCAGGCAACGCAATTTTCCTGATAAATCTGCCTGCCGCGAGCGACCTGCTCAGGTGAGGTACTCAAAGTAAAAGCGTACGCGACGACGTCCCAGCGCTGGCGGTCGGTCAGGCCGGTGAAGGGCGGCATAAACCGCTCCAGGTTCCCCTGAGTGACGATTCGGTACCATCCAGCTGGCGACGCCTGGCGGGCAAATTCCGGCGAACCCAGCGGAGAGGGCTGGTTGGGCAGCTGCCCGGCTTGAGGGCCGTTGCCCTTGCCGGTTGAGCCATGGCATGGTGTGCACTTATCCGCGTAGATGGATGCCCCAGCTCCAGGGTCTGGCGCCATCAGTGGAAACGCAGCGGAGCTCACTGGCGGCTGCGTTTGAACCGGGGCGCGGACCTCCGATCCCGGCGGAGGGGTGATATCTGCGGCCAGGGAGAAAGAACAGCCTGCCAAAAAGGGCAGCAGGAAAAGCAAGCCCAGGGCAACCACAAACAAAGCGGGCTTGGCGCGTAATTTGATCTGAGGCCGGCTCAGGTTCAAGTCTGGCAACCCTCCAAGAGACGGATCAGGTTAACGCTTTCCCACACTTAGGGCAGAAGCGGTCCGACTTCTGAATGGGGCGACCACACTGGGGGCAAAAACCGGCGGACCTATCCAGGCGCGTCCGTCGGCGATTGGCAAGCAATACTTCTAATTCGTCATCAGCAGCCGGGATTTTCAAGCCCCCTCCGGCGGCGGTAGCCCCTTCAGCCTCCAGGACCGGCATCGCCGCCAATCGCCGACGAGCAGCGATCGCCGCTTCGATTCGGGCTTCCATGTCGTCTCCCGCTCCGGTTTTTTCGAGGCGATCCAGCTGGCGATAGACCTCTGCCCCTTGTTGGACCAGTAACGCCCTCTGGACAGGGTAATCTTCCTCCGGGATCTTCCCCAAAGCGTAATCGAAATCCATCTCCTCTAAGGCGGTCAAAATGCGGTCCCGCTCAGCCAGCAACGATGACAATTCGTGATCCACCTGGTCGCTTTCCGCAGACCTTACGGCCGACTCCCGATTTACCAGTGGGCGGGCGATAAACATCCCTACCAGCAGGAGCAGGGCAAGTATGAGAAGCAATGAGCCGATGTCCATGTTCTCTGAGAGGTATCTTCAGGATGGGCCTACTGGTCGAGCAGGGGATCGATCATCGACCGGATTTCCGCCATTGAGGTGAAAGGTATGAGTTTGAAATTTGCCAGGGTGCCGTCTCGAGTGATGATAAAGGTCTCCGGCACCCCCGTGGTGCGGTAGGCATGCGCGATGCGCGTCCCTAAATCGGGCCCGTTCGGATAGGTGACATTGAACCTCTGCAGGTATGCTTTCGCTTTCGTCTCGGTGTCGAGGTAATCGATGCCCAGGAATACCACATCACCGCGCGGCTGGTAATACCGCCAGGCTGCTTCCAGCTCGGGGGCCTCCTCCTCACAGGGGATACACCAGGAGGCCCAGAAATTGACCAGGACCACTTTTCCGCGCAAGTCATTCAAAGGAATCTGCACGCCCTCGAATGTCGTGAGGGTGAAATCCGGGGCTGGATCTCCAACTTTGAGCGGACCGCGCTGTGCACGGAGCAGCCCGAAAGCCAGGAGCGCAAGCAAACCCAGGATGGTGATCCAGGCTGCGATCGCGCCGGGCGAGAGCCTGGCACCGAAGATCGAGATTCGCCCCCCTCGATCTGTGGGGGGCGCCGGTGTCTCCGTGATTGAGGTCGAGGATTCTATCTCAGCCATCCATCTATCTCCAACAGCAAGCGGCAGTCGCTTTCTCCGATTCTGCCACGTAATCGCATCTTTTCTTTATAATCCTATCGCCGGCGAAGCTCTTCTTCCAGACGGGCGACGTACTCGTCTCCGGCGCTAATCTCTGCAGAATCCCCTTCTTTCACTGCTGGCATCGGCTGCCTCCAGGCTTGCATGGCCCGGTAGAGGATATATGCCCCCGCGATGATCGCCAGTGGAGGGATCACATATACCAGCCAGTTCAAGCCGCGGGGCGGCGGCGTGGCCAGCACCCGGTCTCCGTATTGGGCGACGAAATAATCTTTTATCTGCCTTTCGGACCAGCCCTCAGCCAGCTTCTCCCGGATCAGTTCCCGCCACTCGGCGCAGGCGGTCGTCGGGCAAACGTCCAGGGGGATGTTTTCGCACACTGGGCAGTAAAGACCTTTGGCGATGGCATTGACCTGGTCTTCTGTAGGACCTGCCGGTGTGGGCACCTGGGCCAGGGAGGCGCCGGACGGGTACAGCCCGGCAACCAGCGTCGCCAGGCCCAAGCCGAGGGTGGTTATCCACAAAGGTATCCGTGAGCCGTTCATGTGGCTGCGTAGACCGTCTTTCTCACCCGGGCTCGGGCAGGCTCCGGGTCTTTGTCTGGCCAGGCTGCCACCAGGGTGCCCAGGATGAATACGAATCCTCCGAACCACAGCCAGTTCACCAGAGGGTTGTGATAAACCTTGAACGTCGCACTCTGCGAGGAGATCGGCTGCCAGTCCACCAGCAGAACGTAGAAATCATCTTCCCAGGTGCTTCGCACCCCTGGAATGGTCATCGGTTGCTGGGATTCGTAGTAGTAATCCCGGCGCGGGTACAGCTCTGATACATACTCCCCATCCCGGTAAACGCTGACCACCGCCCGTGAGACGTTGCGCCCGTCCCTGGTATCGAAATTGGAAAGCGATTCATAAGTGATGCTGTAGTCTCCCAGAGTGATCTGCTCCCCCTGCGAGATCGTTCCCTGGGTCTCGGTCTGGAAGAGTTCGATGCCGATGATGCCGATCGCCATCAGAACGACGCCGAGGTGGATGATGTACCCGCCGTACCTGCGCCGGTTGCGTCCAGCCAGGTTCCAAAGGGCGACTGGAAGGCTTTCACCGGAGCGGCGATGGCGGGCAAGCGAACCTCGCCAGAATTCATAAAGCGTCACAGCTGCCACGAATGCACACAGCCAGAACGCCAGTAGAGCGATCGGGTGGCGGACTCCGGCCAGCAGGAGCAGGCCAACCACGGCGAAGGAGAACAGAGCGGGCTTCCAGATCGCCCGGCCGAGCGTCTTGATCGTCGAGTGTCCCCAGGCGGAGAGTGGCGCCACACCCATCAGAAACAGCAGCCCAGCCCACAGAGGACCCGTCGCGCGTTCGTAGAAAGGCGGCCCTACAGTCACTTTCTGACCAGAAAACAGCTCAGAGATGAGGGGGAAAAGAACACCCCAGAAACACACGACGAAGATGCTGAGAAACAGCAGGTTGTTTAACAGAAAGAGGGCTTCCCTCGAAAGGAGGGAAGTCATACGCGCCTCGGATTTGAGCTCCTGCCACCGGCGGAGAAGCAAAGATAGAGAGATAATGAAAGTCAGGCCGATAAACCCGAAGAAGGCCGGCCCGATGGCGCTTTGGGCGAAGGCATGCACGGAGGAGAGTACGCCAGACCGGGTGAGGAACGTTCCAAAGATGACCAGGTCGTAGGTCAGGATGATCAGCACCATGTTCCAGTGCTTCAGCATCCCCCGTTTTTCCTGGATCATCACGGAGTGAAGGAATGGAGTGCCGGTCAGCCAGGGCATAAAGGCGGCAATCTCCACCGGGTCCCAACCCCAGTACCCACCCCAACCCAGGACATCGTACGCCCAACGCCCGCCCAGGATCAGCCCCAACGAGAGGAACAGCCAGGCGACAAGCGTCCACCGACGCGTGATGCGGATCCAGCGGTCGTCGCTTCGCCCGGTCACCAGTGCGGCAATGGCGAACGCGTAAGGGATGACGAACGAGACGAACCCCAGATACAGCATGGGGGGGTGGATGATCATCCCCGGGTGGCGGAGGAGGGGGTTCAGCCCGTTCCCGTCGGAAGGCGCAAAAGGCACCGATCCCGCCGGCTGCCACATGGCCGTCTTGATCTCCGTTGCAGTTTGCCACAGCCGGAGGAAGGGATTCTCGAACAAGATGATCAAAGCCAGGAAGAACGCCAGCGTGGTCAGGGCCACGATCACGACCCAGGGCAGGAACTCCCGATCGCGGTCCCATTTGCGCAGGGTGACGGCGGAGGCAAAGGCAGCCATCAGCCAGGACCAGAAGACCAGCGAACCAGCCTGCCCGCCCCAAAGGGCAGTAACCTTTAAATAGACAGGCATGCTGTTGCTGGTCACGCTGGCGACGTAGTCCACCTCATAATGATTCGTGACCAGTAAGTAGATAATGCTGAGCGCAGAAACCGTAAGAAGCGGCCAGGTCAGCAGCATCGCATTGCGGCCGCTCTCGACCCAGGCGTGATCGTTCCTCCGGGAGCCGTAATAAGCCGCCCCGATTCCGAAGAGACATACCAGGAAAGCGATTACCAGCGCGCCGTATCCAAGATTTGCAACCATCCATCACTCCAGTGTCATAAGATGCCACTGCGTGAAACGAGGGAGAACACGCTTCACGCAGCCTTGGACTATCTACTCGTTTCGGATCAGGGTGCTGTCATCTATCCTTCGGATTGCTCTGGGAGGTCCTCTTCGTACTTGGTCGGGCACTTAAGCAGGAGCTCGTCGGCGTAGAAAACCCCATCCTCACCGATTTTACCTGTCATGATCGCCTGAGCTTCGTGTCGCAGCAGGTCGGGCTTGGGTCCGGTGTAGACCACCTGGAGGCGAGAGCGGCTGGGATCGGCCACTGCAGCGTGGAGCACCTCTGCCAGGCCGCCCTGGGACTCGATCTCCTGATTATCGCCCGGGACGTGCGCCACCGTGAACTGCAGGGTGAGAGTCTGGGGGTCGTATTGAATGCTGTCTCCGAGCACAGCTCCTGAGACGCGTACCTCGCGCCCGCGCACGTCAACAGACCGGTTGACCAGTTCATTCACAGTGAGGAAATATTGGGCGCTCGCCTGCGTTGAAGTCACGATCAGGTACACAACAGCTGCAACAATCAGCAGCCCGCCGGCAAAGAATTTCGCCCGGCTCGCATTACCGCCTTGAGTAGCGATGTAATCTGCCATGCTTCGAACCTCCAAAATATCGACCGCTTTCGCGCGCAAGTGGTCGCTTTCTGAACACAACACTTAATTTTGGCACAGGTAGATTAATGCAACCTGAGATAACGACAAATTCTGTATGAGAAAGCCTTAGAAGAGCTCAGGCCCGAATCAGACCGGTCCGGATGGCGAACTTGACCAGTTCTGTCGATGAATGCAGTTTGAGTTTGAACATAATGCGCTCGCGGTGCCGGGCGACCGTCTTCGGGCTGATGCCCAATTTCTCACCGATTTCGTTGTTAGTCATCCCCTCCGCCACCGCTTCCAGTACCTGGCGTTCCCGGTCGCTCAGGACGTCCAGGTCGTGCCTGGCGACCTCTTCCCGGTCAGCGTGAGAAGTCCCCGTCTGTAATTCTGCCAGCAAGCGGCGATAATCCTCCAACAGCCAGCGCGCCAGGGCAGGTTGCAGGTAAACGTTGCCGGATGCGACGCACCGGATGGCATGCACCAGTTCTTCAGCAGCGATCTGTTTTGTGACATAACCGGTCGCGCCAGCTTGAAGCATCTCGAACAAATACTGTTTGTCCTGGTGGATGGTCAGCGCCAGCACCTTGGCATCTGGAAAAACCATTTTTAACTGCCGGGTCGCTTCCAGGCCATCCATTTCCGGCATGGTGATATCCATGATGACGACATCCGGGTGCACCTGTTGAGCGATTTGAATCGCTTCACCACCGCTGCCAGCTTCTGCGACGACCTGCATTCCTTCCTGGGTGTCCAGGTAGGTCCGGAGACCTGTGCGCACGATATCGTGGTCGTCAACCAACATCAACCGGATGGTGTTCATGGGGTATCTCCTGTACTGCACCGGTCGCGGGGGCTTTAATTGGAACGGCGACCTCCACGACAGTGCCCCCGCCTGGAGGTGAGACCAGAGCGAATCGTCCGCCGACGGACTCGGCGCGCTCGCGGATCCCTTCCAGGCCCCACCCCCGCCTGGAGGTTGCGGCATTCCTGTCCTGAATACCAAGGCCCTGATCAATCACCCGCAGGCGGACTTCACCTGCCGCAAAACACAATTCGATCATTGCCCTGTCGCATCCAGCATGCCGCGCGACGTTGTTGATAGCCTCCTGCGCTGCGCGAAAGATCACTGTCTCCACCAGGGTATCCAGCCGCTGCCGGTCTCCTGCTACTTGAAGAGTTACCTGAAGCCCGGTTCGCTGGCGTTCCTGATCGGCTAAAACTTGCAGCGCGGCAACCAGCCCCAGGTCGTCGAGCTGTGCCGGGCGCAGATCGCGCACCAGCCGATAGATCCCCTGCGACATCTGTCGGATGATGTTCTGCAGCCGGTCCACGATCTCTGTGGTTTCAGGTTTTCCGGTCAATAAACTGCGCAGGGTAGCCAGGTTGAGGCTCAAGGCAGTCAAGAATTGGGCGGTCTCATCGTGCAGCTCGCGGGCGATGCGCGCCCGTTCCTCCTCCTGGGCGATGACCGTGTGGCGCAACAGTTCGCCTCGCAGAGCTTCTCTCTCTACGAGATCGCGCTGGACCTGCTCCAGGGCCGCCAGCCGTTCGCGCTGCGCGGCCAGGAGCTGTTCCTCGCGCTTGCGCTCGACGATCTGGATCGCCCGGATCAGGTCTAACGTAATCAACACGGCTAACGATGCCCGGACGAGCTGCACGGGAAATCCAAAAATATCCATGAATACAGCGGCGTTCACATATCTGGCTGGGAACATATCGACCGGCGATACGAACACCTGAGTCAGCCCATACAAACCAAAGCCGATGGAAGCCCAAAGGAAGCGCGGCGCCAGCTCCGGCTGGCCATCCTGTTTCACTTGCTGGGCTCGCGCCCGCAGGCCCAAGGCTGCGAGGATACCTCCCGGAATTGCCAGCAGGTACCGGGCGATCGGGTCCACCCTCTCCAGGATCACAGATCCTTGAGCCAGGCTGTCGGCGTAGACTCCAACGACAAAGAGAAAAATACAGCCGGCGGACAGGGCTACAGCCCAGATGTTCCCCAGCGGCCTGCCAGACAACATAAAGACGCCGAAAACCACCAGGGGGGTGAAAGAGACTACCAGCCAGATCAGGCGCATCCAGATCACCCCTTGTGGGAAGGAGACCCCCAGCCAGATCCCTTGCAGGAGGAGGATTTCGATCCACTCGTGCGCACCGTGCAACAATCCGAACACAGCCAGAGGACGCAGCACGCGCCGGTCAGCCAGCATGGGAGAACGCAGAGTCTCCAGGGAAAGGGCCAACCCCATGCTGAAGAATGCCAGCCCGTAAATAAAAAAGATGAAGACAATATACAGGTGCAATCCAGGAACGGTCATCTTCTACCAGCCTGTAAAGTATTTTACAGCAATCCTTAATATTTAATAACTCGCAACGATATGACATTAATCCTATATGCCGCATAACAAATTCACTCATATTCAGTTAATTATTGGGGTAAAATAATTAGGCAATTCTCCGCAACACAAATCGGCCGCATGAAAGAAGAAAGCGCTCTACCACGCCAGCCTTCCTAAAGGCCTTGAGCAAACCAGACGGCCCAATCAGACAAGCGCCCTGGTAGCAATCCTTTGCCATCACCTGCTCACATCACAGCTCTGCGAGGAGAATCAACCATGCAATCGAGAACCTTCCTGGCGATCGGGGCAATCCTCATCGTATTGCTCTTAACCGTAGCCTGTGCAGGTCCAGAGGGCCCTCAGGGGCCGCCTGGACCCGCTGGGCCTCCCGGACCGGAAGGTCCCCAGGGTCCTCCGGGGCCCGAAGGCCCCGCCGGCCCGCCCGGCCCGGCCGGGGAAGGGATCTCGGAAGGCGGTGTCGGCGCGGAATATGTTGGCAGCGCTACCTGCCGCGGTTGCCACAGCGCCATCTTTGACGTCTTTATCAATTCCGGCCACGCCTGGAAACTCAACCCCGTGGTCGATGGACAACCGCCGGACTACCCCTTCTCCGAAATCCCGGAGCCGCCTGAGGGGTACACCTGGGCTGATATCGCATATGTCATCGGTGGGTACAACTGGAAAGCGCGCTTTATCAACCTGGAGGGCTACATCATCACCGACGCGCCTGGTTCCAGCGGCAATACCGAATATCTGAATCAATACAACCTCCCCAACCCGAACCCGGTCCTCAACCGGGAAGCGGGTTGGGTGACCTACCATTCTGGTGAGGCGAACCTCCCCTACGACTGCGGCGCCTGCCACACGACCGGCTACAGCCCGCAGGGCAACCAGGATGGGCTGCCTGGCATCGTCGGCACCTGGGCTGAACCGGGGGTCCGGTGCGAAGCCTGCCACGGACCTGGGGGTCTGCACGTCCAGAATCCATCCGGGGTCCAGATGATCCTCGATAGAGACGCAGAGCTGTGCGGGCAGTGCCACATTCGAGGCGCAGTCGAAACGGTGGACGCGAAAGATGGGTTCATTGAGCACCATGAACAATACGAGGAACTCTTCCAAAGCAAACACGTCACCCTGGATTGCGTCGTCTGCCATGATCCGCACCAGGGCGTCGTGCAGCTGCGCCAGGCAGAGGTCCAGACGACACGCACCCGGTGCGAGAACTGTCATCTTGATGAGGCCAGCTTCCAGGATTCGCAGATCCACCCAAACATCACACAGTGCATCGACTGCCATATGCCGCACATCATCAAGTCGGCCTGGGGCGATGCGGAGAAATTCACGGGAGACATCCGCACGCACCTGATGCGCATCAACCCCAACCAGATTGGACAATTCTCTGAGGATGGCACGACCGCTCTCTCGGAGATCGGTTTAAACTTTGCTTGCCGCCAGTGCCACGTCGAGGGCGGCAACGCCACGCCGAAAACCGATGAAGAGCTGATCGACAAAGCGAAAGGCTATCACACTCCTCCAGAAGAATGACTCTCGCCGGGTGGTCGACCCGACTCGATACCGGTGGTTCCTCTGAATCCTTGACAAGCCAGACGCAAGCTGTCACACCGAGGCTGGATTGAAGCGAGCGATAAACAGGCTTAAGCAGTTCTTCCTCCCACCCCCTGGTTCGCCGACCTGGGTGCGCGTCCTGCCCTATGCGGTGCTCGGTGCGCTCACGCTGGTCGTCCTGACCGCGGCCGCCTTCGGATGGGAGTACACCAACTCGCCCGAATTCTGCGGAGCAACCTGCCACACCATGCCGCCGGAGTACACCGCTTATCTGACTTCCCCCCACGCCCGCATCGACTGCGTCGACTGCCACATCGGCAAGGGCTTCATCGCCACACGGATCACGCGCAAGGCTGGCGACATCCGGCACGTCACGGCGACCGCCTTCAAGACTTATGAATTTCCCATCCGCGCCGAAGAGTTGCGCCCTGCCCGGGAGACCTGCGAGAAATGCCACTTCCCGGAAAAGTTCTCGGACGACAGCCTGCGAGAGATCAAGCACTTTACCCCGGATAAGGCGAATACCCCCACCACGATTTACCTGGTGATGAAAACCGGCGGCGGCAGCAAGCGCCAGGGACTCGGGCGCGGCATCCACTGGCACATCGAAAATCGGATCGAGTACCTGCCCCTGGACCTCGAAGAGCAGAACATCCCCTACGTACGCGTCTACGAAGACGACGGATCGATCACCGAGTACGTTGACGTTGAGGCAGGTTTTAACCCGGAAACCTTCGATCCGGCCGACTTGAAGGAAATGGACTGCATCACCTGCCATAACCGCATCACCCACCTGGTAAAGACGCCCGAGGAGACCATTGATGAGCTGATGGAGCGCGGGATCATCCCCCCGGATATCCCGGACATCCGGCGCATTGCGGTGGAAGCCTACAGTCAAGTCTACGACACGACCCAGGCCGGGTTGAACAAGATAGCCGGGATCGCCAGCTACTACCAGACATACTACCCGGACCTCTACGCGGCTGAGCGGCAGAGAATCGAGGCCGTGATCGCTGCGCTCCAGAATGCTTACCGCAACAGCGTATTTCCGGAGCAGAATTCAGACTGGACCACACATCCGAACAACGTGGGTCACAGGAATTCGCCGGGCTGTTTCCGCTGCCACGACGGCAAGCACCTGAACGCGGCGGCAGAAGCCATCCGCCTGGAGTGCAACCTGTGCCACTCGATCCCGGTTGTGGCTGGCCCGCAGGATTTCGTCGCCGAGGTAGAGATCAGTCGCGGGCCAGAACCGGAAACGCACAAGAACCCGAACTGGATCAGCCTGCATCGGGAAGTATTCGACGGCACCTGCTCAAATTGCCATACGACCGAGAACCCTGGTGGCACGGATAACACCTCCTTCTGCTCGAACAGCGCGTGCCACGGCAGTGCCTGGGAGTACGCCGGTTTCGATGCGCCAGCCCTGCGGGAGGTTCTCCGCGCCCAGATCCCCCGCGCGCCAACCCCCACTTCGCGTCCCGAACAACCAGTGCTGACCTATCAAGCCACGATTGGTCCGTTGCTGAAGGAACGCTGCGGCGCCTGCCACAGTCCGGAAGGCGGAATTCAGGACCTCGACCTGACAACTTACGAGGGGACCCTCGCGGGCGGCGCGAGCGGCCCGGCGGTCATCCCGGGCGATGCGGAAAACAGCCCCATCCTCATCAAGCAAACAGGGGAGCAGCCTCACTTTGGACAATTTACCCCACAAGAGATCGACTGGCTCGTCGAGTGGATCAACGCTGGCGCGCCGGCGGATTAGGCGAATAACCCAATCCATCGATTGTCATTGAACAGAAAATGACATTTGTCACTAATCTTCTTCTCATAAATAGGGTATAAATCCTAAGGTTAATTACCCAAAGGAAAGGAGGATGGACTATCGCCCAATCGAGAATGATCGCCCCTTTTAACGTTGTTGCCTGTGTATATCCATACACACCAAGGAGAATGTTATGAAATCGAGGTACATCCTGATTGGACTCTTTGTGCTGGGGGCTGCCCTGGCTCTGGCAGCCTGCGGCGGGGGGCCCGCCCCGGCCGAAACACAGACGCCGTGTCCAACAGCGGAAGCCTGCCCCGACTGTCCGGCCTGCCCGGATTGTCCTGAATGTCCCGAGCAGGTGGTCTCGGAGATCCCCTTCGCGGAGGCCTGGGCTGCCTCTCCCCACAATGATATCACCGCCGAAGCCTTTACCCACTGGGACGAGGATGGTGAAGTCGAAGTGGCCTGCGCGAAGTGCCACAGCACTCCGGGTCACCTGGACTTCCTGGGTCTGGACGGCAGCGCGGCCGGGGTGGTGGACGCGGCGGCGCCGCTCGGCACGACAGTCCAGTGTGTGGCCTGTCACAATGAGGTCACCCTGACCAAGACCAGCGTCGTCTTTCCCTCCGGGATCGAGCTGACCGACCTGGGCGACCAGTCGCGCTGCATGGAATGCCACCAGGGGCGATCATCCAAGCTCCAGGTCGACGAATCCATCTCCGGTGCAGTCGGCGAGGATCTGGACACGCCCAGCGCCGACCTGAGGTTCATAAACATCCATTACTACGCCGCCGCAGCCACCCGCTACGGCACGGAAGTGATGGGAGGGTACGAGTACGACGGCAAGACCTACGATCCCCGCTTTGACCATGTGGCAGGCTACGATACGTGCAACAGCTGCCATAATCCGCACACCCTGGAGCTGGTGGTTGACACCTGCGCGAACTGCCACACCGGCGTCGCCAGCGTCGAGGATATCCGGAACATCCGCATGTTCGGCTCCCTGGTCGATTACGACGGAGATGGTGATGTTGAGGAATCGATAGCCTCCGAGATCGATGGCTTGCGCGACCTGCTCTACCAGAACATCCAGGCGTACGCCAGCGAGGTTGCCGGGGCAGCCATCGTCTACGATGCGGCTGCTTACCCATACTTCTTTGGCGATGCCAATGCGAACGGCGCTGTCGATGAAGGGGAAGAGGGTTACGCTTCCTGGACCGGCCGCCTGCTGCGGGCGGGCTACAACTACCAGGTAGCCACCAAGGACCCGGGCGCGTTCGCCCACGGCGGGAAGTACATCATCCAGCTGCTCTACGACTCGATCGAAGACCTGAACACCGCTGTATCCGCGCCCATCGATATGTCCGGCCTGCGCCGGGTCGATGCGGGTCACTTCGCGGCCTCCGAAGAGCCCTTCCGTCACTGGGATGAGGACGGCGAAGTGCCAGGCGACTGCGCCAAGTGCCACTCCGCTGAAGGTCTGCCGATCTTCCTTAAGGAGGCCGCCGCCAGCCGGGATGGGGTGACCGGTCGTAACGTCGCCGTAGATCCCTCCAGCGGGCTGAACTGCGCCACCTGCCACAACGACCTGACCACCTTCACCCGCTTCGAGGTCGCCCAGGTGCGGATGCCGAGCGGCGCGGTGGTCGACACCGGAAATCCGGACTCCAACATCTGCCTCAACTGCCACCAGGGGCGCGAGTCGACGGTCAGCCTGAACGCGGCGATCGATCCGCTGGGGCTGGGGGACGACGAAGTCTCCGAGGCGCTGCGCTTCCGCAACCCGCACTACTTCGCAGCCGGCGCGACCCTCTTTGGGACGGATGCCAAGGGCGCCTACGAGTACGAAGGCAAGTCCTACAATGGCCGGTTCCCGCACGTCCCGAATGCAGCGAGCTGCGTGGACTGCCACGACACACACGCCCTCGAGGTCAAGGTCGAACTGTGCAGCGGCTGTCACGGAACCGATGACATCACTGCCATCCGGATCTCCGAAGAGGACTTTGACGGCGACGGCGATGTGACCGAAGGTATGGCCGGCGAGCTCGCCACGGTGCGCGATGCGCTGTATGCCCAGATCCTGGCATACGCCTCCGATACAGTTGGGACCGCCATCGTCTTCGATGGGGCTGCCTACCCGTATTGGTTCACAGACGCCAATGGCAATGGGGCTGTGGATGAGGGAGAGGAAGCTTACGCCACCTGGACTTCAAGCCTACTGAAAGCGGCCTACAACTTCACCTGGTCCGTCAAAGACCCCGGAGCATTTGCCCACAACGGCAAGTACCTCCTGCAGGTCATGATGGACAGCCTGGAAGACCTTGGCGGCAGCACGGCTGGCATGACCAGACCGGTGCCGGCGCCAGGGGAATAGACCCGCCGAACAGGCGGGAGGCAATAAAAAAGACCGGACATGTTAAGTGCCCGGTCTTTTTTGTCCACCCATCAAATCAGTTCGGCAGCCGGGAAATCAGCCGGTCCCGGCTGTCAAGACTGCAATCCAGGACCTACACCGTGCGCAAGCGGGTGCCGCATGACCGGCAGTAGCGATCGCCTGGTTCGGCGCGCTTCCCACACTGATGACAGTAGATCGCTTCATCCATCCCGGCTGATCCCGGACTTGACCGGCTCGCTCTTCGCGGGCGGCGGTTGGCACTGGCAGGCGCCCCCCGCCCCGACCGCCAGTACCATATTCCTCCACCAGCGATCAGGACCACGCCCAAGATCCCGAGCGCCCATGGGATGATCTGGTTGATCCTTATTCCGGATCCGGCGCCCGGGGAGATCGGCGCGCTGGGTTGGACCTGCAGAGCCTCCACACTGAGGGCATCTGTCTCCTTGTCGTATTGAAGTTCCAAAGAAAACCGCTCACCAGAGCCGATACTACCCAGTTCGATCACGTTGTACGTGAAGCCGTCCTCAAACGGTACCACCCGACCCGCCGCCGGCGTGACTCTGACGTTCGAGGCGCCTACCGGATGCTGCACATTCATAGTAAAAGTTCCGACCGCGTAATCTCCAGGCCAGTCGTACCGGAACCTGCGCAGGGCGCCTTCCTTTTCCAGGCGTGGATCGTAGTATTCGAGCCGCAGGGCTGGCGTGGTGGCGATGAACGAAACCTCGATCCATTCCCCGGCGACGCTGGTCGTGGCAACCACGTCGGCGACCAGTTCGGGGCTTGGACCAACAGCCACCGCGTGCGGACTGCCAGCTTCCACCGGGATGCGAAAGATGATCTCCGCCGGCAGGGACACCGTGGGGGAGAGGACTGCCCGGTAGATGACGAGCATATTGGGTTGGTCGTATTCAGGCCAGAAATCCACGATCAGAGATTCCAGGCCAGGTGCGCCTTGCGCGCTGACCTGGATCGCCATGGGGAAGAGTGTCAGGAGGAGGACAAATAAAATGCGCTTCACAGGTTGAGGACCTCCGGAGCGAATTGATCTTGGGGGGTTAATCTTACCACGCGCGAATTCGGTTGAGGTGTTCGGGAAGAGGTCAGCCGATCGCGGCCCGCAGGCGCTGTGCCAGCTCGCCGAATGCGGGTGTGTAGCGCATCTCCTCCAGGCGCGGCCGGGGTAGATCGATCGGAAGGTCCAGCCTTATCCGGCCCGGTCGTGGGCTGAGCACCAGCACCCGATCGGCCAGGAACACCGCCTCCGGGATAGCGTGGGTTACCATCACGACGGTTTTTCGGCGGGCCTGCCAGATCCGCAGCAGCTCCGCGCCCATTCTCTCCCGAGTCAGCGCATCCAGCGCGCCAAATGGCTCGTCCAGGAGCAAGACGCGCGGTTCGTGAATGAGGGCGCGGGCGATAGCCACGCGTTGTGCCATGCCGCCGGACAGATCGCGGGGAAGGGAATGCTCAAAACCTTCCAGGCCCACCAGCTCCACCATGTCCTGCGCTTTCCGCCGGGCTTCATCGGGGGGGATGTGCAGCAATTCCAGAGGGAGGGTGATATTTTCCAGCACCGTCCGCCAGGGCATCAGGTTGGCTTTTTGAAAAACGAAACCGATCTCGCGGCGCGGACCGCTGAGCAGTTCACCGGCGTACAATATCTCTCCCATGGTTGGATGGAGCAGCCCCCCTAACAACCGGAGCAGCGTGCTCTTTCCGCTCCCTGAAGGGCCCAACAGGCACACGAACTCTTCCGCACCCACCGAAAAGGAGACCTCTTCCAGGACATGCAACCCTACCTCCCCATCAGGAAAAACCAGGCTCAGGTTCTTGACGAGGAGCACCGGATCCAGGCTGATTCGGTCTTCAACGAGCATCTTCGGCATACCCAACATGTTGTTACTCGATAAACTGATTTGTGTAGGCCTCGTTCAGGTCCAGTTCCTGGCTGATCAACCCCATCTCCATGAGGATTGCATGCATGTTCTCCCAGGCCTGCGGGTCGGAATAGCCAAGCCGATCGCCCTGCCAGAACCGGATCGAGGCATCCAGGATCTGGCGCTGGACCGTCTGGTCGGCCTGATCCAGGTTTTCCACGTATTTCTTGCAAATTTCGAAGGCGCCTTCCGGGTCTGCAATAGTATCCGCCAGGGCTTTCAGAAAGGCCTGCACCATCCCGCGGACCAGCTCCGGGTTGTCAGCGAGCGTCGTCTCGTTCGTGATCAATCCGTTCGAAGCCAGCTGCACGTAATCGGCGACCAGGATTACATCTACCTCGTATCCCTGCGCCTCGAGCTGGATCGGCTCGTTGTTGGCGTAAATCACGACAGCCTGCTCCTGGTCCGTCGCCAGGGCTTCCACCTGGTTGAAGCCGATCGAATCCAGAAACACATCGCTTTCCTCCAGGCTAGCTTCTTTTAGCAAAGCGCGCAGCCCAACGTAGCTGGCGCCGAACAGCCCAGGGAGGCCGATGCGCTTGCCGGCCAGGTCCGCCGGTTTGCGGATTCCCGAGGTAGTCTTGAAGACAACCCCCACCGGGAAATCCTGCCACCAGGCAACGACGTAGACGACCGGCAATCCCTGCGCCCGCGCCAGGAGCACCTGCTCCCCGGAAACGAGGGCAAACTGCAGGTCGTTCGCGCCGACCAGGTTGACGCCGTCCGTTTCGAAGCTGTAATCGAACTCGATCTCGATGCCGTTCTCCCGGAAATAGCCTTTCTCGACTCCCACATAGAAGGGTGCGAACTGGATGTTGGGGATGTATCCCATCGGCAGCCGGATCCTGGTCGGCGGCAGGGATGTGCCCGTAGGCGCAGCTGTCTGTTCGGATCCCGATGCTGCACAGGCAGTCAAGAGAGAAGCTGTGGTAAACAAGAATAAAGGGATTTGCCAGGATTTCATGGATGTTGTCTCCTCAGCTGGATGAATGGGTTTCCGTGGGCCTCTGTTGCCAGGATAAGCAGCGGGCTTCGATTAATACGACCAAACCGTAGAGCGTTAAGGCCATCCCCACCAGGGAAAAGACGGCCACGAAGACCAGCGCTGTGTCGAACTGGCCGCGGCCGACGTTGATCAGGAATCCGAGCCCGCGGTCAGCGCCGACGAACTCGCCCACCACCGCCCCGCTCACCCCCAGTGTGGCGCCGATGCGCAACCCGCCGAGGAACACCGGCAATGCGGCGGGCACCTCCAGCAGGGTGAACGTTTGCCAGCGTGTGGCCTGGAGAGAGCGCATCAGGTCGTGAAGCTCCTCCGGGACGGAGCGGAGGCCGACCACGGTGTTGACCAGGATCGGGAAGAATACGATCAGAGCGGAGATCAGCACCTTGGAAAGCAACCCGGTCTTGAACCAGATCACGAGCAGGGGCGCGATGGCGACGATCGGGATCGACTGGCTGGCGACGATGTACGGCGCCAGGAACCGCTCGACGGCCGGCGACCGGGCCAGGAGATATCCCAGGGCCGTGGCCGCCAATGCGCCTACGGCCAGCCCGGAAAGCACCTCGCCCAGCGTCACCGCGGTGTGGTAGGCAAGCCGGCCATCGAGAAGCGACTCCCAGAAACGCTCCCACACCAGCGCAGGGGCCGGCAGGATGAATGCCGGGAACCGCCCCAGGCTGGCGACCAGGTGCCAGAGGACCACTGCCAGCCCGATAGAGACCGGCAGGATCAGGATTCCTCTCTTGCGAAGCTGCCGCGGTGCAGCGATCATGATTTTTCGTGACTGAGTCAGGTCCACCGGCTACTTCCCTGGAGCAAAAATGCCCCGACATTTTCGGGGCAAGGAAGGAAAAACCGCTTAACGTAAGGCGCCTGCCGGAGAAAAAACCCGAAAACCAGTTGGTTTTCGGGGTACACGGCAAGAGGCCACGCCAGATCAGGCGGATCCCGTTTGACCTTCTTCCATCCGGACTATACCGTCGGCTCCGGAGTTTCACCGGATCTGCGCTGGCATCCGCAGGAGAGTGATTGAATGGGCTGACGCCGCGCTCGTGGGCTGTACCACCGGTGGGGAATTACGAAGCAAACCAGGGTTGGCTGTTTGCCCGTTCACCCCGCCCCGAAGGTTTAAGTATTGATTTACGTTGTATTATATTCTCGATTGGATAAAAAATCAAACGTTTTTCTTTTTTTCACGATCTTGATCGCATTCGATTTTGGATTGGGATTATCCTATTGACAGGTGGAATTATCTATGTGATACTCCCCCACTGTGGCAAGAGGCCACCACCCTTCGCTATCCCACCGAAGAGGAGGTGATGTCCATGCATGACAGTACCAGACTCAGCGCTGCGGCATCCCTCCTCCTGAACGGATAAGGAAGCCGCAGCGCGCCGGGGAGCCGTCGATCCAGACGGCTCCCTGTGTTCTTAATACTCGTAGAACCCTTTCCCTGACTTGCGCCCCAAATACCCCGCGTCCACCATTTTGCGGAGTAACGGCGCCGGGCGGTACTTGTCCTCTCCCAGATCGCGGTGCAACACTTCCATGACGAAAAGCACCACGTCCAGGCCGATCAGATCGCACAGCGCCAGCGGCCCGATCGGGTGGTTCATGCCCAGCTTCATCACTGTGTCGATGGCCTCCGGCGTGCCGATCCCCTCCTGCAGCGCAAAAATAGCCTCGTTGATCATCGGGCACAGGATGCGGTTCGAGATGAAACCCGGCGAATCCTTGGCTTCCACCGGCTCTTTGCCCATCTTCCGGGCGATCTCCACGGCGGTCGCCGTGGTCTCGTCGGAGGTGCTCAGCCCGCGGATGATCTCCACCAGGCGCATGAGCGGGACCGGGTTGAAGAAATGCATGCCGATTACCCTGTCCGGTCTCCGGGTCGCCGCGCCGATCTTGGTCAGGCTGATCGACGAAGTGTTGGACGCCAGGATAACCTCCGGGCGCGCCAGCCGGTCCAGGTCGTTGAAAATCTTCTGCTTCAATTCAGGGTTCTCCGTGGCAGCCTCGATCACCAGGTCGGCATCGGGGACACCAGCGAGGTCGGTCGCCGTGGCGATGCCTTCCGCTGCTTTCTTTTGTCCCTCGGTAATGGCGCCTTTGGATGCCAGTTTCTCAATCGAACGGGCGATCGCCGCCCGGCCGCGCTCGATCTGCTCGGTAACCACGTCCATCATCGTCACCTGAAATCCCGAGACCGCAGCAGTCTGGGCAATGCCGTTGCCCATCGTGCCCGCCCCAACCACAAATATCCGTCGAATCTCCATCCTGCCCTCCCTTTTTAATTTCCGATCTTTGATCTCTGGTTTTTGATCGAAAAATCCTCTTTCCTTCTTACGCTTCCCTCTCCACTGCCATCGCCACCGCCTCCGCCCCTCCCAGGCAGAGGGCAGCAATACCGCGGCGAAGGCCGCGATCTCTTAGCGCGTAGATCAGCGTGGTCAGGATGCGCGCCCCGCTGGCGCCGATGGGGTGCCCGAGCGCGATGGCGCCTCCGTTGACGTTGACTTTCCTCCAATCCCAGCCTTTCTCGGCAAGCGCACGGCCGTTCGCGAGCACCTGGGCGGCGAAAGCCTCGTTCAGCTCGATCAGGTCCACGTCATTCAGGCTCCACCCCACGCGATCCAGCAGCCTAGGGATGGCATGGGCTGGGGCATCGAACAGGTACTTCGGCTCGACCGCGGCCTGGGCGTACCCCACGATGCGCGCCAGTGGGCGGACTCCCATCGTCTCCGCCAGGCTGCGGCTGGCGACTGTCACCGCCGCTGCCCCGTCATTTAAACCAGGTGCGTTGCCGGCGGTCACTCTGCCATCCTTCTGAAATGCCGGTTTTAGACCGGCCAGGACTTCCAGGGAGGTATCCCGGCGCGGGGTCTCGTCCGTGTCAAAGATAGTCATATTTCCCTTGCGTCCGGGCACCTCTACCGGCACGATCTCGTCCTTGAACTTCCCGCTGTCGATGGCGGCGATCGCCTTCTGGTGGCTAGCCAGGGCATACTCGTCCATCGCCTGGCGGGTGACCTCGAACTCTTCCGCAATAAACTCCGCGGCGTCGCCCATCGCCCAATCTTCGAACGGGTCCCACAACCCATCAAGCAGCAGAGCGTCAGTCAGCTGCACATGGCCGAAGCGCAGCTCCCCTGAGCGTCCGAACACCAGGAAGGGTGCCCGGCTCATGCTTTCCATCCCGCCACAGACGAAAAGGTCCCCGTCACCTGCGCGCACCGATTGGGCTGCCAGCATGACGGATTTCAACCCCGAACCACACACCTTGTTGACGGTCGTCGCCCCGACGCTTTCCGGCAGCCCCGCGAAGATGGCAGCCTGACGGGCAGGATTCTGTCCCAATCCGGCTGAGACGACGTTGCCCATGATCACCTCGTCGATGGCAGCTGGGTGGGGGATGCCCGCTCTTTCTACGGCAGCTTTTACCACGATCGCTCCCAGGCGAATCGCAGGCAGCCCGCTGAGGCTGCCCTGAAACCGTCCGGAAGGCGTGCGCACCGCGCTCAGAATGAGAGGTTCACGATCGTTTTCATGCATGGAAAGATCTCCTCTGAACAGTGAACATAGGCTCCAATGTCGGAAAGTTGCGATGAGAGCCGGTTGTTAAGGATAGGGATCCGATCCCCGACTTTGTGGATCAGACTATTCCTCCCAGGCTTCTCTTACCCGGCGGTAAGTGTCCTCGAGCCGTTCGGGAAGCACGCGTGTCTGGCCCAGGGTTGCCATGAAGTTGGTGTCCCCGGTCCAGCGCGGCACGATGTGGAGGTGGATGTGGTCCGTAATGCCCGCTCCGGCGGCATCCCCGATATTGATCCCGATATTAAAACCTTCGGGTCGGTAAACCTTCTGCAGGACACCGATCGCCCTGGTCACGAGTTCGATGGCCTCTGCCCGAATTGCGGGATCGAGGCCTTCCAGGGAGGGTTCGTGAATGTAGGGCACAACCATCAAGTGACCGCTGGTATAGGGATAGCGGTTCAAGATGACAAAAGCCCGATCTCCCCGGAACACGATCAAATTATCGGGGCCGTCGGGCTGAGCCTGGGCATCACAGAACACGCATCCTTCCTCTTCTTTGTGTTTTTCGATGTACGTCATGCGCCAGGGAGACCAAATGTATTGCATCGCTGATTGCTCGATCCGGATAGCAGGCGGCAACGCTGCACACCAAATTGTAGCAGAGAATCAACGCCCACGGAATAGTTGACAACGCCGCTGAGGGCGAGTATCCTCTCCGCACATGACCCAACTGCCCATGTTCACCACCCCTGCCTGGACGGTCACCGAACTGACGCGCTACCTGCGCGATCTGGTTGAGGGCGACGAATTGCTGCAGGACGTGTGGGTTGAAGGCGAGGTATCCAACGTCTCCCGGCCCGCCTCTGGACACCTGTATTTCACGCTGAAGGATGCCGGAGCCGCCCTGCGCTGCGTTATGTGGCGTGGCGACCTCGCAAGCCAGAGCCTCTCCCCGCAGGTCGGCGACGCTGTCGAAGTGCACGGCTACCTGGGCATCTATGAGGTCGCGGGTAACTACCAGCTGTACGCCGACCTGATCCGCCCGGCCGGGATCGGCGCGCTGTACCAGGAATTCCTCAGGCTCAAGGCGCGTCTGGAGGCAGAGGGGCTCTTTGACCCGGCACGCAAACGTCCCATCCCCCGCTGGCCCGAGACGATCGGCATCGTCACTTCGCCGACGGGCGCGGCGCTGCGCGATATACTGAACACGCTCCGCCGCCGCTACCCCCTGGCGAAGGTGATCCTGGCGCCGACCCCTGTCCAGGGCGAGGAGGCGCCAGCGGGAATCCTGGCTGCCCTCGCCGCCCTCAACCGTCTGGTGCAGCCGGATGTGATCCTGCTCGCCCGTGGGGGAGGTTCGATCGAGGACCTGTGGGCCTTCAACGACGAACGGGTGGCGCGAGCGGTCGCTGCCTCTGCCGCGCCGGTCATCGCCGGCGTCGGTCACGAGACGGATTTCACCATCGCAGACTTCGCGGCGGACCTCCGCGCCCCCACCCCCACCGCAGCCGCGGAGCTGGCCACGCCCGACCGGGTCGAACTGCGCCAGGCGCTTGCCGAACAATCGCGCAACCTCGCCCGCTCATTCTCCACCCTCGTATTCGACAGGCGCAGGGAGTTGGATCACTTGATCAACCGCCTGGCCCTGCGGACCCCACTCGCCAGGATCC